>CBFDUE010000036.1:0-22188 GCA_965613025.1 uncultured bacterium
CTCACTAACACATCCACACGGTTTATTGTTGCAATCGCTATATGTTCCGCATCAACCAATTTCCCTCTACCTATTACCCCCTCAGTGATGTACTTCCCGGCAAGATTCACCGCTTCTTCCGTTAATTCTACATATTCTATGTTTCTCTCAGGTATCTCCTTGAGTATATCCTGAACTTCTTGAGGCGCGTCCTTCAATTCAAGTGTCGTCAGTTCTGATATCACCGCTATCATCTCTCCACGCTTGAATTTATCAATTAGTTCCATTGAAGCATTTTGAAATTCCTTATCGAAACACCCGCCAATTACCGATGTGTCTATATAGATTCTTAATCTCATCATCTACACCTTTATGTTTTCATTATGTGCATTTCGTATAACTCGTTCATATCTGTATTGCATATATCTTCTAAATTTGGGGTTATATACGCAGTATTGCAGATATTATACTCTGGACGACTCATACCTCTTCCTCCTTAAAGATAGTATCAAGTGGATTCCTTATTCTTGCTATATTTGCTTTGTTCACATTTATTAACTCTATTATTTTTCCCAGCCTCAATCTTCACGGCGGGGATTTTGCCTTCCCTTGTTATTTTATAAAGAGTGGATTTTCCAACCTTTTAAATATCTTGCGGTCTCCTCAAGGGTCATTATTTCTAAGAAAACTTCCATAATAAGTTGGATCCCTTTATATCCGCCAAAATTTGTTACAATTTAACATTATAGAATAAAGTATAGCAAAGGAAAACAAAAAGTTAAATCTATTTAAAAATTCTCTCTTTTTCAGGTGGCTTGGGGGGTGAGACTCATTATCAATCCAGAATAGGAGAAAAAGAAAAAGTTTTATTTTTCTTGCTTTCTCTTTTGTACGGATAAGATGGATGGGAGCTTTATTAAAAGAGTTTAAAACAGGCATAAAAATTGGCTCCCCGGGCAGGACTCGAACCTGCGACCTGATGGTTAACAGCCATCCGCTCTACCAGTTGAGCTACCGGGGAACCTAATTCAATCTTGAAACCTTTACATAACCCCTTTTTACACTGGGGGTTACACCCACCTCCAGGTCGGAGACCAGACCCCCAAAATTAACTTAAAATAACCCATGATTACAGCTTTTTTATGAGAGCTTTGAATTTTTCAAAGCTCTCAATCTTTTATAATAATTCGGTTCAGAATGTCAAGTAATAAAATCGAAATCTTCCGGCTGGTATATCAATGGCTCTTTTTGATCTATGCTCTTTAAAGCTTCATAGTATTCAATGCTTTTTTCAAATAGGGCCTCTAAAAAGGGATTTATCATATATAAAGATTCCCTTTGATCTCCTCTCAGAGTAAGAGATGCACCAAATGCAAGCTTAGATATGAACTCCTCCCCCCGTAGATAGAGATAATAGGCCATATCTTCAAGAGCGGTCTTTAAGATGGATCTCCTCTTGGAATTGAAAAGCTCAGTTATGGATCTCCTCTTGATATCATCTATCCTCTCTGCCTTTTGAGCCTCACTCAATACAATAATGCCTTCTTCAGCCTCTTTAATCTTCTCCAGGTAAGGTTCAATCTCATCAGGGCTTATAAGCCAAGAGAGCATAAGCTCATGACTTAGAAGCCTTTCCATGGAAGAATATGTTATGAGGTGCTCAGATACCTCATTTTCATTGTATAACTCATATATGGGAGATCTTTTAAGAGGGGGTTCCCTTTCAAGCAGGATGGGCCGAATCTGGGTATAGTCTCTTATGGCATCTGTTAGTGTTTTTGAAGACTTTTCATAGGCTCTTTCAAGGAGATATACTCCGTAAGATAAAGGAATTTCAATGTTTTCTTTAAAATGATCTAAGAAGATCTCCTTAGCCCTCTTTTTATCCTTTCTCTTATATTCAGAGTAGAAAAAATTAATTATTCCAGATTCAACCCCAATTATTCCCATTCCTATTGCATAGTTACCCAATCCCATGCTAAGCTCTAAAAATATCCCTCTCTGTCCAAAAAAATCTACTGGCGAGATCAGGACACTGTCCTTGGGAGCTTCTTTTATTATGATAGGTCTTTCATCTCTTTTTTCACTATCTTCCACACTGATTCCCTTCTGTTTTAAACGAAACAGTGCCCTTCTTACTGCCTTATTAACCCCTTTGTCTTTAAACCTCTTCTTAATCTCTAAAATATATGGGACTGCCTTTGAATCTTTTGGGATAAGCTCTAAAAATGCAATTGCAACATGAGGATCACTAATATCTATCCCCTGTTCCCTCTCATCTAAATAAGAGAGTAGCTCTTTTGCCCTTTCAAGGGCCTCTTTTGGAATGTCTTTAAGCTGTCCCTTCTTTTTCTTTGACACCCTCTCTATCCCCCTTTCTGTCTCTTTTCAATTACAACACAGTCTTCCTCTGCACCCTCTTCCCTCAGATAGACATTTATAAGCTCCTCTTCTGAAACATCCCATGTGCCTCCCACATAGTTTGCCTTGATGGGAAGTTCCCTTGCCCCATCCCCCCTATCTGCTAATATGGCAAGCTCAATCTTTCTGGGCCTTCCAAGATCAATTATGGCATCCATTGCAGCCCTTACTGTCCTTCCAGTATACAGGACATCATCAACAAGGATCACAATCTTATCGTCCACTGAAAAGGGTATCTTGGTGCTACGGACCTGGGGCATATGGGATATACGGGTCCAGTCATCTCTATAGAGTGTTATATCAAGGATGCCTGTTGGAATATCTCCAAAACCCCTATCTTTAAATATCTCTCTTAGTCTGTGAGCAAGATATGCCCCGCCGGTTCTGATACCTACCAATACCACATCTTTCATATCAGGGTATTTATCAGAGATTCGGGATGCAATCTGTCTTAAAAGAGAGGCGATCTGCTCCTGATTCAAAAGCACTCTCTTTTCTGTATCATTCATTAATTCCTCCAAAAATCTTTAATATTCTAATATAACACAGAGCTCATATATCCAACCACATTGCTTTTATCCTTTGTTATATATGAAGAGGTTGCATATTTTAATATTTGAGAATTTTTCAAATTTAGCCCTTTGGCTATCATTAGTGCAACCATAACAGGGCCATATCCACACGCCTCACATCTGCCATTTCTTATACACTTCCAGATGGATTCGGGATCAAGCCTCTTTACATACTTTATAAACCTTTTATCCAGACGCATTGCGATATCTTCAGGATGGTAGTGTGAAAGATCTGTAGTGGATACAATGAGTACATCACCCCTTTCCATTATCTCCTTTAAGATGACCTCTGAAAGCCACTTTACAGTTTCATAGTCCTGTGAACCCATAATAATTGGAACTATCTTAAAATCCTTTAATACCTTTTGTAAAAATGGAATCTGGAGCTCTATAGAATGCTCATACTGGTGCGCTTTTGGTATGTATTTAAAGGATCCGTCTTTTAAAAGATCATCAATTAGACTTCTATCAAGCTCAACCATTCCAAGGGGGGTGCGGTATGCCTTAATCATATCCACTGACACCCCTCTAAATGGCACCCTGTGAGATGGGCCTATAATCAGAACTGTCTTGTATGAGGCACCTTTAATACAACGGTATGCATAGCCTGCCACCCATCCACTAAACATATATCCTGCATGTGGCACAATCACTGACTTTATGGGAGAGCCTATATGGGGTAATTTTATCCCATTTATATACCTATCAATGGTGTTGGAAAGGGCTTTAGGATCTTCAGGATACCAGGTGCCACAGAACATGGGCTCCCTGATCCCTGAACCTGGCCTAACGGACATAGAATAGGAAAATAGAAGAGAAAAAAATAAGATAGAAAAGATAATTATTCTCATATATGCCCCTTGATTTTTTTTAATACATGTGGGAAAAAGATAAAAACCTATTGATTATAATAGGTGTTTTTTATGGCAATTTCAACAGATTTTAAGAGATATTTTATATTTATACTCAGTATCTTTCTGATATGTGGCTGCTCTAAAGGAGGAAGTGCCTTTCAGGAGGCTCCTGACTTTTCTCTCTTAGATATACATGGTAACAGGGTCAACCTTAAGGATCTGAGAGGAAAGATAGTGCTCCTGGATTTCTGGGCAACCTGGTGCCCGCCCTGTAGGATGTCAATTCCTGAGCTTATGGATATTCAGAGAAGATATATGGATAAAGGGGTGGTGGTTCTTGGAGTGTCTATGGATGACTATGGAGATATGACAGAGAGATTTTTACTTGCATTTAAATATAGATACGGCCTTAACTACACCATCCTCAGACCCAATAGGGAGTTATTGTTAAACTATTTTGGAACTCAAAATATGGCCCTTCCTACCCTATTTATAATAGATAGAAAGGGAAAGATCAGAAAGAAATTTGTGGGATATATACCGGGTGCAGTAGAAAAGGCCATTAAAGAGCTCAGATAGATTGATGATTATAGATTTTCATACCCATATATTCCCTAAGAGGTTAATTGAAAGACGGAATTCTCTTATAAATAAAGAGCCTGCCTTTGGATTGATCTATCAAAGTAAAGATTCTCGCCTCTCCTCGTTGGATGAGCTTATTGAATATATGGATAGACATGAGATAGATATTTCGGTTATTTGCGGTTTTCCATGGGAGATTGAAGAAAACTATAGAATCCACAATGACTATATCCTGGATTCTTACAGTAGATATCCCAAAAGATTGATCCCCATGTGTAGCTTTTCGGCCTATTCAAAAGATGCTACCAAGGAGGCAGAAAGGTGCCTAAGTAATGGAGCAAAGGGGCTGGGTGAGCTTGGCTTTTACTTAAGTGACATCGGAGATAGGGAGATAGATTCGCTTTCTGAAATCATGAATATCTTAAAAGAGCATAATGCACCGTGTATCATTCATATAAATGAACCCATTGGACACAGTTATCCTGGTAAGGCACCACTTACACTAAAAGGAATATTTAGACTTGCCCATTCCTTCAGTAGAAATACCCTCATATTTGCACATTGGGGCGGAGGAATCTTCTTCTATCTTCTTTTGAAAAGAGAGGTAAAAGATGCCTTTAAAAACATATACTTTGATACCGCGGCATCTCCCTATCTCTATGATCCCAAGATCTATAGGGTTGCCTGTGAAATTGTGGGAGAGGATAAGATACTTTTTGGCTCGGACTTTCCCCTGCTTACCTGCGAGAGATATCTCAAAGAGATGCGGGATTCTGGAATAGATAATGGAGCCTTTCAAAAGATAGTCTATAAAAATGCCAAAAGAGTTTTGGGAATTTAGTCTATGGCTGAGAAGCTTCCCCTCTTTTCTGATCCCCATAAGCTTCCCACACTTATAAAGGGTGAGATTGAGAGGATAATATACATTGACCCTGAGGAAGAATATGGGGTGGTATCAGTACGCTCTGATCAGGTAGAAGGTAATCTTATTGCTGTTGGAAGCTTTATAAATCCCATCCCCGGTGAGATCGTGGAGATGGAAGGTGTCTGGATGGAGCATCCCAAATATGGGCTTAGATTTGAAGTCTCTTCTTATAAGGTGGATATGCCTGTAAGTAAACAGGGTATAGAGCGATACTTTTCATCCTCTTTTATGCGAGGGATTGGCCCTGTAATGGCAAAGAGGATTGTGGATCGGTTTGGGAAAGACTCTCTTCGCATTTTGGATTGCGAAATAGAGAGACTAAAGGAGATTGAAGGAATCGGCAATAAGCGGCTTGAGATGATAAAGAGGGCATGGAATGAACACAAGGATATAAAGGATATTGCCATATTTTTACAGAGCTATGGGATCAGTAACACATATGCCCAAAAGATATATAAGAGATATGGCAAAGAGGCAAAAGAGATACTCAAAAAGAATCCCTATGTGCTCTCTTTGGATATCCGTGGGATAGGTTTTCATAAGGCAGATCAGATAGCAAAGAAGATGGGCTTTGACGATACCCATCCAAAAAGGATAGAGGCTGGAATTGTGCATATCCTAAGGAGCATCACTGATGAAGGCCACCTGTATCTTCCCTTAGATTATCTTTTAGAAGATGCAAAGAGGCTGCTATCAGTAGAAATTGATGCAATTGAAGATGCAATCTTAAGGCTTAAAGAGGCAGAAGAGATCGTCCTGGATCAAGGCGTTGAAGAGGAGAGAATTATATATTTAAAGTATCTATATCTTATAGAAAACGGGCTTGCATATCATCTTAAGAGAATAAAGGAGGGAAGTTTTAGGCTCCCCATCCCTGACTTTGAAAAGATAGAGGGATTCATAGAATCAGAGATGGATCTTACCTTTTCTTCCAGACAGCTTGATGCCATCAGGATGGCATTGAAAGAGAAGGTTATGATAATTACAGGTGGGCCTGGAACAGGTAAGACCACCATAATAAGAACCCTTGTAAAGCTATTTTTGGCAATTAGAGCAAAGATCTCTCTGGCTGCTCCCACAGGCAGAGCAGCAAAGAGGATGGAAGAGGCAACCTCTTATGAGGCTAAGACAATCCATAGGCTTTTGGAATTCCATCCTCAAAGAGGGGGGCCGATGCGTGATCACAAAAGGCCCTTGGATTCAGATGTACTTATACTGGATGAGGTCTCTATGATTGATACATTATTGATGATGCAACTGCTAAGGGCTATTAAAGATACATCAAAGCTTATCATGGTGGGAGACAGCAATCAGCTACCATCTGTTGGGCCTGGAAATGTCTTAAAAGATCTTATTGAATCCAAGATAATCCCCACAGTTGAACTCAATGAGATATTCAGACAGGCAAGGGAAAGCAGGATTGTGATAAATGCCCACAGGATCAATCAGGGTCTTATGCCATATCTGAGATCCAGCAGGAAAGATATCTCAGACTTCTATTTTATAGAGAAGGAATCTCCTGAAGAGATCCTCTCCCTGATACTCAGACTAATCAAAGACAGGATTCCCAGGCGTTTCCATTTAGATCCAATGGAAGAGATACAGGTGATAACTCCCATGCATAAAGGGGTTGTGGGGACAGAAAATCTAAACAGGGTGATTCAGGAGCTATTAAATCCACAAAGGGGTGAGGAGATAAGGAGGGGGAAATATTGCTTTAGGGTTGGGGATAAGGTGATGCAGATAAGGAATAACTATGAAAAAGGGGTATTTAATGGTGATATTGGAAGGATCGTGGCAATTGATAGAGAGCTTCAACTTGTAGTGGTTAAGTTTGATTTTCAGGAAATCCCATATCATCTTTCAGAATTGGATGAGCTCACCCTTTCATATGCCATATCGGTTCACAAGTCCCAGGGAAGTGAATATAGATCTGTCATTGTCCCCCTAAGCTCAGAACACTATATTATGCTTCAGAGGAATCTGCTTTATACCGCCCTTACCCGTGCAAAGGAGCTAGCAATTATCATTGGAACAAAGAGGAATCTTGCAATCTGTGTAAAGAATAACAGGGTTCAAAAGAGGTTCACGATGTTAAAGGAAAGACTTAAAGGATCTATGCCTTTTCAAGAAGCACCTCTCTTTGATCCATCACCTCTTTAAAATGGGTTGCATCCCCCAATACCTTTCCTACGATATTTACAGCACTTGCTGGAGTTATCTTTCCAGGTGGGCTTGTAGGAGTTGGTCCAAAGAATATACAAAAGGCAGATCCAGTGGGCCAATATCCCAGATCTCCCACCTCAACCTCTTCTCTGGCGGTATGATCCAATTCGCACTTAACCGGGATCTCAAAATATATCTCATCACCCCAGGTATTAAATGAGCTCTTTATAGGCAAAGATTCATATATCCTTTTTGCGGTCTCCGTATCATATAGTTCTGCATCCATTAAGAGTTTGCCAATCCTTATCCTTATCTTCATAATCCCATCTCCTCCCTAATCTTTTCCTTGACCTTATATTTAAATCCTATAATATTTCTTCATATATATAATCAAGCCATAAGAGAGGGGGAACATATGTTAAAAAGGGCAGATAGTTACAAGGAGGTATATGATTCATTTAGATGGGATATCCCTGAAAGATATAATATAGGGGTAGATATATGTGATAAATGGGCAAATCAGCGATACAGGCTTGCACTGATTTATGAAGATGAAAAGGGAGTTGAGAGAAAGTGGACATTCTGGGAACTAAAGAGGCTTTCAAACCAGCTTTCCAATGCACTTATTGCCCATGGGATAGGCAGGGGAGACAGGGTTGGAATCCTGCTTCCCCAGTGCCCTGAAACCGCCATATCCCATATTGCCATATATAAGATAGGTGCAATTGCAATACCCCTATTTACCCTCTTTGGGCCTGAGGCCTTGCAATACAGGTTATCAAACAGTGAAGCAAAGGCAATCATTACAAACTCTGAAAATCTTCAAAAGATCCTTTCCATTAAAGATCAACTGCCCAACTTAGAGGTTATAATATGCACTGGTGAAGATATACCTGAAGAGGCCCTAAGCTTTTGGGATATCATAGAGAAGGGATCCATATACTTTGATCCAGTTGAAACCAGAGCCGATGACCCTGCCCTTATCATATACACTTCAGGAACCACAGGGCCACCAAAAGGTGCACTTCATGCCCATAGAACTGTATTGGGGCATGTTCCAGGTGTTGAGTTTCCCCATAACTTCTTTCCACAGGAAGGTGATCTCTTCTGGACTCCAGCGGATTGGGCATGGATAGGCGGTCTGATCGATGTGCTATTTCCCAGCTGGCATCATGGAGTGCCTGTGCTTGCCTTTAGGGCCAGAAAATTTGATCCAGAACAGGCATTTCATATTATCTCAAAGTATGGGGTAAGGAATGCATTTATGCCCCCCACTGCACTTAAACTCATGCGGCAGGTAAAAGATCCAAAGAGTAGATACGATTTTCAGATGCGAAGCATAGGAAGCGGTGGAGAACCGTTGGGTGAGGAGCTGTTGGATTGGGGAAGAGAGGTGATGGGACTTACCATAAATGAATTTTATGGTCAGACCGAGGTAAATCTGGTGATAGGCTGCTGCCATGAGGTGATGGAGATACGTCCAGGCTCTATGGGATTACCCATACCTGGTCATAGGGTTGAGGTGGTAGATGACTCTGGAAATATTGTCCCATCAGGAGAGGTGGGTGAGATTGCTATTAAGAGACCCAACCCTGTAATGTTTCTGGAATATTGGAAAAATCCCAAGGCAACAGAGGAAAAATTTATAGATGACTGGTGCCTAACAGGAGACCTTGCCAGAAGGGATGAAGATGGATATTTCTGGTTTGTAGGGAGAAAGGATGATATCATCACAAGTGCGGGATACAGAATAGGGCCTGCTGAGGTGGAGGACTGTATAATAAAACATCCTAAAGTGGCGATGGTTGCGGTGGTGGGTGTACCAGATAAGATAAGGGGTGAGATTGTAAAGGCATTTGTGGTGCTAAAACCAGATATAAAACCCACCCAGGAGATTGAAGAGGAGCTCAAGGGCTTTGTAAAGCAGAGGCTTGCTGCTCACGAATATCCCCGTGAGATTGAATTTGTGGACTCCCTTCCCATGACAGCAACCGGAAAGATAATGCGAAGGGAGCTTAAAAAGAGAGAGATGGAAAAGAGGTCATCCGCCTGATTCTATAATCTTCCTTAACTGTTCTTCTACAAATTCAATATGTCTTCTTGCCTCCTTACTTGCCCTTTCAGGATCTCTTTCCTTTATTGCCAGGAATATGCGAAGGTGCTGATCTGCTATTCTCTTTCTGTTTTCAGGATTTTTAAATATCTTTTCTCTGGATACCTTCTGTGTCTTCCAGAGTAGATTATACCATGTGGCCATAAGATGGGACTGAATGGTATTGTGGGTTGCCATGGATATGGCCACATGAAAGTCTGCATCCACTTTGGCATCATCCAGATCCTCTTTCAGGTTTCTCTGATCCCTTTCAATAATCTCTTCAAGCTTTCTAATATCTTCCTCAGTTGCCCTCTTGGATGCAGTATATGCAGCCCATCCCTCCATTGTCTTTCTGACTTCCAAAAGCTCAAATACCTTATCAATATCATCTTCAATCAGATATGCTATAGGATCATTAAAATAGGTCTCCACAATGGATCTGACCACAATCTTGCTTCTGGGCCTTATCTCAATAAAGCCGAGTTTCTGTAGTGCATTCAATGCCTCCCTTAGGGGCGGTCTGCTGACCCCAAGCATCTCAGCAAGCTCCCTTTCTGATGGAAGCTCATCCCCTGGCTTTAGCTGGCCATTATTTACCATCTCTTTAAATTGCTCTATTATCTCATCAGATATCTTTTTGGGAGAGATCTTCTTAAACATAAAAAACCATCTTAAAAATATGAGATTTTTGCTCATCTTAGGTAATGGGACTCCATCCTGTCAAGTCAAAGGAACAGGGTTGACACAAATTGGTTAATCTGCATACTGGTATTACCAGATATCCAGCAATGGAGGACCCATATGAAGGTGAAGATAGCCTGTGGCAAGGAATGGATTGAGATCAATCTTCCAGATAGGGCCATCGTGTTGGAAAAGAGGGAGATGAATCCGATTGAGCAGGTAGAGGAACAGATAGCTAAAAGCCTTGAAGAGCCCATTGAGAGTGCCCCACTTAAAGAGATTGCCAAAGGAAAGAGGGATGCCTGTGTGGTGATATCTGATGTCACAAGGCCTGTTCCCAATTCCGTCATATTACCCCCTCTGCTGCGTGCACTTGAAGATGGGGGGATAAATAGGGATAGGATCAGAATACTGATTGCAACTGGTATGCATAGACCCAACCTGGGAGAAGAGCTGAGACAGGTGGTGGGTGATTATGTCTTTAACAACTATGAGATATTGAATCACTACTCCCGAAGGGAAAAGGATATGGAAATAGTAGATGAGATAGAGGGAACACCTATTGGGATAAATAGGGTCTATTTAGAGGCTGAGCTCAAGATCTTAACAGGGCTTATTGAACCCCACTTCTATGCGGGGTTTTCTGGAGGCAGGAAATCCATTGTGCCTGGAATATCCAGCTTTGAGACCATGAAATTTATGCATTCCTTCTCTATGATAGATCACCCCAATGTAAGAAATTGTCTTTTAGATGGAAATCCCTTCCATGAATATGCACTCAGGATCACAGAGAAGGTGGGAGCAGATTTTATCTTAAATGTTGTTATTGACAGATACAGGAGAATATCTGGTATATTTGCAGGCCACTTTAACAGGGCACATATCTTGGGATGTAAGATGGTAGAGGAGTATTCCACTGTAAAGCTGAATAAGAGAGTGGATATGGTAATCAGCTCTGGTGGAGGATACCCTCTGGATGCCACCTTCTATCAGATAAGCAAGGCCCTGATCTGTGCAAGGGATATACTTAAAAAGGGAGGAACCATTGTGATTCTATGTGAGTGCAGAGAGGGGCTTGGAAGCAGAGAATTTATTAATGTGCTTAGATCTGTATCCAGCCCTGAAGAATTCTATAAAAGATATTCTGATCCCAAAAATTTTGTAATTGATCAGTGGTGCGCTCAGAACATCTTTCAGGCAATTGATCATGCTGGAAGCATCTATGTCTACTCACCCAATCTCTCAGAGGAAGATCTGGGGCATCTTGGAATAAAAAAGATAGAAAATATTCAGGATACCTTAGATAGATTAACTCCAGAGCATGAAGACATTGTGGCAATACCAGAAGGGCCATATGTGGTGGGAATGGTTCAGGACTCTTAGAGGAACGGAATATGAAATGGTATGTTTTAGTTCTCTATTTCTTCTTTTTATCTCTTCTAAGCCAAAAGTCCATATGCCTTGCTGATTGGATATTAGAAAAGGAAAGGCTACATATATCTGTCCATAGAGAGCTTAGCTGTAAAGACTGCCACGAGGATATATATGGTTTAGAAACCCATCCCAATCCCCTAAAAAAGGGTACTAAGGAAAGTGGCAGAAGATCCTGCATCCTCTGCCATGAAGATGTATGGGAAGATGCAAAAAGATCAGTGCATGTAAGAGAAGAGAGGAGAATCCCTCAGACAGATTGTATTAGATGCCACAATCCACACCTTCAGCTATCCAAGGAATACAGCTATCTTATGGAAAAAAAGGATCTTTATGGATACTGTAATCTCTGCCATGAAAAAAGAAATACCCTTCCTCCACTAAGTGATGAAATAGGAAGATGTGCCACATGTCATTTAGTATCCATAAGGGAAAAGAGAGCTAAAAGGCTTAATAAACTCTGCCTTGTATGTCATGGTAGATCTGAAAGCAGAGCCTCCTATCTTACTTCAAAGATGCTCCCCCTGATAGATAAAACACAATACACCAACACCCCCCATGCCCATATCTCCTGTATCACGTGTCATCAGGGTTATGATTCCTATCCCCATAGCCAAACAGAGCCTAAATCATGTATTTCATGCCACAAGAGGCATCATGAGGCCATAAGCCATGACCTTCACTATCAGGTTGAATGTCTTGCATGTCACATACAAGAGGCAACTATATCAAAAAGGCATAATGCCAAAGGAATAGTCTATGAAATAGTTAGAGAATATGATCTAAGCAATGATCTATGGATACATAATATCCAGAGGGAGGTAGATTGCACTAAATGCCATTTTAAGGGAAATGGGCTTGGGGTTTCATCCATTGCACTTCCTCCAAAAGGTGTTCAGTGTATGCCATGTCATGCAGCCACATTCACAAGGGGGGATAATCTTAGCTTTTTAGGGCTTATGGTATCTATTGTCCTATCTATCATCTTGGTGGTTTCGTGGTCTTATATGAGAGGAAGTGGAATCCCCATAAAGAGGAACAGATATGGAAGCGCTCTTAGGAGCATCTTAAATCTATTTAAGGTGATTGTGCTTGATATCTTGTTTCAGCTTAGATTCTTAAAAGGTGAAAGAATTCGCTGGATAATTCATATACTTATATTTTGGCCCTTTTTAATAAGATCGCTTTGGGGACTTGTGGCACTTTTTGGTTCCCTATATCTACCTGAATCCGCCTGGGTATGGAAGCTTATAAATAGAGATGATCCTATAACTTCTTTTGTATTTGATCTTACAGGGCTGATGCTCCTATCTGGTCTCTCTATATCAATGCTTAGGCCAAAAGGAGAGAGAGGTAAAAGTTTAAATTTATGGGATAGGGTATGTTCTTTTTCCCTAATTGGAACAGTTATTTTAGGATTTGTGCTTGAATCATCAAGAATCTCTATGCAGGGGATGGTATCATCCTATAGCTTCTTTGGTAATATACTATCATATGCAATTTCAGGGTATAACCTTACCTCAGCCTATCCCTATATCTGGTATATCCATTCCATATGCTGGGCTGTTTTCTTGATATCCCTTCCATTTAGCAGGATACTCCATATGGTGTTATCACCTCTGGTTCTCATCATGGAAAGGGATAGGATACATAAGTAGGGGAGGATTAGTGAAGATGGAAGACGCTATAAGAGATAGACTCATTGAGATTGTTGGAAAGGAAAACTATACAGATAAGGAGATAGATCTCATCTCCTATTCCTATGATGCCTCAGAGCACCATCACCGTCCCATGTGTGCGGTGTGGGTTCAGGAGACAGATCAGGTATCCAGGATCCTCAGACTTGCAGACTCTCATAAGTTGCCCGTATATCCCAGAGGGGCAGGCACAGGGCTAAGTGGTATGGCAGTGCCTTCAGAGGGAGGTATTGTGATGGATCTTAGCAAGATGAATAGACTTCTTGAGCTCAGCATTGAAGATAGGGTTGTGGTCGTTCAGCCTGGCATCATATATGATGATCTTCAAAGGGCATTATCTCCTTATGGATTCTTCTTTCCGCCTGATCCGGCAAGTGGAAAGGTTTGCACCATAGGAGGGAATGTATCTACCAATGCAGGGGGGATCAGGGGTGCAAAATATGGAACCACCAAAGACTATGTGCTTGCCCTTCAAGTGGTATTGCCAAGTGGGGAGGTGATGAGAACAGGCACAAGGGCTATGAAGAGTGCCTCAGGATATGATCTTACAAGACTCTTTGTGGGCTCTGAAGGCACACTCGGTGTAATTACAGAGATCACATTAAAGATTGACCCCAAACCCATCTCCCACTGCACTGTTCAGGCAGTATTTAAAAGGCTTGAGCAGGCAGGCAGAGCAGTAAGTGAGATAATGAGAAAGGGCATTGTCCCAAGTGTCCTTGAAATACTGGATATACATACCATCAGATGTATAAACCAGATAACAGATATCGGACTGCCAGAGGCAGAGGCAATACTCTTAGCAGAGACAGATGGATTTACAAGTGAAGAGGCAGAATTTCAGATGGACAATATCATTGAGACCTTTAGAGAAAATGGGGCAGAGAGACTAATTAAGGCTGAGACAGAGGCCCAGGAAGAGGAGATATGGAAGGCCAGAAAATCTGCCTATGGTGTTCTTGCAAGGATAAAGAGCAATTTTGTGCTTGAAGATGTAACCGTTCCGATTAGCAGAGTGCCTGAACTCTTAAAGGGTATTTCTGAGATATCTAAGAGGAATGAGATCCAGATTGCCACATTTGGACATGCAGGAGACGGAAATCTACACCCCCAGATACTCTATGACGGATATAATATGAAGGAGGTAGAGAAGATGAAAAAGGCCAGCAGAGAGCTCTTTGAGCTTGCCATCTCCTTAGGAGGAACACTCACCGGTGAACACGGCATAGGCCTCTCTAAGGCACCCTTTATGGGCCTTGAACACGATGAGGTGGAGATGGATATGATGCGAAAGATAAAGAGACTCTTTGATCCCAATAACATCCTTAATCCAGGCAAGATGGCTCTTTGAGGGGGAAAGGAGATAGGAGATGGAAAAGGGTTATGAATTTGAAAAGAGATTCAGAGAGCAGATACTTAAATGCTCAAGGTGCGGATTCTGCCAGGCAGTATGCCCTGTATATAAGGCCACCTTAAGACCGGCACTAAATGCCAGGGGCAAGATGTTAATCTTAAAGGAGGTTATGGATGGAAAGATAGATCTATCTGAAGAGCTTATAGAATCGCTCTTTCAGTGCACCATATGCGCAAGCTGTTATCTCAATTGCCCATCGGGTGTTGAGGTTCCTGAAATAATTAAGGCAGCCAGAAGAGATATGGCAAAAAGGGGGATATTGCATCCTGCATTTTTGGGAATGGAAAAGGCATTGAAAGGTTCGGGAAATATCTATATGGAT
The DNA here is from genome assembly GCA_965613025.1 of uncultured bacterium. Lineage (GTDB taxonomy): Bacteria > Desulfobacterota > DSM-4660 > Desulfatiglandales > JALVMZ01 > CAYTXJ01. The sequence continues at coordinate 15,140 of CBFDUE010000036.1, forward strand.
GATGAACCTGATATTGAAGGGGGAAGGAGGGTAGATAAGGCCAAGTATGTCTATTTTGTAGGATGTGTGGGGCTCTATAGGGAGACAGAGGCCACTGATACCACCTTGGAGCTCTTAGATAGGTTAGGAGTGGACTATACCCTTATTGATGAAGTATGTTGCGGAGGGGTGCTTGAAGATGTGGGGCTTGATATGATTGAGGATCTCTCCAAAAGAAATATGGAAAATATATTTAAAAGTGGAGCAGATACTGTAATTACCGGATGCCCCTATTGCTTTAGGACATTTAATGAAAGGGAGCAATATGGCCCACTTAGGGATAGGGGAATAAGGATTATACATATAAGTCAATTTCTAAAGGATATAACCTTTGATGTAAAGACAGATAAGATAGTTACATATCATGACCCATGCGATCTGGGAAGGCACTGTGGTATTTATGAAGAGCCAAGGGAGATTATAAGAAAGATAGCACCGCGCTTTACCGAGATGGAACACCATCACCAGGATGCCCTCTGTTGTGGTGCAGGGGGTGGAGTAAGGGGTGCATTTCCAAAAAATTCCATTGAGATGGCAAGAAGAAGGCTTAAAGAGGCAGAGGATATCGGTGCAGAGGTGGTCTTAACAGATTGTAACTCCTGCCTTCATAACCTCAGCAATGCAAAGCTTAGAAGGCAGAAGTTCAGGATATATACCACGCCCCAGCTTTTAGTGGAGCTTATGGATCAAAAATAAGATTAAAGGAGGTATAGAGATGGAGATACAGGGATATAATATGCCTGAGGACCTCTATTACGAAGAGAACCACTTCTGGCTCAGGCCTGAAGGGGATCTGGTGGTGATGGGTATGGATGACTTTGCCCAGAAGATGGCTGGCGACATAGTATATGTGCAGCTTCCAGATGAGGGAAAGCGGCTCAAAAAAGGCAAGAGATTTGCAAAGATAGAGTCAGGAAAATGGCTTGGTAAGGTCTATGCACCCTTTGATGGTGAGCTTGCAGAAGTAAATGAAGAGCTGGAGACCAATCCAGGGCTTATAAATGAGGACTGTTATGGAAGAGGGTGGATGTATAAGCTAAGGCCTGCTGATATGAAAGACCTTGAAGGCCTTATCCACGGAAAAGAGGCCATAGAGGAATGGTTATTGAAGGATATTGAAAAATACGCAAAGGAGGGCTAAAGGAACGCTCCATGCTAAGTCTCTGGCAACTGCTTCAGATCCATGCATGCACCAAATGCAGAATGTGTGAGGAGATCTGCCCTCCCCTTTTAGTATCCAGAGAAAAGGTTCTATCTGGGCTAAACAGGATTGAAACGATAAAAGGGATAGTCAGAAGAGCTATTCCATTGATTGGAAGGCTATTTTTTAAAGAAAAGGATCGAGAAGAGGCCTTAAAGGATCTGGAATTTTCCGCCTTCAGATGCACCCTGTGCGGTGCATGTGAAATGCGTTGCCCTGTGGGATTATCACTTAAGGATATTTGGATCGCACTCAGGCATGAGCTCTACAAAGAGGGATATTATCCCAAAAAGATAGATATGATAAAGGAGAATATAGAAGAGGAACATAATGTGTTCGGTGAGGAAAATGAAGAGAGGGCTGAGTGGATTGAGGATCTGGAAGAGGCAGAGGATATTATAGAAGAGAGGGCTGAAATTCTCTATTTTACAGGTTGTGTATCTTCCTTTTTCCCCGTTGCACAAAATATACCTATCGCCTTTTTAGATATTCTATATAAGACAGGAAAGAGGATAGCTCTTCTAAAAGGGGAGGAGTGGTGCTGTGGCTTTCCTCTTCTTGGATCAGGGACTCTGGATCTTTTTAATACCTTAAGAGATCATAATGTGGAGGTAATCAAAAGGAGAGGGGCAGAAAAGGTGGTCTTTACCTGTCCATCCTGCTATAAGATTTGGCATGAGTTCTACCCCAAAGACCCTAAGCCCATGCATTCAACCGAGCTCCTATTGGATATCATAAGGGATGGGGTAAAGATGAGGGATCTGGATCTCAAGGTCACCTATCACGATCCATGTGATCTTGGAAGGGGGCTTGGAATATATGATGAGCCAAGGGAGATAATCAGGGCAATCCCTGGAATACGATTTATTGAGCTTCCAGATAATAGAGAAAGGTGTCTTTGCTGTGGTGGAGGTGGAAATCTGGAAATGATCGATCCAGATCTCTCTTCTGAGATAGCAAAGGAAAAGATAAGGCAGATTGAATCTACAGGTGCAGATATGGTGATAAGCTCTTGCCAGCAGTGTGTGAGAACCATGACCACCTTTGTAAGGAGAAATAGACTTTCCTTAAAGGTGATGGACATCTCCCAACTCCTCAGTATGGCACTTAAAGGAGGTTAAAAGACAAAATAGATGGATCATTGGAGGCTCTTGGATACCGGCCCAATGAGTGCGGCAGAAAACATGGCACTTGATGAGATCCTGTTGGAGCTGCGCTCTAAGGATCAGATTCCCAATACCATTAGATTCCTACAGTTCAGACCAAGGGCAGTGCTTGTGGGTTATCATCAGTGTGTGGATCAGGAAATAAGAAGGGATTATTGCCTCTCTGAAGGTATTGACATAAACAGGCGGATTACCGGAGGGGGGGCCATATATTTTGATGAAAGCCAGCTTGGATGGGAGATAATATGTGATAAGGGCTTCTTTGATATAAAGATCCCAACAGTAGAGCTATTTAGGAAGATGTGTCAGCCCATAATATACGCATTGAATTCAATGGGAATAGGGGCCTCCTTTAGACCCAGAAACGATATAGAGGTAAGAGGAAGGAAGATATCAGGGACAGGCGGAACTGACAGAGATAATGCATTTCTTTTTCAAGGAACACTTCTCACCGACTTTGATGTGGAAGGGATGATCAGGGCATTGAGAATACCCGTTGAAAAGCTAAAGGCAAAGGAGATTGAATCCCTGAAAGATAGGGTTACATGTCTTAGATGGGAGCTTGGGTATGTGCCCGATATCTCATATATAAAGAAGGTGGTGGCAGATGCAATTGAAAAGATCTTTAATATAAGGCTACTCAGTGGAAATCTATCTGATCTTGAAAGGAGACTCCTTAAAGAGAGAGTCAGCTATTTTTCATCTAAGAGATGGATTGATAAGGTAGCCCCGGGATCTTATGAAAGAGAAGTGGTTCAGGGATTTCATAGGACTGAGGGTGGAATTGTAAAATTTACAGCGGTCCTATCTCAGAGGGATTATCTTATAAGAGATATCTATATCAGTGGAGATTTCATGTCCTTTAATGGAGCCTCTTCTATCTATGACCTTGAGGCATCCCTTAGGGGAGTGAGATTTAGATGGGATAGGGTAAGGGATATTGTAAGGGAATTCTTTTCAAATAACCGACTCTATATCCCTGGGCTTGGACTTGAAGAATTTTTAAAGGCCCTCTGGAGGATATTTCAAAGACTTAAGATCTCTAAAGAATATGGATTTAATCTTTCTACCTGTAATCACATCTCCACATCCAATGGTTCATTTGGGGATATACTTAAAAAGAGGCCTCCTATGATGCTTCTTCCCTATTGTTCTAAGCCCATAGATTGCGATCTTCGTAACAGCCCGGATTGTGATATGTGTGGGAGATGCACAGTGGGTGAGGCATATCAGATGGCAAAGGAAATGGGAATGGATGCCCTCTGCATTACCAGTTTTGAACACCTTATGGAAGAGCTATCTGAGATGAGAAGAAAAGGGATAAGGGCATATATTGGATGCTGTTGTGAGCAGTTTTATATGAAACACCTTGAAGATTTTGAAAGCTCTTCTATCCCTGCCATACTACTTCATATAAAGGATACCACCTGCTATGACTTGGGGAAGGTCTTTGATGCCTATAAAGGGGAATTTGAAAACCAGACCCAGATCGATATTGAGCTTCTAAGTAAGGTCCTACAATGTATTAAGTGATGGATAATGTAAAGTGCGATATCTTAGTTATAGGTGGTGGGCCTGCTGGAGCCTGTGCTGCGATGGAGGCACAGAAGAGGGGTGCAAAGGCAATTATTGTGGAAAAGGATAAAAAGGTGGGATCACCTTTGAGATGCGCTGAATACATTCCACGAGCCCTTCTTGGACAGATAAAGCTAAAGCGATCCATATTTATACAGGATACTGATGAGATGAAGACCTATATTGGAGATACAGCCTATAGCCTTAGATTTCCAGGCATTATTATAGATAGAAAGGAGCTGGATAGATATCTGATAGCCCAGGCAGTAAGAGAAGGGGTAAAATTGTATCTTGGCCTTAAGGCAGGCCTAATTGAAGATGGGATGGTTATATGTAGAGATCCTAAGAGCGGATATGCACTTAAGATAAAGGCAGATGTAATTATCGGTTCAGATGGGCCCTGTTCGTTTCTATCCAGAGTGATGGGTATGGAAAACAGAGAATTTTTATATGCAATTCAGTGTAGGATAAGGTTAAGCAGGCACATAAGCCATACAGAGGTCTATCTATCTGAAAGATTCTTTGGGGGTTATGGATGGCTATTTCCCAAAGCAGTTGAGGCAAATGTGGGTTTGGGGATAAGAAAGGGTAAAGGAAAGGGTCTAAAGGAGCTCTTTGAAAAATTTATATTTGAGCTTCAGGATATGGGTAAGGTTATCGGAATCCCTTATATGTGGAGAGGGGGGCTTATCCCATGTAGGCCAAAACATGAATTTGTTAAAGATAATATGCTTCTCTGTGGCGATGCAGCCTCCTTTACCCATCCCATAAGTGGTTCAGGAATAGCACATGCAATTATAAGTGGAAGGATGGCAGGAAGATATGCAGCTTCTGCAATTGGAGATGGAAAGATCTCTGAGCTTAAGAGATATGAAGAGGAGTGGAACGATATATATGGGGACATGCTGAGTTTTGCATGGAAAAAAAGACAATATATGGAATCTGAATGGCACAGGTTCCCTGAAATCATCAGGTCTTGCTGGATAGGATTTAGGGAATATTATGAGGATAGATGAAAAACGACTAAAAGAGGCAAGGGAACTCTCCTGGAATCTACATGGAAGACATATCACCTTCTACCTTCCTGGCATGTTTACATACAATGGAAAGCGGGGAAGGTATGGGGCCATATCAATTACCTCAGATAGATGTGAGCTAAAGTGCAAACACTGTATGGGTAAGATATTGAAGGGTATGATCCCTGCAAAAGATCCAGAGGAATTTATTATGAGAGCAACTGAAAGATGGAAAAGGGGGGATCATGGTCTGCTACTCAGCGGAGGATGTGATAGGAGGGGAAGGCTTCCGTGGGAGGAATTCTTAGATGCAATATATGAGGTTAAGAAAAGCACAGGTATGTATATCTCTATCCATAGCGGAATGGTGGACCCTGAGCTTGCCCGCTCTCTTAAGGAGGCGGGAGTGGATCAGGCACTTATGGATGTGATAGGAGATGATGATACCTGGATGGAGGTATATAATATTGAAAGGGGAGTGGAGAAGGTTGTAAAGACCATGCAGGCATTTTTGGATGCTGGAATCACAATTGTACCCCACATACTTTGTGGTATCTATAAGGGAAAGATAAAGGGTGAGTTTAAGGCAATAGAGATTGTAGCAGATTTTAAACCAGAGTGTATAGTAATCGTATCTTTAATGCCACTTAGTGGCACCCCATTTGAGGGAATAAGAGCACCTGCTAAGGATGATATCATAGAGGTTATTGTTGAAACCCGTTTTAAAAATCCCCAATCCATATTGAGTCTGGGCTGTGCAAGGAGGCGGGGAGATACTGAGCTTGAGATCCTTTCAATTGATGCAGGAATTAACCGTATGGCACTTCCATCTGAAGAGGCTATCAGAAAGGCAAAAGAATATGGACTTGAAATCAGATACCAGAAGACATGCTGCTCAGTTCCAGAGCGCTTTTTATCAAATTTAAATTTTTAGGGTCTTAATCCCATCCTGAGCGCCGCATAATATCGCAGATATTCTTGATGTAAGCATTTAGAGACTGGGGATTGGTGATTTTACGAGTATTTTTAGACATCTATTTCTTCCTCTGGGAAAATGAGTTTCACCAATAATTTTACTGAGTTCATATCTTCTTCAATATCCCTTTTAGTTATCCCCAATTCTCCAATTTCTCAACACATTGCTGAAGAAAGAAACCTGCTGCGTTAACATCCTTCTCTTTGAGGTTCCTTTTAACCCACTCCCAGTCAATCCTGGCTATTCTTAACCAGTCTTCTATCCTCTCTTCTCCCATAGTTCCACACCTTCTTCGACAACTGTCTGGATAAAGGCATCCCCCTTGTCCAATTTTCTTCTGAACTCCTCAGGGGTTAAGACTATCGGAGAGATAGGTAAACAGTTACGCAGATTTCTTATAATTTTTGAAACTGAGGCCATTCTATCAATCATTCGCTCTTTTGTCGGTGCAATTACGAGGATATCTACATCGCTATCTAAGGTCTCTTCTCCCCTTGCATAAGAACCGAAGAGGATAACCTTCTCTGCATTATACTCCCTTTTCAGCCTTTCGCTTATATTCCGTAATATTTTATATATTTCTTGGTTCATGCTCTTTCTCCTAAGTAGCTTCTAAAGAGGCGGCCTTATGCAACCATCCCTCAATCCTAAAGGGATCTACAGGCAAACTTCTTTGCCTTGTATATCTGAGGATATTCTACCCCCAAACCAGCTATAGGAAAGCCTCCTTTATTGTCTATCCTTAATTTGTGGTAAAAATTCAATTGCTTTTCTATAAAAATCTTCAAATCCTCCTCTAAGGTTTTAAACCTCTTAAGAAGTTTCTTGAGATCCCTACCAAACTCTGGCAGACGAGAAATCTCATTGAATATCCTCATTATACTCTCTCACAGAATACGGAAGGGTTCTGTAGAAGACGGATTCGTATTCAATAATGCCTTGATCCTTTGTTGTCAGCCAGGGAACATCGTTATGAGAGTATTCGCTTATAGGTGTTGGCCCGTAGCTGTCTCTTATACACATCTGACGCTGCCGACGAAGGCTTAGGTGTAGATCTCGGTGGTCGCCGTATCATT
>CBFDUE010000037.1:0-22009 GCA_965613025.1 uncultured bacterium
GCACCTTTGGCCTCCTTAGGGTAAGGGGTCTAAGCCTCCTTCCATACCCAGCACATAAGAGCATTGCCTTCATATCACTTTTTCTTAATCTTTTTTGATTTACTATCTTATACACATTTTCTGTAAGATATGTAAGTGTAAAGTGCTTCTGAATAAATTCCACACATCCCTTATCCAACAGATCCTTGATTCTACTTTTTAATGCAACCTATAAATGTAGGCATTATTTGTATTGAAATTGCTATTAATGCTATCTTTCAGTAAGGTGTCGCTGAATCTCTCTTGACAAACTTTGAAGATTTATATATCTTGCTTAGGCGAAAAAAAGAGGTGGTTATGATGAAACTTAGGCCGCAAAAGGAGATATATTTTTATTCTGGTTTTTATTTTAGGTGGGGAGGTGTCTGCCCATGGCCTGATTGATCTTTCTTAATTGCTTTTAAAAGCCGTGGGCAGACAGATAGAGCCCACGGCTTTTTTTATGTCTTTTGGGGGTAATGTATGAATATAGTCCTGATTGGATATAGGTGTTGTGGAAAGAGCAGTGTGGGAAAAAAGCTGGCCTGCAGAATGGGGTGGAGGTTTGTGGATACAGATAGATTGATAGAGCAATCTACAGGTATGAGATTACACAGGCTCATACAATTAAAAGGCTGGAAATATTTTAGGGCTTTGGAAAGGGTTGTGGTTAGTCGCATATCCTGTGCAGATGCCACTGTGATTGCCACAGGGGGTGGCACAGTTATTGATAATGGTAACCTGAAGGCCCTTAAGAAAAATGGATGGATTGTGTGGCTGGATGTGGATAGCAAGATTATAAGGCAGAGAATGGTTAAAGAACAGGCCTTGGGTATATGGCGTCCTCCCCTTGAAGGTAAAGATCCTATAGATGAAATAGAACAGATACTTGAACAACGAAGACCTATATACAGGAAGGCATCAGATCTTGTTGTGGATGGAGGGACTATCTCCGTTGAGGAAGTTGTAGAGGTAATTATGAAAAATTTTCATAGAAGGGGGATAATATAGGATGGCGGGGAACTCTTTTGGCAAGCTATTCAGGATTACTACCTTTGGGGAATCCCATGGCTATGGAATAGGTGTGGTAATTGACGGATGTCCTTCAGAGATCAGTCTTAGGCCTGAAGACTTTAAAAAAGAGATGGCAAGGCGTCGTCCATATTCACATCCCCTTCACACTAAAAGAAAAGAGGAAGATAGGGTGGAGATACTCTCAGGGGTTTTTGAAGGCAAAACCACAGGTGCTCCTATTATGCTATTTATCCATAACAGAGACGTTGATAGTCGGCCTTATATGATACTCAGAAGCCTCTTTAGGCCTGGGCATGCGGATTTTACATACTTTAAGAAATACCGACACTTTGATTTCAGAGGAGGAGGCAGATACTCTGCAAGGGAGACAGCCGCAAGGGTTGCAGCTGGAGTAGTTGCAGGGAAGGTGCTTGATTCTGTCCCAATAACTGTAACTGCTTACACACTTGAACTTGGCGGAATAAGGATCTCTAAAAAGAATATGGAATATGTGGAAAAGAGCCCTGTCTTCTGTCCAGATCCCGAGGCCTCAAAGAGGATGGAAGACATAATCTTTGAGGCACATAGAGAAGGTGATTCCTTAGGGGGAATTGTAGAGATAAGCATAAAAGGCTGCCCCCCAGGACTGGGAGAGCCGGTATTTGATAAATTGGATGCCGACCTTTCAAAGGCCATATTTTCTATTGGAACGGTTAAGGGTGTAGAGATAGGTGCAGGGTTTGAGGCATCAAGGTTAAGGGGGTCTCAAAATAATGATCCTATCCTTCCAGAGGGCTTCAAAACGAATAATGCAGGCGGAATACTGGGCGGGATCTCAAATGGAGATGAGATAGTTATTAGGGTTGCTTTAAAACCTATACCATCAATAAGGATAGAGCAAGATACTATTGATAGAGATGGAAACCCACATAAATTAAGGCTTGAGGGTAGATATGATGTCTGTCCTATCCCAAGGATCATTCCTGTGTTGGAGGCAATGGTAAAGCTGGTTCTGGTAGATCATTATCTGAGGAATAAGGCGATTGAAAAGCTATATGGACCATAATTCTTATATCTATTGTTATAGGAGGTGTAAGATGCATGGTATCAAATTAGCAGCAAAGAGAGACGAGAATCATCGAACACTGATCAGGGTCAAAGATGTGTCCATTGGTGAAGGATTCGTTGTTATTGCAGGCCCCTGCAGTGTTGAAAATGAGGTCCAGACTATAAAGACAGCTATTCATGTAAAAGAGGCAGGGGCAGATATGCTAAGGGGTGGAGTGTTTAAACCAAGAACCTCTCCATATTCATTCCAAGGCCTTGGACTAAAAGGGCTTAAGATACTTGCAAAGGCAAGAGAGGTGACTGGGCTTCCAATTGTCACTGAGGTAATGGATCCAAGGGATGTGATGTGGATAGCCGAATATGTGGATGTGTTGCAGATCGGCACCAGAAATATGCAGAATTTTTCTCTTCTTAAAGAGGTGGGAAGAGCGGGCAAGCCAGTGCTTCTTAAAAGGGGGATGAATTCCACCCTTAGTGAGTGGCTTAACTGTGCTGAATATATACTTGCTGAAGGGAATCCAGATGTGATTCTCTGTGAAAGAGGTATAAGGACATTTGAGACATACACAAGAAACACACTGGATCTAAGTATAGTTCCTTCTGTAAAGGAAGTCTCCCATCTCCCTATTATTGTGGATCCTTCTCATGCCACAGGAAGACTGAGCCTTATAGAGCCCATGAGTTTTGCAGCCCTTGCAGCAGGTGCAGATGGCATTATTGTGGAGGTACACTGCAATCCCTGTGAGGCACTCTGTGATAAAGACCAGTCTATGCCACCAGAGATGTTTCTTGAGATGATGAGGAGATTAAAGAGGTTGCACTCCTGTATGGGAAGAGCTTTGGAGGTAAATATAAATGAAGTCCATTGAACTTTTAACAGATCTGGGAAGATCAGAGATAGTGGTAGGTGAAAGCATTCAGAATCTCAAAAGGTATCTTCCTTCACAAAGAGTGATTGTAATAACAGACAGAAATGTCTTTCGCCTATATCATAGCTATTTCCCTAAGGGCGATATTATAGAGATAGGAAGCGGAGAAAGCGTAAAAGATCTCAACACCGCATATATGATCTATAAAAGGCTTATCGAGCTTGAGGCTGATCGTTACTCTTTTATCCTGGGAATAGGAGGAGGCGTTGTCTGTGACATTGCAGGATTTGTAGGATCTACATATCTAAGGGGGGTAAGATTTGGTTTTGTCCCTTCCACATTGCTATCACAGGTAGATGGGAGTGTAGGTGGGAAAAATGGTATAAATTTAGATGGTTTCAAAAATATGATCGGGACATTCTGCCAGCCTGAATTTGTCATCTGTGATATGATGTTTTTGCATACACTTCCAAAAGAAGAGATCCTAAATGGCCTTGCAGAGATTGTAAAACATGCCCTTATAGGTGATGCAAGACTCTTTTCATATATTGAAGAAAATTATGCCAATATCCTTTCACTTAATAGAAAAGCAATGGAGGAGGTCATATATAGCTCACTACTTGTTAAGGCAACCATTGTTAGCAGGGATGAGAAAGAAAGAGGGGAACGCAGGAAATTGAATTTTGGTCACACCCTGGCCCATGCCCTTGAAAGGGTCGCAAATATCTCTCATGGTGAGGCAGTAAGTATCGGGATGCGAATGGCATTGATTATTTCAGAAGATAGGGGCTATCTGGACTCAAAGATTTCAAAAAGGATAAAGGAGCTGTTTGATAGATTGGCACTACCTAATGGTTTTAGATATGATCCGGATCAGATAATGGATGCCATAAAAAGGGATAAAAAGAGGCAGGGAGATTTTATCAACTTTGTTCTATTAAAAGATATAGGGAGTGCAGTAGTAGATAAAATCCATTTAAGTGAAATATACGATATCGCTAAGGCCTATCTGTCTTAGATGTAGGGGGATCTATGGATCTTGAAGAGATAAGGAGAAATATTGATCTAATTGATTTTATGGTCTTGAGGCTCTTGAATAGAAGGGCAGAGCTTGCCCTTTTGACAGGCAGGGTAAAGAAGGAAATTGAGGACAAAAAGAGGGAAAGAGAGGTAATAGAGAGGGTTAAGAAGAACTCAACCAGACTTCTACTTCGTCCTGAGTTTATTGAAAGGCTCTATTTTGAAATGATCAAAGAGAGTAAGAGGCTTCAGAAGGCCGGCTATAGGTTGATCGCATTTCAGGGAGAACATGGTTCATACAGCGAGATAGCATCTGTAATGTGGAATGACAAGCTTATTCCCATGCCTTGCAGTAGATTTGAAGAGCTATTTGAAGGGGTTGAAAGATCCCTCTATGATTACGGAATTGTGCCTGTTGAAAATTCTCTGGGAGGCAGAATCGGTCGGGTAAATGAGCTCTTGCTTCAGACTGAACTAAAGGTCATAGGAGCAATAGTAATTCCGATACGGCATTGTCTATTAGCGCTTCCAGGAACAGAATTGAGTGAAATTCGTGTTGTCTTCTCTCACCCCCAGGCCCTTTTTCAATGCAAATCCTTCATTGAAATGAACAGTCTTCAGGCAATTAAATATTATGATACCGCAGGAGCTGCAAGGATGTTAATTGAAGAGAATATAAAGGGAGCGGGGGTGATTGCTAACAGGCTGTGTGCCAATATATATGGCCTTGAAGTTATAAAGGAAAACATAGCTGACCATGAAGACAATATGACACGTTTCTTTGTGTTAGCCAAGGAATCTGATAGAGACGATGGGAATATGTGCTCTGTGATATTCTTTACTGAACATAGGCCTGGGACCCTGCTTCAGGTGTTGGAGATCTTCGCTGATGCTGGGATCAATCTTACAAGGATAGACTCCATTCCAAAAGGACATAATAATTATGCATTCTTTTTGGATTTTATAGGTTCATACAGGGACGCTGAGGTTTTAAAGGCATTGGATCTTGTAAAGAGAATAACAAAAGGATTTAAACTCCTCGGCTGTTATAAAGAGAGGAGGGTGGTATTATGAGAATATTTATAATGGGGACTGGGAATATGGGCAGATGGTTTGCCCAAAAACTGTGTGCTGAATATGAAGTTGCCGTCTATGATATTGTTAAAGAGAAGATGAATTCTCTTTCAGGAGTGAAAAGGTTAGAGCGTGTGGAAGATGTGAAAGAGTTTGATCCCCATATAGTAATAAATGCGGTTAGTCTTTCAAACATACTGGAGGCATTTGACAAGTTGCTTCCTTATGTGGGAAATGAATGTATTATCTCAGATATTGCCTCAGTTAAGGGAATGCTCCCCGAATATTATAAAAAGAGCAGACGGAGGTTTGCCTCTACTCATCCCATGTTTGGGCCTACCTTTACCGATCCTGACAACCTCTATGATGAAAATGTAATAATTATCCGGGAATCGGATGAGGAAGGAAAGGTATTTTTCAAAAGATTTTATGGTCGTCTTGGACTCCATATTCATGAATACAGTTTCGAAGAACATGACGAGACCATAGCCTACTCTCTTTCCATTCCTTTTGCCTCATCCATGGTCTTTGCTGCATGTATGAAAAAACAGGATGCCCCTGGCACCACATTTAAGAGGCATCTTGATATTGCAGAGAGACTGCTTTCAGAGGATGATCATCTTCTGGCTGAAATTATGTTTAATCCTTATACAATCAAACAGATTGAGCGGATAGAGGCACAACTTAGCTATCTAAAACATATAATCAAAGACAAGGACTATGAAGAGATGTTCAAGTTCCTAAACAGATTGAGGAGTAATATTGGGCATGATATGTGTTCCAATTGCAGCAAATAAAAGAGACGAGGTAATAGAAAAGATATTAAAGGCAAACAGTGTGGCTGATATGCTGGAATTTAGGCTTGATCTTATGGGAGATCCCTTTTCCGTTGATGAGATGCGCACTATTACACCACTTCCGGTTATCGCTACCTATCGCTCCATCATGGAAGGGGGAAAGGGGGAGTCAGATTATGAGAGAAGTCTCTTCTATCTGTTAGAAGCGATTGATTCTGGAGCGGATTTTGTGGATGTGGAATACAGGATGCCCCTGAAATACAGGGAAAGAATATTTAAAAGGATAGATCCTGAAAGGATCATAATCTCCTGTCATATACTAAACAGGAATCCTGACATAGATGAGCTTAAAGATCTTCTATTTAAAATGGCTGAAACAGGGGCAGATATCCTTAAGATCGTTATAAGGGCTGAACAGCCTGAAGACAATATCAAAGCACTTTCCCTTATTCCTCTTGCAAGGAGGCTTGGAAAGGAGATCATCTCTTTTTGCACAGGATGGGCTGGAAGGATCAGTCGTATTGCTACTGTATTGGTGGGTGGATACCTTACTTTTGCATCTCTTGAAGAAGGGGAAGAGACAGCAGAAGGGCAGATTCCCGCAAAGAAGATGAAGAGGCTGCTTGAGGTAATTGCATCATGAAGATAGACCTTAAAACAAGTATATTCGGTATAATAGGTTATCCATTGGGACATTCACTGAGTCCCTTGATGCACAATACCGCCTTCAGGCTCAGAGGATTAAATGCCATATATCTTTTCTTTGAGACACAAGAGATAGAAAACGCTATAAAAGGCATAAAGGCCCTTGGTATAAAAGGGGTAAGTGTAACCATTCCATATAAATCAGATGTGCTCCCCTTTTTAGATCGCATTGATAGTCTTGCTGAGAATATAGGTGCTGTAAATACCATTATTAACAAGGAAGGAGAGTTGATAGGATATAATACCGATGCTATTGGCGCATTAAAGGCAATCAAGGAGAGAATCAGCCCCATCGGAAAGGGAGCTCTTATAGTAGGAGCAGGAGGTGCAGCACGCTCCATTGGTTACATACTTAAAAAGGAAGGGGCGGATCTCTTTATAGCCAGCAGAAACTATAGGCATGCAAAAAAGCTGGCAGAATCTCTGGGAGGAACAGGAATCCCCATGGAAGATATCGGCTCATTGAATGTCGACATTTTGATAAATGCCACACCTGTGGGCATGTATCCTCACACAGATAGATGTCCTGTATCAATGTCTGTCCTGAGGCCTGGGATGGTAGTGATGGACATAGTATATAATCCATTGGATACTCTGTTATTGAAGATAGCAAAGGATCGTGGTTGTATTACAATAAATGGGCTTAAGATGTTTATATATCAAGGAGCTGAGCAGTTCAGACTGTGGACCGGTCTGGAGCCACCCTTAGATACGATGGAAAAGGCGGTCAGATCTGTCTTAGAGAATGATTTATGAAGAGGCTTCTAAGAAAGGAAAAGATTTCTTCAACTGTAGAAATTCCAGGCTCTAAAAGCATTACACACAGGGCTATGATTATTTCGGCCTTGGCAATAGGAAATAGCACAATCCAAAATCCTCTTCTTTGTGAAGACACCCTTTATACACTAAATGCACTGAGGCAGCTTGGTGTCAGGATTAATCTATCCCATATCAAAAACGAGATCTATGTCTCTGGAACAGGAGGAAGATTTCCACATATTTCAGAGATCAGAAAGATCTTTGTTGGAAATTCAGGCACATCTTATCGTCTTCTGCTTCCAATAGCAGGGCTTGCAAGGGGTAGATTTCTCTTTACAGGCCATTCAAGGATGAAACAGAGGCCCATTGGTGAGCTTGTCACCTCAATGATGAGACTGGGGATATCAATAAGATATTTAGAAAAGGAGGGCTTTCCCCCCGTACTTATCAATGGAAGAGGCCATATAGATGGGGGGAGTGTGGAGATATCAGGTGATCAGAGCTCCCAATTCATCTCATCTATCCTCCTCAGCTCCCCCTATGCAGAAAAGGATGTGAAGATCAACATAAGGGGTAAGCTGGTTTCAAGATCTTACATAGATCTTACCATTGACATGATGAATAGGTTTGGGATTTCGGTTGACAGAGATGGGTATAATCAATTCTGGATACCTGCTGGGAAAAGATATAGAGCATCTCATCTTATGGTGGAGGGAGATATATCAAATGCATCCTATTTTTGGGCAGCAGCTGCGGTCACAGGCGGAAGCATAACAACCAGACATATATATCCACACATTACTTCACAGGGGGATATATCCTTTCTTGATATTCTTCAGGATATGGGATGCACTGTCATAAAGGGGGATAATAGTGTAACTGTGCGTGGAGGAGTGTTAAAGGGTATTGATGTGGAAATGAGTGCAATGCCAGATATGGTTCCCACACTTTCTGCCATTGCCCTCTTTGCCGAAGGAAGGACCTTTATAAGAAATATCCGTCATCTCAGGTATAAAGAGAGCGATCGTCTTAAGGCGATAGAGGATGAGCTTACCAGATTAGGAGCACACGTAGAAGCACTTGAAGACGGTCTTATAATACATGGAGGAAATGTTTTAACTGGAACAGTTGTTGATCCCCACAATGATCATCGTATTGCCATGAGTCTTGCTATTGTAGGATTAAAGGTGCAGGGAATAATCCTCAAAAATCCCTCTTGTGTAAATAAATCATTCCCTACCTTCTGGGACCTATGGGATAGGCTTTAACTGACTTTGCTCAGTTACAAAAAAGAGAGCTTTGAATCTTTCAAAGCTCTCAGAAAAAAGCTGTAAATGGAATCTGCCATTGCGAAGCAATCCGAGAATGATTCTTGGTTCGTGGTTCGTGGTTCGGGGGTAGAAGGGGGATGAGATTGCTTCGCTCGCAATGACAGGGGTCTGGTCTCCGACTTGGAGGGTCATCCGACCCGACTCCGTCCTAGAGGGGACTCCGCCCCGGCAGGGAGGGAGGTATAACCCCCAGTGTAAAAAGGGGTTATGCAAAGGTCTCAAGACTATCTGTTGATTAATTTGTGAATATCCTTGAGTGTATCCAGCAGTAAAGGTAGCTCTGAAAGGGGTAGGGAATTGGGGCCATCACAGAGGGCACTATCTGGATCGGGATGCACCTCTAAAAATACTCCATCTGCACCGGCTGAAATAGCTGCCTTTGCCAAGGGAGCCACAAACTCCCTCTGCCCCCCTGAAGATGTGCCCCGTCCACCAGGAAGCTGAACACTATGTGTGGCATCAAATACCACAGGGAATCCCATCCTTTTCATTATGGGAATGGATCTCATATCTACCACCAGATTATTATACCCAAAACAGCTTCCCCTCTCTGTAAGGATCAATTTCCTGTTTCCCACACTTATTGCCTTCAAGGTTACCTGCTCCATATCATATGGAGAGATAAACTGCCCCTTTTTAATATTTAGTGGTAGCATGGTAGATGCGGCCTTTAGGATCAGGTCTGTCTGCCTGCACAGAAATGCAGGGATCTGGATTACATCTAATACCTCCTTTACAAGCTCCACCTCATCCTCTTTATGGATATCAGAGAGCACTGGAAGCCCTATCTGCTCTTTTACCTTTTTTAATATTTTTAATCCCTCTTCAATACCTGGTCCTCTAAAAGATTCAATGGATGTCCTGTTTGCCTTATCATAAGAGGATTTGAAGATAATGGGTATGTCTTTTTCTTCGCTCAATTTCTTAAGAACGGATGCAATCTCCAGTGCAAGACCTTCACTTTCAATCACGCATGGCCCTGCAATTACAAAGAATACCTCCTCAGGGACTATTTCAAAATCAGCTATCTTTATCTTTTCCATCCCTTCTGACTCCCTTAAATATCGGTCTATAGGTGTGTTCTGTATGGGTATGGGGAAGTCTTCCATAGCCATGAGCATGATAATGGGGATGGGGGATGTCCCCCTCATCCAGGATCATCTTTCCATCTACCATTGCATACACCTTTTGGGTTGTCTGTGAGATAAAGTCCATATCATGGGATATAAAGATGAAGGATATATCAAGCTCCCTTAGTATATCTTTAATCCTATACTGGGTTTCCAGATCCAGGCCATTGGTAGGTTCATCTAAGAGTAGGACCTCAGGCTCCATTGCAAGGACAGTAGCAAGAGAAACTAATCTCTTTTCCCCCCCTGAAAGCCTGTGTGGGGGTCTGTCTTGAAGATCCTTTAATTCGAGAAAGCTGAGTGTCTTAAGTGCTATCTCTTTTGCCTCAGAAGGAGATTTGCCGAGATTAAGGGGTCCAAATGCCACATCTTCAAGTACTGTAGGGCTGAATAACTGATCATCTGGGTCTTGAAAAAGCAGTCCTATCCTTCTCCTTATCTCCTTAAAATCCTTTTCATCCCTCATCTCTTTTCCAAATATCTCAATTCTACCTGAATCAGGCACGATGAGTCCCATAATAATATGAAACAGGGTGGTCTTACCACTTCCATTGGGGCCAATGAGCCCCACCTTTTCCTTTTTCCTTAATTGAAAATCTATCCCGTCTAAGACCTTTCTGCCTTTTGTATATGAAAATGTTATATCTTCAAGCCTGATTAGTATGTTATCTCCTTCCATTTGAGTATCACCATAAAAAAGAATAGAAATGAGATAATGCATATCTTTTTAAGATCTTCTCTTTTAAAGGAAAATTCTGTAAGATTATAGAATCTTCCATTATATCCTCTGCATCTCATTGCATTTTCAACTCTGATGGATCTGTCATAGCTCTTTAATATGAGCATTGCAACCATGTATGCAAATGTCCTATAAGTATTCAAATTGGTTTTGGGTTCAAAACACTTCACCTTTAATGTCTTGATCATCTTTTCATATTCTCGGTGAAGCACATGGAGATATCTGTATGTGAAAATGATTAGTTGAATTATCTTAGATGGAAAATGAAGACTCTGCATTGCCTTTGCCAAGGTGAATACATCCATTGTGGATATGAATGTTATAAGCAAGATCAATATGGCATTGGATTTTAATGTCAAAAGAGCAGAATATCTTACTCCTTCAGCTGTCATATTCAATGGGCCAACCCTTAATATTGATACCCCCTCTACGGAAAAGGGAAGCACTAACCATAGGATAGCTATAAATCCATTTGCCAGAATCAGCCTCTTCAGCAATTTTTTAAATGGGAGCCTTGCAAACACAAGGAATACAATTGATATGGCAAAGGAAGGCATTATGGAATACACTCTATTCATGATAGAGATGAGCACAGAAAGGCATATGGCGATTATAACTCTTGCCCTGGGGTCAAGCTGGTGGATACAGGAATTTCCATTTACAAAGTCTTCTGTCTCCATAAGGGATATTGCTTAGCTCCCCACAAAGGATCTGGCTCCTGGAAGCGGTGCCTGTGGGACTGAGAGCAGAAATTCACCCTTTTCAATCCATTCTTTAAGAATACGGGCTATTTCAAGTGCCCGTTTGTAAGAGGACAATGGCACAGTATGAACCTCTTTTCCCCTGAATCTTATGGTTCCACTTTTAAGCTCTGCATAGCTTACCTTTCCAAGACTTACAGCTCTTCCATTTGGATAGTCCTTTCCATAATCAACAATGTGGGTGAATATCTCTTCATCTGAGATTCCTGCAAATCGGGCCATCTCCTCATCAAGTATGGGTATGGGAATTCCCACTCCCACTGCCAGAGAGCACCCATATCCTAAGATGCTTACACCAACTATCCATCTGGGATGCATCTCCTTAAGATTTCCCATTACCATCAATGTCCCTGAAGGCCTCAATGGTATCCCATTTTCTGATCTTTCCACTTCAGGATTATGCTGGGTGCCTGGGCCGATCACATACCCCTTTGCACCACCCAAAAATATCCGTGTTCCAATACCTATGGTTCGGTAATATGGATCTTTGAATAGGGGACTTAATTGCCCACTGGTTGAATAGTTTGCATTTGCTGCCTTTGGTTTTAAAACCCCCATGTAGGTATAGATGGTCTTATCAGATAGATTTATGGCACAATTATAGTTCTGATAAGAATTTCTGGGATTGAGCAAAACTGCATAAGGAAGATCAGAGAGGGTAATCTCTGCCTCATAGCTCTTTCTGGGATAGCAGTCTGTGCCATATGCAATTGCCTTTAAATGGACCTTCTTCCCCGCTACAAGGTCTTGAATAACATGCCCACCACCATACTTAAACTGACCTGGATGAACCTTATTTAAGGGATCATCTTCACAGGGCTCTGTTGCACCGATATAGATATCTACCGCTGCAAGCCCTGCATAGGCAGGCACATTGTTAAGCCATACCTTGGATGCCTTAATAGTGGGCCTGGTTTGACCAAAATTGATAAAGGCACCAGATGAACACATGGGGGCAAAGGTTCCTGTGGTGACTACATCCACTTCCATTGAGGCCTTTTTGGCCCCCTTTTTCTTAACCAGCTCAACCATCTCATCAGCAGTTAATACTACTGCCTTTCCCTGCTTGATCCTTTTGTTTATCTCCTCTATTGTCTTTCCTCCCTTTCGCCTTGGCATATCACCTATCTCCTGTGCATCTTAAATTTTAAATTTTAAAAAATTATTTTATATATTAAAGAGCTATTTTACAAGGATTAGCTTGTAGAAAAGATCTATTTAATTTATAGAAGACAATCTTTTGACAGAAGGAAGGGTATTATTTAAATTGGGAATCAATTGCAATAAGCAGAGAGGAGCTTTACTATGAAAAAGATTATAAGCATGAGGAAGATGAGTGTTTATCAAAGAGGGGTAATCAAGAAGATTAATGCAGAAGGGGAGTTGGGGATGAGGATTAGGGAGATGGGGCTTGTTCCAGGAACTCCAATTGTAATTCAGGGAAAGGCTCCTTTAAAAGACCCAGTGGCATTAAAGGTAAAGGACTTTACTCTTACCCTCAGGAACAATGAGGCGGATCATATACTGGTTGAGGTGGATGAGGAGGATATATGAAAAGCAGGGAAAAGACAATCACAATTGCACTTGCAGGCAATCCCAATTCAGGAAAATCCACCCTTTTTAATGCACTCACCGGTTCAAGACAGCACGTGGCAAACTATCCTGGAATCACGGTGGAAAAGAAGACCGGCTGGTTTCAACACAGGGAAAGGGAGATACATGTGGTGGATCTTCCAGGCATCTACTCTCTCAGTGCCTATTCCATAGAGGAGGTCATTGCAAGGGAATTTCTCATAAATGAAAGTCCAGACCTGGTAGTGGATATAGTGGATGCATCAAATCTGGAAAGAAACCTTTATCTTACTGTTCAGCTCCTTGAACTTGGCTCCCCCCTGATCCTTGCTCTAAACATGATGGATATGGCAGAGGCAATGGATATAAGAATAGATACTCACAGGCTTTCGGAGCTTTTGGGTGTTCCGGTTGTGGGAATGGTGGCAAGGAATAAGAGGGGGATTGATGAGTTGATGGATCTCATATTGGATATGAGCAGAGAGAGCCCAAAACCATCTTCACGGCTTATCTCTTATGGTAGGGATCTGGATGAGGCAATAGAAAAGATCTCACAATTATTAAAAGAAGAGCCAGAGATAAGGGATAGATATCCCATTGAGTGGTTTGCGCTTAAATGTGTGGAAAGGGATAAAAAGATACTTGAAATAGTGGATAAACTTGGAGATCGGGGAAGGAAGATAAGAGAGATAGTTGAACGGGTGGCTCATCATATAAGGATCACCTTGGAAGAAGATCCTGAAAGTATCATAGCGGATTATAGATACGGATATATAGCCGGGATAATACAGGGAGCGGTAAAGAGAAAGAGCGAATTCAGACTTAATCTCTCTGATAAGCTGGATAAAGTCTTAACCCATAGATTCATAGGCCCTCTTTTCATGCTCTTTGTAATATATCTTATGTATGACTTTACCTTTTGGGCAAGCCAGGCACCTTTAGAGCTTTTGGATAAGACCTTTTCAGTGCTTGGAGACATCGTAAATAGGATATTGCCTGAAGGGGATCTACGATCTCTTATTATCTCAGGTATAATTGATGGGGTAGGGGGGGTTTTAGGATTTGTCCCTATCATAGTATTTATGTTCTTTTCCATAGCAGTTCTGGAAGATACCGGCTATATGGCCAGGATGGCATATATGATGGATAGGGTGCTTAGGTGGTTTGGGCTTCATGGAAATTCCATGCTTGCGCTTATCATAGGCGGGGGAATCTCTGGAGGATGTGCGGTGCCAGGAGTGCTTGCCACCAGAACCCTTAAAGACACCAAGGAGAGGATTACTACCATCTTAGTAGTTCCATTTATGAACTGTGGTGCAAAACTGCCTATCTATGCTCTATTTATTTCGGCATTTTTTGAAAACCAGAGGGCAAAGATGATGTTTATTATAACCATGATCTCTTGGGGATTCTCACTTATATCTGCAAAGATTATAAGGGTAACGGTACTCAGAGGCCCAAGCACTCCCTTTGTGATGGAACTTCCTCCCTACAGGGCACCTACCCTAAAGGGGCTGCTTATCCATACCTGGGAAAGGACATGGCAATATATAAAGAAGGCAGGAACAATAATATTGGCAATATCTATTGTAATGTGGGCATTGTTAAGCTATCCAAAACTTCCCGAAGGGGTTATCAAAAGCTATGAAACAAAAAGATTGGAGATAGTAAAAGATTCACTCAGGAAGATAGACATCGCCCCAGATATCAAAGTAAGACTCAGAGAATATCTCTTAAGATATGCTAAGGGAGGCCCTTTAAAGGAAAGGCCTGAAAACATAGGCATAAAAGATCCTGAAATTGAAGCAGCACTTTACAGATGCATTGAAAAACTCAACAGCTCATTTGAAAGTGAGGCACAAAACCGAATAAGATATACTATCGCAGGAAGGATTGGCAGTTTTTTTGAGAGATTTACCCGTTATATGGGATTTGACTACAGGGTCAATATAGCACTTATAGGAGGAGTGACAGCAAAGGAGGTAATTGTCTCCACCCTTGCCATTGCCTTTTCCTTAGGAGATGAAGAAAACTCTAACTCTTTGCCTCAGAGCATTAGAAATGACCCTTTTTGGAATCCTCTCCTCTCTTTTACCCTTTTGATATTTGTGATGCTCTATGTGCCATGCTTAGCAACACTCATTGTGATGAAGATGGAAAGTGGGTGGAAATGGGTGGCATTTTCTATATTTTATAGCCTAACAATAGCCTCTGTGGTATCGCTCATAGTCTTTAATATGGGAAGATTATTTCACTTAGGGATATAAAGTGTGGTGGAGCTATACATCATCTTGACAAAATAGATAAGAAACCCTAAGTTGCCACTTAATATCCTTAGAGCTCAGGGGGGCAGTGAAATGGATGATAAGGCCATATTAATTGTTGACGGAAAGAGATATGAATTTCCCATAATAAAAGGGAGTGAAGGGGAAAGGGCTATAGATATTTCAGATTTAAGAAAGCAGACGGGTCTTATTACCTTAGATTATGGGCTTGCCAATACCGGAACCTGTATAAGCTCCATTACATTTATGGATGGAGAAAGGGGTATCCTGAGATACAGGGGCTATTCAATAGAGGATCTTGCAGAACATTCCACATTTGTTGAAACCGCCTATCTCTTAATTAATGGTGAGCTTCCAACCAGAACCCAGTTAAATCGCTTTTCCGTACTTCTAAATGATCACTCATTGGTGCATGAAGATATGAGACACTTCTTTGAAAATTTCCCACGAAGGGCCCATCCCATGGGGATACTCTCTTCCATGGTAAATGCACTCAGGGCATTTTATCCTGAGATACCTGAAAGATCAGAGGAAGAAGAGCTGAATGTGACTGTAACCAGACTGCTTTCCAAAGTCCGCACCATGGCTGCCATGTCATATAAGATATCCAGGGGGCATATGGTGGTATATCCAAGACATGATTACACCTATCCCGCAAATTTTCTGTATATGATGTTCCACACCCCCGTTCGTCCCTATGAAGTGGATGAGGATTTTGTAAAGGCATTAAATGTATTTTGGATCTTACATGCAGATCATGAACAGAACTGCTCAACAGCTTCTGTAAGGCTGGTTGGAAGTGCGAAAGTGAATCTATATGCTGCCATATCTGCAGGGATATGTGCACTGTGGGGGCCCCTGCATGGTGGAGCAAATCAGAAGGTGGTAGAGATGCTTACTCAGATATATGAAAATGGTGGAGATGTAATGCCTTTTATTGAGCGTGCAAAGGATAAAAATGACCCTTTTAGACTTATGGGCTTTGGACACAGGGTATATAAGACCTATGATCCCAGAGCAAAGATAATAAAGAAGGTATGCGATAAGATTCTCAAAAAGCTTAAAAGGAAGGATCCCCTTTTAGATATAGCCCAAAAATTGGAAGAGGTGGCTCTTAAAGATCCCTACTTTATCGATCACAATCTCTACCCAAATGTGGACTTTTATAGTGGCATTCTGCTTCGTGCCTTAGGGATCCCTCTCAATATGTACACGGTAATGTTTGCTATAGGCCGTCTTCCTGGATGGATAAGTCAGTGGCTTGAAGGCAGGGATGACCCCAGGAGTAAGCTATTTAGACCGAGACAGATCTATCAGGGACAAAAGCTTAGAAAGTATATCCCCATTGATAAGAGGGGATAGGGAGGATTAACTGTTATGGATTTTAAAGTGTTTGAGGATATGAAAAAAGAAGAGCTAATGCAATATATCGAGTTTTTACTATGGCATTATAGGGTAGTGGATGCATTCTGGTTTATATATGTGGGAGAAAGATATGGTCAGGAGATTGCAGAGGAGATAAATGAAAAGGTATGGGGTAGGGTATCCCAGATGGCTGCAAAGGATATAGTGAAGAGGTTTGATATTCAGGAAAAGGGGATTGAAGGATTTATTAAGGCCCTTAGATATTTCCCATGGACAATAATTGTAGGCTATAAGATGGAAAGGGTAGGGGATGAACTTATTATAAAAGTCCCTTCGTGCCCTACTCAGGAGGCAAGGCTTAGAAGGGGATTGGATGAGTTTGTTTGCAAGTATATGCATAAGGCAGAGTTTGAGGGTTTTGCAAAGGTTATAGATGAACGTATTGAGGTGGAATGCATTTTTGCACCTCCAGATCCCCACCCTGATGATATGTTTTGTAAATGGAGGTTCTATCTTAAAGGAAAAGGGGATGAAGAGTGAAATAAAAGAAGAGATAAAGAAGATATTTGGAAAAGAGCTATTTTCAGACTCTCTCATTGATCTAATCTCTCACTCCTACGATGCATCTGATCACCATCACAGACCCGACTGCATTGTTTGGCCTGAGGACAAACTTCAGATCTCTCGTCTTCTAAGCCTTGCAAATATTTATGAATTCTCTGTTATTCCCAGAGGGGCAGGCACTGGACTTGCTGGAGGAGCAGTCCCTGTTGAGGGTGGTGTGGTAGTGGATACATGCAGAATGAATAAGATAGTAGAGATAAGTATTGAAGACAGGGTAGCTGTGGTTCAACCAGGGGTTGTCTATGAAGATCTAGACAGAATCTTAAGGAGATATGGCTATTTTTATCCCCCTGATCCTGCAAGCAGCAGGGTCTGCACCATTGGAGGGAATGTGGCAACCAATGCCGGGGGCCTTAGGGGAGCAAAATATGGAGTTACCAAACACTATGTATTGGGTCTTGAGGTGGTGCTTCCAGATGGAAGGATCATGAAGACCGGCACCAGATGTATGAAGAGTGTGTCTGGATATGATCTTACCTCCCTCTTTATTGGCTCTGAAGGCACCTTGGGAATTATTACAGAGATAACAGTTAAGATATCACCTCTACCCAAGGAATTTGAAACCCTATTATGCTTTTTCCCTACCTTAAAGGATGCGGCTCAGGCAGTTAGTGACATAATTCACGCAGGTATCATTCCCAGTGCTCTGGAGATTCTTGACGAAAATAGTATAGCGCTTATGAGGCAGAGTAAGAGGATAGAGCTTCCACCTTCAGAGGCCATGCTATTGATTGAAACGGACGGATTTACTCATAAAGAGGCAGAGGCTCAGATGTCTAAGGTCTATAATATTGTTCTTAAAAACAGGGCAGTTAAAATTGAAAAGGCAGAGCGTGGAGAAGATAGGGAGAGGCTTTGGAATACCAGAAAGATGATAGGAAGCATTGGAATTGAACTTGGCCCTGACCATGTATCAGAGGATGTGGCAATACCCATATCTTTGATGCCAGAGATGATAACCAAGGTATCTGAGATAATCAAAAAATTTGAACTTCCATTTCTCATATTTGGGCATGCAGGGGATGGGAATCTTCACCCCAAGATCATATTTCACTCTAAGGATAAAGCGCAGTTAAAGAAGGTAAGAAAGGCAGTGGATGAGATATTCAAGGTCACATGTAAGGCAGGGGGGACACTTACTGGTGAACATGGAATCGGATTGGAAAAGGCCTCCTATATGTCCTATGAACACGACCCCATAAGTATGGAGATGATGAGAGCTCTTAAGCGTATATTTGATCCTAAAAATATCTTAAATCCTGGTAAGATGAATCTGTAATTATGAGATATAGGATTCCATATGGAAAGGGAGAGCTTGAGTTTGAAATTCCCCTCAGGATGAATGTCAAAGTCATAGAGTCCAAAAGAGTTGAAGCCATCCAAGATCTGGAAAATTCTACCTATCTTGCCTTAAAAGAGCCCATCTTTTCTGAATCCCTAAAGGATCTTGCCTCAAAGGCAGAGACTGTCTGTATAGTATTTACAGATCTTACCCGTTCCTGCCCAGATCACGTCTTTATTAAGGCATTAATTGAGGAGCTATTAAAGGCAGGCATAAAGGAAAAGGACATTGTGCTTCTCTGTGGGACAGGAATGCACAGAAGCCTTACCCTTGAGGAAAAGAGGCTAAAGCTGGGAAGAGATATAGCAGATAGATTTAGATGCCTTGACCATTACCCTTTGGATCAGGGCAAGTTAAAGTGGCTTGGATATACAGATCAAAATATTCCCATCTTTATAAATAAGACAGCAGTTGATGCAGATCTTTTAATCTCAACAGGTATTGTAGAACCTCATCAATATGCAGGATATTCAGGGGGAAGAAAGAGCATTACAATAGGGGTGGGAGGAGCAGAGACCATCCGACATACCCATTCTCCTGCCTTACTGGACCACCCTAATACCCGTCTTGGAAGTATCAATGGAAATCCCTTTCACCATGCTATTACAGAAGGGGCGCGTAGGGCTGGGCTTAATTTCATCCTGAATTCAGTAAATGATGCAGAGGGAAGGCCTGTTAAGATAATGGCAGGACATTGGCAGAGTTGCTATCTTGAACTGGTTCAATTTGCAAAAGCAATATATGAAACCCCATTGAGTGGACAATATGATGTGGTAATTGCAGGTGTGGGATATCCTAAGGATATAAATCTCTATCAGGCATCTCGTGCGGCAAGCTATATCTTTTTTGCACCCAGATGCCCATTGAAAGAGGATGGGATAATAATACTGCCTGCCCAGTGTCCAGAAGGAGTTGGCAAAGGAGTAGGGGAACAGAATTTTTTTAAGATCCTTAAATCTGAAAAGGATATGTCAAGGCTTATTCAGAGACTAAAAAGTGAAAAGTATCCCCCTGGAGCACAGAGGGCCTTTATTATGGCAAAGGTGCTTGAAAAGACCAAAATTATCTTAATAAGCGATATGGACCCTGAAATAATAAAAGCCCTTCATATGTTATACGCCTCAGATATTAGTAAGGCATTACAGATGGCCTCTCACCTATTAAATAAAAGATCCCTCGATATACTTATCCTCCCCCATTCCATGCTCACCCTTACCTGTTAAAAAAATAGTGAAATTCAAATGGGATTTGGTAGACACTTTTGGCCTGATGAATTTGCCAAAAATGTAACATCAGATGATAACGCTGTATATGCTAAAAAATCCTTGCCATATTCCCAAAAAAGATAATATACTAATTATAAAATTGAGAGCTTTGAAAAATTCAAAGCTCTCTTAAAAGTTCTGTAATTAAAGATTATTTTAAGTTAATATTTAGGGATCTGGGGGCTTAGCCCCCAGTGTAAATAGGGGTTATGCAAAGCTCTCGATAAAATAGGTTATGACTAGTTGAAAAGGGGGCCCGTATGAAGAAATTAATTATATCAATTCTATTGCTAACACTTTTTGGATTATTTGGGTGTTCTTATCATCAAGCCTATACTAGAGGTACTGAAATACAAGCTAAGGCAAGGCGAGTTGCTTTACTTCCCCTTGTAAATCTAACTTCATATCCTAATGCAGGGAGGATTGTAGGAGATCTATTGGCAACGGAACTTTATGCCCTTACAAATTTCCAGCTTCTTGAAAGAACAGAGATGCTCCAAAAGCTTAAAGGCAACGAAGATGATTTGGACTATGTTCTTGAAAAGGTTGACGCCCAAAAGGTGGGCAAGATGCTAGGCGTGGATACAGTCATATATGGTTCAGTTTCAGAATATAGATACAAAAGGGGATTAGATGAATCTCCAGTTGTAGGTATCAATATCAGATTATTGGATGTAAAGACGGGTAGAATACTGTGGGCAGCTAGTAGATCAGAAATTGGAGGATGTTTTTGGTTCTGTGAAGATTCGCTAAATAGATTAGCCCAGAAGGTATGTCATCGCATGGTTTTAAACATGATAAAAGGAAGATAAAGATGCGACTGTGGATTATTTTTATTGTAATTCCTCTTATTTTAACACTATTTTTAGGAAATCTTGTCTATGCAGAAAAGCCAGAGATAAAGACATGGCTCTGTTATTATGGAAAAGAATTTGGTCCAGAGGTATACTTACGCTTTGATTTGGTTGTTCTTGACGGTCATAATCATCCCTTAATTTGCCATATGGGGAAATCGAAGCCTATTATTCTTGGATATATAAGTGTTGGTGAGGTTGCAATCAATGGATATCTTTGGCCCTATGTAAAAGGGAAGTCTTATCTTATTAGGAAAAATAAATTATGGAATTCGTGGGTTGTAGATGTAAGAAATCTTGAATGGCAGCATCTTCTTTTTGAGAACGCAATTCCTTATGTAGTCAAAGAAGGTTTCGATGGTTTTTTCCTTGATACCTTTGACTCTAGTATCTCTCTTATTAATGACCATAAAGTTAAAGACCCAAATGGTATAAAAACTTCATTAAAGCAGATAATCCATAAAATAAGAGAAAAATATCCTGATAAATTTATTGCAGTAAATAGAGGGCTTTCTCTTTTACCTGAGATTGGAAGGGATATTGATTTTTTAGTTGTAGAAGATCTTTATAGTTATTATGGAGGACCAAAGAAGGGATATATTAGGGTAAAAAAAGAGACTCAAGAATTGCTCTTACAGCAGATAGAAATGGGCCTCAAGGTTAACCCTAATCTTATTGTTTTAACACTTGATTATGCTCCCCCTGATAGACCAGATATGGCTCGGGAAGCTATAGCCTTTTCAAGAAAGAGAGGATTTATACCTTATGTCAGTTCATATCTCCTCAATGAGATATACTTTTATACCATTAATAACTAAGAGTTTGATATCTATTTTGTTGCTTACACTATTCCTCATCTCTAATTCCAATGCAAAAACAATAGTCAAAAGAAAGGTCTTGATCTTATTCAATTCAAAAGAGTGTCAGAGTGAAGAAGGAAATATTGGCTATGAGATTTGTCAGACTATTTTGAATTATTATGGGATATTACCAGATTATAAGGATGTAAATATTAGGCCGCTTCCCGATAATAAAACAATGCTTTCATATAGAGGAATTATTAGTGTTTTTACCTCTAACAATGTAAAAGATCCAAAGGAATATCTTAGATGGCTTGATAGCCAGATTAAAGCAGGGAGAAAGGTGGTTATTCTAGGGACTCTTGGGGCAGAGATCTCGCCAAATGATATTACTCTTAACAAGTTAATAAAAAAGATTTACCATGATCTTGGTCTTGAGTATGGAGGCAACTTTACTAATAAAAAAACAATCTTACGATATACTTACAAAGATAATAAAGGAGTAGAATTTGAAAGGAAATATCCAATTCTTCCATGTTCATATGAATCTGTCTCTTATACACATCTCCGAGCCCACGAGACTAGGCATGATCTCGTATGCCGTCTTCTGCTTGAAA
>CBFDUE010000038.1:0-21636 GCA_965613025.1 uncultured bacterium
GAGCTTCCAAGGAGGTCTGATCTACGCATATATGAATCAGGAGGGCATTTTCATCTGTATCACTGGTTGATGAATGCTTTGGGTAGGAGATGCTCAGTTAGTCCTGAGTTTCCCACAGGAAATGGAAGGGTGGATATACACTTAAGGTGTAACAAAAAAGAAGGGGTAATAGAGGTAAAGAGCTTTAGGGATATGCACACCCTTGAGCAATCCATTGTGCAGGCATCTGAGTATGCAAAGAAACTGAGTCTTCACTCCATAGTGCTTGTTGTGTTTTTAACCGGAGTGGAAGAGGATGAAGTAATGCAGCTTAAGGCAGAGAGGGTTTTAGATGGGGTAAAGGTCTATGTAGAGCCAGTGCTTATATGATTATTTATCAACAATTTTCCACCTGAGGATGTTTTGCTTAAATACATGAACAAACCAGTTGAAGAAACCTTAGCTGGAAGTGGTGTTGTATATGTTAGAGAGCTTTGAATTTTTCAAAGCTCTGATCAGATACCTATTGAGCTATTTTTCAACTAATCTACCTGATAGATACTTATGTATAATATTTGAAACCAGGGTCTGATAAGGGATTCCTTCCTGCATGGCCCTGATCTTAAGGTATCTTATTAACATTTCTATTTTTAACCATTAGCTCTTAAAATTGACAAGATCAGCTTAGATGGTTTATCAAAGGAGAAAATAGGGTAGGAGGAAAATATGGCATTTAAGATAAAGAGAGCGGGGGTATTGGGTGCAGGTGTGATGGGTTCAACCATTGCAGCGCATCTATCCAATGTGGGAATTGAATGTATCCTATTGGATATTGTGCCATCTGAACTCAGTGAGGAGGAAAAGAAAAAGGGGATTGGAAAAGATAGCAGGGAATTTAGGGATAGAATAGCACGCACAGGGCTTGAGCGGGCATTGAAGTCTAAGCCTGCCTCCTTTTATCTTCCTGAAAATGCAAAGCTGATCCATATCGGAAATATAGAGGACGATTTAGATCTGCTTAGAGATACGGACTGGATCATAGAGGTGGTGCCAGAGATCCTAAATATTAAAAGGAGTCTATATGAAAAGATAGAGGGTATATTAAGAGAGGGGATCATAATAAGCTCTAATACCTCTGGAATCCCTGCAAAAGCACTCTGTGAAGGAAGGAGTGAGCTATTTAGAAGACACTTTGCCATAACACATTTCTTCAATCCCCCAAGATATATGAAGCTGATTGAATTGGTCCCTGGGCCAGATACTCTACCAGAGGTTATGGAGACCTTGGAATATGTGTGTGAAAGAATACTGGGTAAAGGGGTTGTCTATGCAAAGGATACCCCTAATTTTATTGCAAACAGGATCGGAACATTTAGCATGTTTGCAATCTTAAAGAATATGATGGAGCTTGGGCTCAGCATTGAGGCAGTGGATCAATTGACAGGAAAGGTGGTGGGAAATCCAAAGAGTGCCACCTTTAGAACCGCAGATCTGGTCGGCATTGATACCCTGCTACATGTGGCAGAGAATGTGTATGAGGGAGCACAGGATGATGAAAAGAGAGATATGTTTATTCCACCTTCCTTTTTAAAAGAGATGGTTAAAAAGGGGCTTCTTGGTGAAAAGACAGGCCAGGGTTTTTATAAAAAGATAAAGGGAAAAGATGGAAAGAGTGTGATCCTTTCTTTGGACTACAATACCCTTGAATACAGAGAGAGGCAGAAGGTAAATTTCCCATCTCTTGAAAGGGCTAAGGGACTGGACAAATTGGAAGAGAGGATAAAGACACTTTTTTGGGCAGATGATCTCGCAGGGAAATTCACCTCCAAGACCATGTCTGAGACCCTTATCTATTGCGCTAACCGCTTAGGAGAGATCGCAGATGATATAGTAAATATTGATAATGCAATCCGATGGGGGTTTGCAAGAAGACTCGGCCCTTTTGAGATGTGGGATGCAATAGGGGTTAAAAGATCAGTTGAAAAGATGAAATCTGAAGGATTCAGTGTGCCACCCTGGATTGAGGAGATGCTAAGTGCGGGTTTTGAAAGCTTTTATAGGTGGGATAAGGGGGTTCGTCTCTTCTATGATCCCAACACAAAGGACTATAGAGTCTTAGAGATTAAACCTGGTATAATCCTGCTTCCATCACTTAAGGCTCAAAACAGGCTTGTTGAAGGGAACAGGGCCGCATCCCTTGTAGATATTGGAGATGGTATTGCATGCCTTGAATTCCATACCAAGATGAATGCCATTGGAGATGAGATGATCACCATGATAAACCGCTCCATGGATATAGTGGCAGAGAGATTTGATGGGCTCCTAATTGCCAATCATGGTGAGCATTTCTCAGCAGGTGCCAATCTCTACATGATCCTCTTTGCGGCACAGGAAGAGGAATGGGATGAACTTGAATGGGCAGTTAAGAGATTTCAGGATACCCTTATGAGACTCAAATACTTTGAAAAGCCTGTAGTTGCAGCACCAGCAGGGCTAACCTTAGGTGGAGGATGTGAGATATGCCTTGCTGCTGACAGGGTGAGATACTGCGGAGAGACATATATGGGGCTGGTTGAGGCAGGTGTGGGATTGATTCCTGCAGGAGGTGGCACAAAGGAACTCTATTTAAGAAACACAGAACACCTCTTTGAGGTTCAAAAGGGAGGCCTATACCCCAAGCAGATTGAGCTTATGCCTTTTGTGGCAAGGGCATTTGAGACAATTGCAATGGCAAAGGTATCCACATCTGGCCCTGAGGCGGTAAAGCTTGGGTATCTAAGGCCCACAGATAAGATGACTGTAAACAGAGACTATCTTATAGAAGATGGGAAAAAGACAGTGCTATCCATGCTCATGGAAGGATATACTCCTCCAAGACCAAAAGAGGAGATAAGGGTTGCAGGAGAAAACACCTTTGCCATGATAAAGCTGGCACTCTGGACAATGCACAAATCAGGCTTTATCACTGAGCACGATGTGACGGTTTCAGAAAAGATAGGGTATGTGCTTTGTGGTGGAAGGGTATTTTCAGATACCAAGGTGAGTGAGCAGTATCTTCTTGATCTTGAAAGGGAGGCATTTTTAAGCCTCTGTGGAGATCCCAAGACCCAGGCACGCATTGAACACATGCTTAAAACAGGAAAACCCCTTAGAAATTAAAATTATAGGAGAGATGACATGCAAGAAGCAGTTATTGTAGCAGCTTGTAGGACAGCAGTAGGGAAGGCCCCAAGGGGCACCTTGAAGAATATGAGGCCAGAGGAGATGGGCTGTGCCGTGCTAAGGGATTTGCTCAGGAGAGCGGGGGATCTATCACCTGAGCTCATTGATGATGTGATAATAGGCTGCACATTTCCAGAGGCAACTCAGGGGTTAAATATCGGAAGGGTGCTGGTGATGTCTCTAGGGTGGCCAGATAGGATCCCTGGGATGACGGTTAATCGTTTCTGCTCCTCTGGGCTTCAGGCCATTGCAATTGGTGCTGAAAAGATAATGTGCGGATTTTCCGAGGTGGTGATAGCAGGTGGTGTGGAGAGCATGAGTCAGATTCCCATGGGAGGAAACATGATGTATCCCCATCCTGCACTTGTGGATACAAGGCCTGGGGCATTTACTAGTATGGGCCTTACCGCTGAGAATGTGGCAGAGAGATATGGAATAACAAGGGAAGAGCAGGATGAATTTGGTGCCAGAAGTCATCAGAGGGCAGCTAAGGCCATAAGGGAAGGCAGATTTAAGGACGAGATTGTTCCTTTAAAGGTTAAGAGGCAGAAGATGCTTCCCAATGGCCATTTTGAATTTGAAGAGATCATATTTGATACAGACGAGGGAGTGAGGCCTGAAACCACTAAAGAGAGCATTGCCCATCTAAAACCGGTATTTAAAAAGGATGGAACGGTTACTGCTGGAAATTCTTCGCAGATGAGCGATGGAGCTGCTGCTGTGCTTTTGATGTCTAAGAGAAGGGCAAGGGAACTGGGGCTTAAGCCCATGGCCACCTTTAGATGCCATGTGGTTGAAGGATGCCCCCCAGAGTATATGGGGGTTGGGCCATCGGTTGCTGTTCCCAAGCTTTTGAAACTATTTGGGATAGATCTTGACCAGATAGGCCTTATCGAGTTAAATGAGGCATTTGCAGCTCAGTCCATATACTGTATCCGTGAGTTGGGTCTGAATGAGGAGATTACCAATGTAAACGGAGGAGCCATTGCACTGGGTCACCCCTTGGGTTGCACCGGTGCAAAGCTCACCACCCAGCTCATATATGAGATGCACAGAAGAAGGGTTAGATGGGGGCTGGTCACCATGTGTATAGGATTTGGCATGGGGGCAGCCGCACTATTTGAGATAGAAGATTATTAAATAAGGAGTTTTAAATATGGCAGAAGAGAGACTTTTTAAAGGAGGAGAATTCCTTATAACAGATGCACAGCCAGATGAGGTATTCACCCCTGAAGATTTCACTCAGGAACACCAGATGATTGCCAAGTCTGCTGAAGAATTTGGAATAGGTGAACTTGAACCCAGAAGGGATGAGTTGCAACAACTGAATCCAGAGCTTATTAAATCCCTGCTTAGAAAGGCTGCTGAACTTGGCTTTGTGGGAGCTGATATACCTGAGATATACGGTGGATCTGAACTTGACAAGGTAAGCTCAAGCCTGATCACCGAGAGGATAAGCAGGGGGGTGGCAGGATTCTTTGTGGCATTTGGAGTCCAGACCGGTATTGGAAGCCTTCCCATTGTGCTCTTTGGCTCTCCAGAGCAGAAAGAGCGTTATCTTCCAAAGATCGCAAATGCAGAGATCATTACTGCCTATGCACTTACTGAGCCTGGGCATGGATCGGATGCACTGGGTGCAGAGACCACAGCCATGCCCACAGAGGACGGGAAATATTATATCATCAATGGCCAGAAGCAATTTATTTCCAATGCTGGATTTGCAGATATCTTTCTTACCTATGCACAGGTTGACGGAGATAAATTCACCGCATTCATCGTAGAGAGAAATTGGGATGGAGTATCTGTGGATGAAGAAGAGAAGAAGATGGGAGTGCATGGAAGTTCTACAAGGGCAGTAATATTTCAGAATGTAAAGGTTCCCAAAGAAAATGTGCTTGGTGAGATAGGAAGGGGCCATGTGGTGGCACTCAATACCCTCAATATCGGTAGATATAAGCTGGGGGCCGGAACTGTGGGTGGTTCAAAGATGTTGATAGCTGAAGGTGTTAGATATGCAAAGGGAAGGGTTCAGTTTGGAAGACCCATATGTGAGTTTGGTCTCATCAAGCATAAGATTGCAGAGATGGTTATTAAGACATATGTCTTAGAGAGTATGGTCTATAGAACCGCAAGACAGCTTGACCTTGCCCTTGAAGGGATTGATTACAGAAGTGAAGATGCAGGGAAAAAGATAGGCCAGGCCCTCAGACAATATGCACTTGAGTGCTCCATTAACAAGATCTATGGATCAGAGACACTGGACTATATCGCAGATGAATGCGTTCAGATAATGGGTGGATATGGATATATTCAGGACAATCCCGTTGAAAGTGCATATAGGGATTCCAGAATAAACCGTATATGGGAAGGAACTAATGAGATAAACAGGCTGCTGATCGTGGATCATCTCATGAAATCCGCTCTCAGGGGAGAGCTTCCCCTGCTTCAGAAGATTAAAGAGGTGGCAGACGAGCTATTGAGTTTCAGGGTTCCTATGGAAGAGCCTGCCGGGCTTGAAAGGGAAAGGCAGATGCTATCCAGGGCAAAAAAGATAGCACTTCTAAGTGCGGGAGCGGCGGCTCAGAAATATATGGAAAAATTAGCAGAGGAGCAGGAGATCGTTTCGCTCATCTCAGATATGGCAATTGAGATATATGCAATGGAAAGTGCACTACTTAGAACACTTAAAAAGATACAGAAAGAGGGCGAAGATAAGGCAGATATTCATATCGCAGTTACAAGGACATACATAGATGATATATTCCCCAAGATAGAGCTTATGGCAAGAAGGATATTTGCAGCCATATCTGAGGGAGAGGAGCTCAGAACCCAGCTTATGGGGCTTAGAAAACTTGGAAGATATACACCCATTGACACCATCTCTTTGAGAAGAAAGATAGCAGATAGCACTATTTCAGCTACCCATTACCATCTTACAAAGCTTTAAGACCGGCAATAGAGACCTGGATCTGGATCAGGGCTGTAAAATCTTGAACCTTTGAATATTTTAAAGAAAGTTTAAGGAATGGAAGATATTAAGAGATTGAGAAATATCGGTATCAGTGCCCATATTGATGCAGGAAAGACAACTCTTACAGAAAGGATTCTCTATTACACAAAGAGGATCAGAAAGGTCCATGAGGTTAAGGGTAAGGACGGGGTTGGAGCCAAGATGGACTCCATGGAACTGGAAAAAGAAAGGGGGATCACCATCTCGTCTGCTGCCACATACTGTCACTGGAAAGGATATAGGATAAATATAATAGATACCCCTGGACATGTGGACTTCACCATTGAGGTGGAGAGGGCCCTAAGGGTATTAGATGGATCTGTCCTGGTGCTATGTGCTGTAGGAGGAGTCCAGTCTCAGACCATAACTGTGGACAGACAGATGAACAGATACAATATCGCCAGGATAGTATTTATAAACAAATGCGATCGTATAGGAGCAGATCCACTAAGGGCAATGGATCAGCTAAAGGAACGCTTAGGGTATAGGCCAGTGCTCATGCAACTGCCCATAGGTCTTGAACAGGATTTTGTTGGCCTTATTGACCTGGTCCATATGAAAGCACTCTACTTTGATGGCCCATATGGAGAGATGGTAAGGGAAGAAGAGATCCCAGAGGAGCTAAGGGTTCAGGCAGAGAGATGGAGAGAAAAGATGCTGGATCACGCATCCCTTTACTCAGATGACCTGATTGAGGCAGTGCTTGAAGATAGAGTGGAACCTTCATTAATACATAGTGCAATCAGAGAGGCCACCCTTAAAAGAGAGCTCATCCCCGTGTTTTTAGGTTCTGCCTACAGAAACATGGGGGTTCAGCCCCTACTGGATGGGGTATGTCATTATCTTCCAAGCCCCAGAGATAGGGAAAACAGGGCCTTAGATATAGAGGATTCTAACAGGGAAGTGCCATTGATCCCGGAACCCAATGCTCCCTTGGTTTCGCTTGTATTTAAGTTAGAACTTAGACCCTTTGGCCAATTGAGCTATCTCAGGATCTATCAGGGAAGACTCAGGCGAGGTGATGAGATAACAAATATGAGGACAGGAAAGAGGATTAGGGTGGGAAGGCTTCTTAGGATGCATGCAGATGAGATGGAAGACATTGAAGAGGCCATAGCAGGTGAGATAGTCGCCCTCTTTGGCATTGACTGTAATTCAGGAGATACCTTTACAGATGGCAGAGTAAGTTATTCCATGTTTTCATTTATCACACCTCCACCGGTTGTTTCACTGAGCGTTAAGACAAAGAGGCAGCATGATATGGAAAGGCTTTCTAAGGCAATATGGAGATTCAAGAAAGAGGATCCCACATTCTCTTTTCACGTAGTTAAAGAGACCGGTCAGACCCTGATATCTGGTATGGGAGAGTTACATCTGGATATCTATTTAGAGAGGATGAAGAGGGAATATGGGCTTGAGCTTGAAACTGGCCCTCCACAAGTAGCATATAGGGAGACCATAACTAAGAGGGCTAAGTTCAATTATCTTCATAGAAAACAGACAGGAGGGGCTGGTCAATATGGCAGGGTTGCAGGTTATATTGAACCATCTGATGAAGACTATGAATTTGTAAACCGTATAAAGGGAGGACTTATACCATCTGAGTTTATTCCTGCAGTGGATAAGGGTTTCAGGATGTGTCTTAAAAAGGGACTTCTGGATGGATATCCTGTAAAGGGTATCAGGGTTGTAATTGATGATGGGGCCTACCATAGTGTGGACTCCTCTGAAATCGCCTTTATTCAGGCCGCAATGGGTGCCTTCAAGCAGGCATATATGAAGGCCTCACCTGTTCTGCTTGAACCTCTGATGAAGGTGATGGTGGACTGCCCATCGGAATTTCAGGGAAGTGTTATGGCATCCCTTAATCAGAGAAGGGGTATAATCCTTGGATGTATTGAAGACGGAATAAGAAGCACCATAGAGGCAGAGGTGCCACTTTCTGAGATGTTTGGTTATGCCACTCAGCTTCGCTCCCTTACTCAGGGAAAGGCAGAATTCAGCATGGAATTTTTAAGGTATGAAAAGATGCCAGCTAAAGTATATGAAAGGCTTAAGAAGGAAGGAAAGATTAATAAAAAGAGGGGTAGATAATGTCAGATATCTTTTCACTGAGCCCCCTTTCTATTCTTGGAAAGGAGAGTTTAAAGGGCAAGATGTGCCTGCTCATTGCAAGGGCAGGTGTGGGTAAGACAGCCACTCTGATTAATATGGGATTAAAGGTGGTATTTGATGGAGGAAGATTGATCCATATATCCCTTGAAGAGGCTGAACCTGAAAAGATCCGTTCCTACTATGAGGTGATACTATCTGAGATTATCCGTTTGTGCGATCCTGAAAGCGATCTAAAGGAGTTTAAGAGGAAGATGGAAGAACGGCGGCTGATAATTACATATCCAAAGGAGAGATTTAGCATAGAGCTCCTAAATAGAACATTAGATGATCTCAAAAGACATATGGGATTTTCACCCCTGATGCTGATCTTGGAGGGGATGGATCTCCATTCAGAGGGGATGGATTATCTATATAGGCTCAAAGAGATTGCCATGGATTATGGATCTATCCTGTGGCTTTCAAGTCGTATCGATATAGTGGATATGGACGAAGATTCTGCCAAGTGGCTCAGAGGCATAATGGAGACAGATCTCTTCAGCTACGTATTTCAATTGGCCTCATCATCAGATTCAGTCTATCTATATGTGCTTAAAGACAGAAAAGGCAGATT
Organism: uncultured bacterium; assembly: GCA_965613025.1. GTDB lineage: Bacteria > Desulfobacterota > DSM-4660 > Desulfatiglandales > JALVMZ01 > CAYTXJ01. The sequence goes on from CBFDUE010000038.1 coordinate 8,937, forward strand.
GAAGGAAAGAAGGCAGATTGAGCTTGATCCAGATACTTTTCTTATCTCTTCTTAGGATATCTTTAAGATCAGCCCTTTGAGATAGTTTCCTTCAGGAAAATAGACAGATACGGGATGGTCTATGGGAAGGGAGAGTCTTCCAATTATCTTTGCATCTACTTGTGCATCAAGGGCTGCATCAAATATGAGCTTTTGAAATAGCTCAGGTGAGATAAGGCCAGAGCACGAAAATGTAAATAGTATTCCCCCACTTTTAAGCATCTGAAAGGCCAGCATATTTATATCCTTATACCCTCTGCATGCATTCACCATCTTGGATCTGGAATCTAAGAACCTGGGAGGATCCATTACAATGAGGTCAAATCTCTTTCCTGAGAATCTAAGATCCCGTAAGATATCAAAGGCATTACCTCTTATATTTTCCGTTGAAGAGAGGGGCAGTGAATTTATGTAAAGGTTTTCCTCTGCAAGCTCCAGTGCTTCAGAGGAGGAATCTATATTTATTACACGGGCTGCTCCTGCCTTCAGGGCATAGATTCCAAATCCACCACTATAGGAGAAGCAATTCAGGATATCCATTCCCTTAGAATATTCAACAATTGCCCTTCTGTTGTCTCTCTGATCCAGATAGAAGCCTGTCTTTTGCCCCCTCTTTATATCCACCCAGAACCTGATATTGCTCTCATATATCTTTAATCTATCTGGAGGCTCTTCTCCCCAAAGTATCCCATTCTGGGGTCTTAGGCCCTCTTTTAGCCTGACCATTAGATCAGACCTCTCATATATACCTTTGCACGGTATTAATTCCCTTAGAAGTGAGATAATAACACCTTTCCAATACTCTGCTCCTGCAGTAAGAAACTGGCATACCAGAAAATCGCCATATCTATCCACGACTATACCTGGAAGGCCATCGGATTCTGCATTCACAATCCTGTAGGCATCACTGTCTATAGAGGAAAGAATGGATCTTCTAAATTCAAGGGCATTAAGAAGCCTTCTCTTAAAGAAGCCCCTGTCAATACGCTCATCTCTGTTAAAGCTCCATATCCTGATCCTTATCTGGGAGCGGGGGCAATAGGCACCCCATCCCAGATCTTTCCCACCCACTGTCTTTATACGGACTGTCTGCCCCGGCTCTGGATCACCATCTATATCTTTAATTGCACCACTGAATATCCATGGATGGAATCTTTTGACAGACCTCTGTCTGCCTTCTTTGAGCCAGACAGTCGCCATTAGGCCGTCTTTTTCTTTTTCTTCTTTTTAGGCCTTCGTTTTCCAAATGTGCCTCTAAAGAGCTTCCCCCTTCTGGATCGTTGATCTCCTTTTCCCATATCAACCCCTCTTTAATGAATTTTCTAATCTATTAAAGATATATTTCAAGATATATCAAGTAAGATGTGAGCTATTTCACATTGAAATATCGTCTCATTATGTTAAAAGATACTAAAAACTTAATAACCTAAGGAGGCTACTTAGATGAAAAGGGGAAACAAGGGGATCCTGAAATTTATAGGGTTATTTATTCTATTATCTATCTTATCTAACTGTTCCACCATCTCTGAGATTAATCTCCTATATAGCCTTCCCAACCCAGATCAAAGGCTAAGTGGGGTAAAGGTCTATATCCTGTTTAAAGATAAAAGGGAGAGAAAGGATATACTGAGTGATGAGGCAAAGAAGGTCTTAAAAAATTTCCCTGGCACTTTGACATTCCATCTTAAGAGATATGGTGACACTGCATTTAGAATCGGCCCTTTTTCTCTTAAGGAGATCTTTTCTGAATCTCTCAAATTCTTAGTGGAAAACAATGGAGGACGGGTTGTAAGAGCAGGGAAGACAGATATAGGATTGGAGATATCGATTAATAGGTTTTTCTTGGATTTTAAAGAGAGGAAATGGATGGTGGATATTGCCTTTAAAGTAACATTTATAAAGGCTGGAAAGGTATCTTCAAGCCAAAAGATAGAGGGCAGCGGAGAAAGACTTAGATTATTTGGCACAAAGCAGGCAAGCGAACTTATAAGTGAGGTCTTTACAGAGCTCTTAAACAGGATAGATCTGAGTCCTATTCAATCATAGGATATGAAAGGGAGAGAAAAGATACTTTTTATTAGCCTTGGATGTCCTAAGAATCTGGTTGAAAGTGAATATATGCTTGGGATCTTAGATCAACATGGCTATTCTTTTGTATCTGATCCACAAGAGGCTCATACAGTTATAATAAATACCTGTGGATTTATAAGGGAGGCAGTTGAAGAGGCAATTGATTGCATTGTGGAATATGGCAGAATGAAAGAAAGAGGTATTATAGAAAGGCTCTTTGTTACAGGATGCATGGTTCAGAGATATGGATACAAGCTAAGAAGGGAGCTTCCAGAGGTAGATGGATGGATGGGAACAGCCTGTGATCCAAAGCTGATTATTAGATTACTTGGGTCAGAAAATGGAAGCTTTTTTATACAGCCTCCCACCTATCCATATGAAGATGAACTTCCCAGATTATCCGCATCTCCTTATTTTATAGCCTACCTACGGATATCAGAAGGATGTTCCAATAGGTGCACATTCTGTATGATACCTAAGATAAAGGGGCCATATCGTAGTAGAAGCATTGCCTCTGTGCTTAATGAAGCTAAGAGGCTAAGGGACAGGGGAGTAAGGGAATTGAATATAGTATCTCAGGATACCACCTCTTATGGAATGGATCTAAGAGATGGAACCTGTATTGAGACTCTGCTTGAAGAGCTTATCAAGATTGAAGGGATAGAATGGATAAGGCTTATGTATTGCAATCCCAGCGGGATTAGTGATAGGCTTTTAAGATTGCTGGAAGAGGAAGAAAAGATATGCCCATACATAGATGTCCCATTTCAACATGTAAATCGTTCTGTTCTTGCAGGAATGGGAAGGGATGTATCTCCTCATCCCTTAGATATCGTTGAGAGGATAAGGTCATTAAGGCGATATATAAGCATTAGAACCACCCTTATGGTGGGATTTCCAGGAGAGACAGATAATGCCTTTGAAGAGCTCTATGAGTTTGTAAAAGAGGCTGAATTTGATCATCTGGGAGTATTCATATATAGCGATGAGATGGGAACAAGGGCATACAGGTATGAAGACAAGATAGAGAGAAGTATTGCAGAGCACAGATACGCACTCATTATGGAGCTTCAGAGGGAGATATCATTGAGAAAAAACAGAGAAAGGATAGGAAAGATATATCCTGTGCTCATAGAAGGATATTCAAAAGATACTGAACTTCTACTTGAAGGAAGAGCGCCATTTATGGCACCTGAAATAGATTCCAAGGTGATAATAAATAGAGGATATACAGACTATGGAAAGATAGAGATGGTCAGGATAGTAGATGCCTTCCCCTATGATCTGGTCGGTGAAATTGTTAGCTCGGAGTCATCACATGTATGAATCAGACCTTAAAGAGGAGCTTCAACCATTTATCTTCAAGATAGAAGAGGGTCTCAAGAGAAATATGCACTCCCAGATATCCACTGCAGAAGATATGATAAGACACGGGCTATTTGGCTCAGGTAAGAGATTGAGGCCCCTTCTATTTATTTTGAGCTACAGACTATTTGAAAGGGATGAAAACGAAGATCTCTATGACTATTCTATAATCTTTGAATTTATACATACCGCCTCCCTTCTTCATGACGATGTAATAGATAACTCTGAGTATCGTAGAAAGAGGCCCTCTGTTAAGAAGATATGGGGAAATCATGCCGCTATCCTGGGTGGTGACTTTTTATTTTCAAGGGCATTTGAGATAGCAGTCAAGATAAAAAATCCTGCCTTTTTAGAGATCCTCACCCAAACCACCACAAAGATGGCAGAGGGGCAGATCTTAGAACTCATTAATATTGATAATATGGATCTCACCGAGCAGGAATATCTGGGGATAGTTCGTCTCAAGACTGCCTTTCTGATCTCTTGTGCATGTACCTGTGGTGCCGTGCTTGCTGGTGCGAAAAGGGATTGGGTAGAGCATATCTCTGAATTCGGTCTAAATACTGGAATGGCATTCCAACTTATAGATGATGTCCTTGACTTTACAGGTTCAATGGAAGAGATGGGAAAACCGCCTCTGAAAGATATAAAAGAGGGCAAGATCACCCTTCCACTGATATACACCATGACCCAGCTTTTCGGTGAAGAGAAGGATAGATTCAGGAAGATATTTTTCAAAGTCAGAGAAAGACAAGACAATTTTGAATATCTGATTGGGATTATAAGAGAAAGTGGGGGTATAGAAAAGACACTAAATATGGCACACCTTTATATTGAAAGGGCTCAAAAAGAGCTCGATAGCCTACCTGACTCAGACGCTAAGCTCTGTCTTAAAAAGTTATGTAACTATATTCTCCATAGAAGGCATTAAAATATGAAAAAACCATGGTTTCAGCTTGACAAGGAGACATCCTTGTAATAATATTCACAATATATAAAATTAAATTAAATTTATTATTTTTTATTTAAATTATATAATTTTGTTTTTAGAAAAATAAAAAATTCAATTAGAAAGGAGAGGTCTTATGGGAGAGATAGGACACGGTGGAAAAGAGATTAAAGAGAGGATTATGGCACCTTCCGAGGCCAAAGAGAAGATTAAGGGCCTTACGGCTGTGCCAGTAAGGAGTCAGATTGCTAATGAGATAATTGATATTGCTTATGGCTTTTTTACCCCCCTTGAGGGTTTTATGGGAAGGGCAGATCTTGAAAGTGTCTGCAAAAATATGAGGCTTACAAATGGGGTGGTATGGAGCATTCCTATTCTTTTTGATCTTTCAGATCAGGAGCTCTCTGACTATGGCATCAAAGAAGGGGATACCATACTGCTTACCTATGACGGAAATCCCATGGCCATAATGGAGGTAGAGGAGATATATAAATATGATAAGAAAGAGATATGCCAGTATGTATATGGAACAACAGAGGAGAAGCATCCTGGATGTGCAAGGACATATAAGTATAAAGACAACTTCTTGGGCGGAAAGATAACTCTGGTAAACAGGCCCAAGATCAATCCTCCCTTTGATCCCTATTTTGTTCCGCCCTTAGAGCTCAGAAAGAGATTTAGGGAGAAGGGATGGGTCAGAGTAGTGGCCCATCAGACCAGAAATGTCCCCCATACTGGTCATGAATGGCTGATGAAAGGTGCTTGGCTTCAGACCTATGGAGAGCTTCCCATTGAAAAGCCTCTTGTGGGAGTGCTTGTAAACGCAATCATTGGGGAGAAGAGAAAAGGGGACTATATTGATGAGGCCATAATCCTCTGTCAGGATGAGCTGAGAAAGGCCGGCTATTTTGGTGATCACAATCACATGACTACCCTTACTTTTTGGGATATGCGCTATGCAGGCCCAAGAGAAGCAGTATTTCATGCGGCACTCCGGGCAAATTTAGGGCTTACCCATCATATGTATGGAAGAGATCATGCAGGAGTGGGCACCTATTACGGGCCATATGATGCACACCATATGCTTGAAGAGCTTAAAGAGGATCTAAGCATAACTCCTGTATATTCCATGAACTGGCTATATTGCCCCCACTGTGGAGAGATCACCTCAGAGGGATTGTGTAATCACAGAGATGAGTGGCAGAAATTCAGTGGAACCGTGATCAGAAGCATTGTTCAGGATGGTGTGAAACCTCCAAAGCTGATCTTTAGGCCTGAGGTATTTGATTTAGTGATGGAATGTGCTGAGAAATATGGCTTTGGTTCACCCTTTGTAACCGATGAATACTTAGAGAAGAGAACCCCTGTATTTAATATTCTTCCATTGGAATAAAGAGAGGAGGTATTAAGATGACTGAAGAAAGATATCCCATAAATATCTGGATAAATGAAGAGAGATATGAAAAACTCAAGAATGCAGGTCTTGCAGATATGTGTGAGGAGATGCTTGCAGGGCTTAAGGTTTTAAGAGTCTATTGCACCGAGGCTCAGAAGGATAAGATATTAAAGGTATTCCCCACGGCCAAATTTGACAGTGCAACCACCAAAAGTATTGAGCTACTTCCAAGGGATGTAAAAGATAAGATATTTGACAAGATAGTGGAAAAGAAGAGTGTGGATATAATGGAGGAATTTTTAAGTCAATATTAATCTAAGTATAAGAGGGGAGGAATTTCTCCTCCCCCTACCTATTTACCAAAGGGACAGATCGGCCAATTACATCTTTTACAATTTAGACATAATCCTCCATGGGAAAGAGAAGCCAGATCTTTTCTGGTTATGGACTCTCCTGCAAGGACCCTTGGAAGGACAAGATCAAATATGGTCGCTTTAAAATAGATAACACATGCGGGGAGCCCAAGAACAGGCACATCTTTAATCTTCCCATAGAGGAACATGGCTCCAGGAAGCACAGGTGAGCCATATACAACCTCCTTAGTACCGGCAAACAATATTCCTGCCCTGCTCTGGTCATCTGGATCCACACTCATTCCTCCTGCAACCAGTATCATCTCTACTCCCATATTTAGAAGTTCGTGCATATAGTCTGCTATCTTAAACTTATCGTCTAAGCTATAGAAAACCTTTATAATTTCCAGATCATACTGCTTGAGCTTTCTTTTCAAAATGGAAGAGAATCTATCTCTAATCCTTCCATAGAGTATCTCATTACCTGTGATAATTATTCCTGTCTTGGGTTTAAGGAGCCTTTTAACCTTAAATATCCCTCCATCTTTTTGGGCTATATCTACTGCTTTAAGTACCTTCTTTTCATCTATAATCAATGGAATGGCCCTTGTTGCAGCAATCAGGTCACCTTTTTCTACCAAGGTATTGGTGTGTCTGGAAGAGCATATAATATCATTAATCATATTTATCTTGGTTAGCAGCTTAACATCTACCTTAAATAATCCTTTATAAGAGGCCCTGAGCTGGACTTTCCCTTCTGAAGGAGGACCATCAATATAGGTGCCTTCACCTTTGAATGCCTCCCCCAGAAGAAGGGCCGCCTCATCTTCATGCAACATCCCTTCACTGAGATCCAAAACATATATGCTCTCCTTTCCAAGTCTCAATAGATGGGGTATATCACTTTTTCTTATTCTATGCCCCCTCTTAAATGCCACACCCTTAAATTCTCCCGGCCTTATCTCTGTTATATCATGGGCAAGCCGTTTTCCAATTGCCTCTTCAATAGGAATCACCTTTATTGCATATCTTTTTGACATCTTTTCATACCTCCCTTTTATTTTAGAGATAAGGGGCTCAGTAGATATCCTTATAAGATCAAATGTCAAGGCAAATAGAGGGTTGAATAGGGTGAGACAATTATTATCTTTAATAAAATATATAAAAAGATAAGGAGGAAAGATATGAAATTTGAGGATGAATGGGAGGACCTTTTTGATATCAAGATAGGCCCATTTGGTATGGGAGCATTCTTTGGGACAAGGCCATTTAGGGTAAAATATACCAGGACATCAGATTCTCATATCTTGAGATTTAAAATCAGTAAGGATGTAAAGAAAGAGGATATTAAGGTAAGGTATATTGAACCCGGGTTGATTGAGATAGAATGGCCTCGCAGGCTTAAAGGAGAAGAGATTCCCATTGAATAAAAAAAGGCGGGATTATGAAATCCCGCCCCATATCTCTTTAAAATCTTCTATCTACCTGCACACTTCTTTATAGTCTCTTTAATGAAATTCACATACTCTCTGCCCGGAACTCCTCTCTTTTCAGCACTCTTGATGTATTCTTCAAATACAGATTCTGCTGCCTTTGCCCATCTTTTGCTCTCTGCTTCAGAAAGAGGTATGATCTTGTTACCCAGCTTAAGGGTGAACTTCCTGCCCTCCTCATCACTCTTATCCCATGCCTCTCCATGCTTAGGAATCCATTCCCTATTTACCTGCTCAATAACCTTTTGAACATCCTTTGGAAGGGAGTTCCATTTATCCAGATTCATAAATACATAGAATCCAGTGGTATAACCCACACTATAACACTCTGTTGTGTAATCAATTACCTCTGCCTGCTTCCATCCCTTAAGGACCTCTATGGGGCTGAATGTTGCATCCACTACACCTTTTTGTAAGGCCTCATAGGTGCCACCTTGTCCCATAGCAACAGGAACTCCTCCTAAGGCCTTTACAAGCTTTGCACAGAAACCTGTAGATCTGATCTTAAGACCCTTTATGTCTTCCAGCTTATAAACTGCCTTTTTGCTATGCAGGAGTCCAGGTCCATGTGCATGCAGATACATCACCTTTACCTTTGAAAGCTCCTTTGGCCTAAATCTGTTATAGAATTCATTTATAACACAGGTAGCTACCTTTCCGCTTGGATATCCTAAGGGAAGATCAATGGCCTCCATGGAAGGAAATACCCCTCTAGTATATGCAAACACAGACATGCCTATATCAGTAATTCCTTTCAGAATACCGTCATAGATCTTAGGCCCCTTAAGCAATGATCCACCTGGATAGTATGTAATCTTCACCTTTCCATTGGTCCTCTTCTCTATCTCCTTTGCCCACATCTGGCCCAGTTTTGCCTGAATATGAGTAGGCGGGAAGAAGTTGGCATAGCTCAGTTCAATGGTTGCACACATCCCCTTAGTTGGAATGGAAACAGATAGGAAGGCAAATAGAAAGACCCCTATGACACCAAAAAAAGCCCACTTTTTCATACTATCCCCCCTTTATTAATTGTTTATAAATCTCACATAAACCAAAACCAAAAGAGCTGTCAAGACAAATCAGACTTTTTATATATTGACTTTTAAATTTCCCAAGTGTTATATGAACCAAAATAATAATAGAGTGGAATCCTTTGGAAGGTTTTATAAAGAGAATCGTTAAATTGCTCTATTGGATAGCGGGTATCTCCATCATCTGCATGATGTTGATAACCTGTGTTGATATCCTGTTGAGGCTTTCGGTAACTCTTTATCACCGCTATCATATCGGATTTTTAGAACATTTTAAGCCTATTGCCGGAACCTATGAGCTGGTCTGTTTTATGGGCGCGGTAGCGGTAGCGTTTGCCATGGCCCATACCTCGGTAGAAAAGGGGCATGTGGCTGTTAGCCTTATTGTGAGATTACTGCCCAACAGGGTGCAGGGAATTATCGGAATTATAACAACTCTCTTTAGCCTGATCCTTTTCTCATTACTTTCATGGAGATCAATTGTATATGGAAATCATCTAAGGGAGATTCATGAGGTGTCTCTGACATTACAGCTCCCTTTTTATCCCTTTGTCTATGGGGTTGGGTTTGCATCTGCAATACTATGCCTTGCACTGATATTGGATCTCATTAAAGAATTTTCAAAGGTGGTAAGAGGATGAATCTTACTCTTATAGGAATAATAGGGATAATACTCCTTGTAATTCTACTCTTTTCCAATATGCCCGTTGGCTTTGTAATGGCCTTTTTGGGATTTTTGGGTTTCAGTTATGTAAGGGGGGTTGAACCTGGATTGAGCCTTTTGGCACGGGATTTCTTTGAGGTCTTTTCCTCCTATGGCCTTACTGTTATCCCCCTTTTTGTCTTTATGGGACAGATTGCATTTTACTCCGGCATAAGCCGAAGACTCTATGACTCTGCATATGTGTTTTTGGGTAGCAGAAAGGGCGGACTTGCCATGGCCACAGTAGGGGCCTGTGCAGGATTTTCTGCAATCTCTGGCTCTACCAATGCCACTGCAGCCACAATGGCAACCGTAACTATCCCTGAGATGAAGAGATTTGGCTATGACATGAGCCTTGCAACAGGAACTGTAGCGGCTGCTGGAAGCCTTGGGATATTGATTCCACCAAGTGTCATATTTATTGTCTATGGAATACTTACAGAGCAGTCCATTGGAAAGCTCTTTGCCGCTGGTATCTTCCCAGGAATAGTATTGTCAACCCTATTTATCTTGGTAATCTATATCAGAGTTAAACGAAATCCTTCCCTTGCCCCCCCTGGCCCTAAGACCACATGGAGAGAGAAACTGAGCTCTTTTTCAGGCATAGTTGAGACCTTAATCATCTTTTCTCTTGTTATGGGAGGGATCTTTTTTGGGATATTCACCCCTACTGAGGCCGCAGCAGCAGGTGCCTTTCTCACTCTGCTTATGGCAATAATAAGAAGGCAGCTAAACTGGAAAGACTTTACCCATGCCCTTGCCGACACCACCCGCATAAGCTGTATGGTGATGGTAATAGTTACAGGTGCGGTGATCTTTGGACATTTTATGGCTGTAACTCGTGTCCCCTATGATCTTGCCCATTGGGTATCCCAGCTTCCACTTCCAAGACATGCCATAATGGGAGTTATCATATTGGTCTATCTCTTTGGTGGCTGTTTTATGGATGCCCTTGCCATGATTATGCTCACTATTCCCATATTCTTTCCGGTATCTCAGGCCCTTGGTTTTGATCCCATATGGTTTGGTGTGGTAATAGTGCTTATCACTGAAATGGGAGTAATAACTCCACCTGTAGGGGTAAATGTCTATGTAGTCTATGGTGTGGTAAAAGATGTTCCGCTGGAGACCATCTTTAGAGGTGTTTTACCGATGGTTATTGCTCTGCTTCTTTGCAACCTTATCATAATGATCTTCCCTCAGATTGTGCTCTTTCTTCCCAATCTTATGCACTGATTTAGGCCCTGATGGATAAAGATACAAGAGATATATTAAAAAAGATAGAGGATGAAGAGCTAATTCCCCCTCTCTCTGCCACCGGAATGAAGCTTATGGATATGGCATCCAGAGAAGACATTCCGGTGGGTGAGCTTGCAAAGGTAATAGAAAAGGATCCTGCCTTGACACTCAGACTAATCCGTATTGCAAATAGCAGTTTCTTTGGAGCTGCTTCTAAGGTTTCAACTATCTATCAGGCAATAGTGAGACTCGGGTTTGAAAGGGTAAGACTGATGGCTCTTTCCCTTTCCATAAGAGATGCCTTTCCTTTTGGAAAGAGGGGTAATATCGACTATGGCACTTTCTGGAGATTATCCCTTTATAGAGGCTTGATTGCCAAGTCCATCTCAGAATATCTCTCAATGGGGAATCCTCAGGAGGCATTTGTTGCAGGGCTGATTCTGGAGATAGGCTATATTCTATTTCATCGTATATTTATTAAAGATGAAAACTCCCCTTATCCCCATATCCTTGAACCCCTTAAAGAGATACTGAGATGGCAGAAAAAGAGATATGGGGTAAATCATAGGGAACTGGCTCAAGTGGCACTTAAAAGATGGAATTTTCCTGAATCTTATATATATTGTCAGGCCATATATGGAAAGAGGGCAAAAGAGGATGATTTTCCTGATTTTGTTAAGATATGTGAAAGCGCAAGGATATTATCCATATATCTGGTTCACTATGGAGAGGATCTTCTCTTTGAAGATATATATATATCAATCCCCATAGAGATGGAATCTGAGGTCCTAAACAGAATATTGATTAACACCTTTCAGGAAGTTGAAGGTACAGCAAAGGAGTTAAAGATACAGGTAAATAGGGAAAAGGATATAATGGAGCTGCTGGAGAAGGCAAACAAGACACTTCTTAGAATCTCCCAGAAGATGACCGATATGGAAGATAAGCTCCCAACTAAGAAGCTCCCTTCCTTAGAGTATCTCTACAAAAGTGAAGTGGATCCTGCAACTATAGAAGCCATTGCTCATGAAATTAGAAACCCATTGCTCGCGGTGGGAGGTTTTGCAAGGAGGCTTTTATCAGTAATGGATCCAGACTCCATTGGCGCACAATATGCAGAGGTTATTCTCAAAGAGGCAGAGAGACTTGAAGAGGCCTTAAAGAAGATAGGTGCGGCATCAGGCATCACTATTAATAATTCTTAAAATTATTACATTCTTGGAATGACAAAGTTGTTGAAATCATCTTTTATTTTGGTATCATTAATGATACCATTTTTATATTAAACAGGTATCACATAGGATACAATGAATAAAGAAATTATAAAAGAGGCGATTCTGGAGTTTCAAGAAGAGAGACTCCCTGATCTAATTGAAAGAGAGATTGATATACCTCTATCTTCTTCAAAGATTATATCCATTTTTGGGCCTCGAAGGAGTGGGAAGACCTCTCTACTATTTGCATTGATGAAAAAACCGCTATCTCAGAATATTCTAAGGGAACAGATTATCTACCTAAATTTTGATGATCCAAGATTTTTGCCCTGTGACGCAAATGGTATGGAATTGATTTTACAGGCATATCAAGAGAGCTTTATCCTGCACAGATGGAAAGGTCAGCTACCTATTCCTGGATGAAATCCAGAGAGACCTTTGAATTTTTCAAATTTTTGATAATTTTCTCTTCCCCAATATGAAATCGGTAATTTTCACCCATTCAATCTTTCAAACAACAGTCACATTTTCTACGTTTTTGTTATCGTCTTTCATTTTTTCTATGTATCTTTTGTCTTTAATCGTCTTTTATTCTTACTTTCTACGTTCTTCCCCTCTTATCTTCTCTCTATACGGCTAACAACTTCACCCCCCTCATTATATTAAACGCCATCATCCTACACATGCTGTCCCATAAATTCTTCAATATATCAGTAAACCTCGCCCTGTATGCATTATCATGTAAATGAGTAAGTCCAAAATATTGCTCAACTATGTATCTAACCTTAGATATCTTCCTGTTCCTCTTAATCTCATATTCAGTTAACTTCGCAGTCGTTGTGTTCTTA
>CBFDUE010000039.1:0-21573 GCA_965613025.1 uncultured bacterium
GCCCTAAATACATAGAGCACAGAAGAAAGGGTTATGGCATAGACTCCATTAATACTTCCGCTTACCTGTCTTGAGGATTCAGTAAAATCAAGAAATGCATCGCTTCCTCTTATCTCTAAGTTTACCTTTATGGGAATGCCTTGCTGTGAGATTCCATCGTCATCCATAAGATCCTCAAACTCATAGGTTCCATCCGGAATCTCTTCAATGATCTTTCTGACGATCCTTTCCGAGTAGTCCATAAGGGCACTTGAATAATCCTTAACCATGCGGATTCCATATCTTTCAATGAGTTCCTTTGTCCTCCGAATACCAGTAATATTTGCCATTATCTGCGAAGTAAAGTCTCCCTCTCTTTCATGGGGTGTTCTGACGTTGCTAAGCAAAAGCCTCATCAATTTTCTGTCAATCTCTCCTCTCTCTACTATCTTAAGTGGAGGGATTATGATGCCTTCCTGAAATATATTAACTGAAAGAGGCATAGACCCTGAGCTCATTCCACCCACATCTGCATGGTGAGCCCTGTTTGCCACATAGAAAGAGGGGGTTTTTTCACCTGCATAGACAGGTGCCACAATGGTTATATCTGGAAGATGGGTCCCCCCTCTGAAAGGGTCATTGAGGATTGCCATATCACCCTCTCTGAGTTCCATCTCCTCTATTATTGCCTTAACAGACAAAGGCATGGAACCAAGATGAACAGGTATATGTGCTGCCTGTGCTATCATATCTCCATTGCTATCAAATAGTGCACAGGATAGATCCCTTCTTTCCTTAATATTTGGTGAAAAAGAGGTTCTTATAAGCGTCATTCCCATCTCTTCGGCAATTGAAGAGAATCTGTTCTTAAATACCTCAAGCAATATAGGGTTTATATCCATACTGTTTAGCCCTCTATCTTAAGAATAATATTTGCATATTCATCCACTTCTGCTTCAGTAAAGGGTGGAATTACTATTGTAGATGAATATTCACATATAAGCGCTGGCCCCTTGATCCTGTTTCCATATCTGAGTTTTTCTCTCTCATATATCTTGCATCTCAAGGATCTTTGATCAAAGATAATGTCCCTTTCAAAAAGCACTGCCTCCTTTGGAATCTTCTCTGTCTTTTCTTTTAATCTATAAAATTTTGGCCTCTCTGATCTTCCTCTTGCCCTGAGCCTCAGATTAACGATCTGGATCTTTCTTTCAGGATTTCTGTATCCATACTGTCTTTCATGTATTCTATGAAATGCATCCAAATAATTTTCTTCTAAAGGAACCATTATCTCATATGACTGTCCTTCATAGCGCATATCCATGATCCTTTCAAATACCACATCTTCCCTTTTAACACCTTCTGATAACAGCTCTTTCATTGCCTTGGATTCCATATCTTTAAAAAGGGAGCTTATCTCTTTTATATCTGTCTCGTCCTGATCCTTCATTATGGTAAAGGAATAGTCCTTGATAATCTCTGACATTAGCATTCCAATAGCAGAGAGTATTCCTGGATCTTTTGGAATCAGCACCTTTGGGATACCAAGCAATCTTGCTAAAAATGGGGCATGCATACCCCCTGCTCCTCCAAAAGAAAAGAGCACAAACTCTCTTGGATCATAACCCCTTTCAACTGAGATCACTCTGATTGCCCTTTCCATATTACCATTTACCACTGAAATGATTCCTTCAGCCAGCTCAAATACCTCCAATCCTGCCCTGTTTGCAAGATCTTCAAAATAGGGAGTAAGTCTTTCTGGATACAGTCTCATCTCTCCGCCAAGGAATCGCTCTGGAACCAGCCTTCCAAGCATTAGATTTGCATCTGTTACTGTTATACTTTCTCCCCTGCCATAACAAATGGGCCCAGGATCTGCACCTGCACTTTCTGGCCCAACCCTCAAGGAACCTCCCATATCCAGATATGCAATGGATCCCCCTCCAGCACCCACAGTATGGATATCTATCATGGGAACCTTTATGGGAAATCCTGAAATGGTGGCCTCCACAGTGAGTGAAGGTGTGCCATCAATAAGGGATACATCAGTGGATGTGCCCCCCATATCAAAGGTGATGAGCTTGGTTGTTCCTATCATCCTTCCCAGTTCATATGCACCCATTACTCCACCTGCAGGTCCTGAAAGAATAGTCCTTACAGATTCCCTCATGGCGGTTTCAGATGAGATGCTACCACCATTTGACTGCATTATATTTAAGGAATCTTCCTCAGATAGTTCACCCTTTATATGGGAGATATAATTTTTCATCTTTGGGCATACATATGCATTAATCAGTGTGGTGGAGGCCCTTTCAAATTCTCTGAACTCTGATAATATCTCATGGGATAGGGACACGATTAATCCACTTTCCTTAAGGGCCTTTCCTATGATCTTTTCATGCTCTGGATTTAAAAATGAAAATAAAAGACAAACTGCTACAGATTCCACATTCTCTTCCCTTAATCTTTCAACGAGTCCTCTTAGCTCATCAACACTGAGGGGTTCCAGTTCCTCACCACTTTGAACGATCCTTCCCTTTATCCCAAATCTCAGATCTTTTGGAACTAAGGGTGGTTCCTTTCTGTATCTTAGATCATATAGTCTTGTGCGATTTTGTCTTCCGATCTCTATAATATCTTCAAAGCCCTTATTGGTAATAAGGGCTGTCTTTGCCCCCTTTCTTTCAAGCAATGCATTGGTTGCCACAGTGGATCCATGAACTATCTTCTTTCTCTTTCTACCTGCAATCTTTTCAATACCTTTTAAAACCGCCTCTGCTGGATTATGGGGGGTGGAGGGAAGCTTTAATACAGACCATCCCTTTTCTTCGTCCTTAAATATAAAATCAGTAAAGGTGCCACCTGTATCTATACCAATCAGAATCATACTTAGTCCCTTAGCATTTTTTGTTGACATGATAAAATATAAAGATAGTATGTAGGACGCCTACAATATTGCAGGTTTTTTTTCAACTGATTTTATTTTATATTAATCATTTTTTAAAAAGGAGGTAGGGGATGAAAAAGGGATTTAAAATTAAGTGGGGTATCTTTTCATTAATAATGATATTAATGTTTGCATTTCTTCTCCCCCAGCCTGTATCTGCGGTAAAAGAGGTAAAGATAGGGGTCATCTTTCCTCTTTCAGGTGGGCTTGCATCCACGGGAAGACTCTTGAGAATAGGGGTTGAGCTTGCAGCAGAGATCGTTAATAACAAGATGACAGGAATTGATATACCCATGGCACAATGGGAAGGAATTCCAGGCCTGGGTGGTGCAAAGATAAAACTCATCTTTATGGATCATAGATCTGATCCTGCAAGGGGGGCAGATCTGGCAAAACAGCTCATTAAAGACTATAAGGTAGTGGGTATCTTAGGATGCTACAATTCCTCTGTCACCAAGAGCGTGAGCACAGTGTGTGAAAGGTATGGTGTTCCAATGATCAATTCCAATTCCACCTCCCCTATACTCACAACAAGGGGATTTAAGTGGTTCTGGAGAACTACTCCGCATAATATCACCTTTTCCCATGACCTTTACAGATTCTTAAATGGTCTTGTGGAAGGCAAGGCAAAGGGTGTGGGTAAGGTTCCAAAGAAGGACATTGAAAGGATCGCCATTGCAGGTGAAGAGACAGAATTCGGAGCCACTGGTATAAAGGTGCTTGAGGAGCTGGCTCCCCAATACGGTTTTAAGGTGGTTAAATCTATTAAATATCCTCATCAATCCCCTGATCTAACCAGCGAAGTTCAGGCAATCCGTGCAAGCAATCCTGGGACTGTGGCATTTATCCCCTATGTATCTGATGCCATCCTTTTTATGAGGACATTTAAGTCTATGAAGTTCAGCCCCAACATCATATGGGGTCAGGATGCCGGAACTGTTCAGCCAGAATTTGCTGAGGCATTAAAGAAGGATGCGGTGGGAGTGCTCACCAGAACCGTGTTTGTTCCTAAGATTGCTGAAGTAAAGCCTGTGGCAAAACAGATAAATAGACTGTTTAAACAGAGATCAGGTGAGGACTTTAGCGGCACTTCAGCAAGGGCATTCACCGGGCTTCAGACCTGGGCATATGTGTTAAATAATGCCAAATCCACTGATCCAAAGGCCATTCAAAAGGCTGCCAATGAACTCTATATCTCTGGGGATGAGCTCATTATGCCCTGGAAAGGAATTAAATTTGGAGGGGAGCAGAAAGGTGAAATGGGACAGAATATCTTGGGATCTGGTATGATCGGCCAGTGGCAACTTGCACCCGGTGAAAGTGTGCCTCACCTTGAGGCTGTGTATCCTTTTGAATATGCAACGGCCAAGATGATCTATCCATTTCCTAAGTGGAAATAGAGGGCCTCTGAATTTTGATAAAGTTACGCCCCTCTATATGGTTTAGGGGCGTAACTTTTAAAAATTTAAAGGGATATAGTCGGTATGGGATTTCTTCTGGATGCCATTGTATCGGGAATATTGATGGGATTGATCTTTTCGCTGATTGCCCTTGGCCTTACCATAATCTTTGGGGTGATGGATATCGTAAATTTTGCCCATGGCGAATTCCTTATGATAGGGATGTATGCTGCCTATTGGTGCTATATATTGTTCGGAATGGATCCCATTCTGAGCACCCCTATATCTATATCCGTTGGGATACTGCTGGGCCTTGTCTCATATTATGGACTGGTCAGATATCTACTTAGAGGTCCAATGGTAGCGCAACTGTTTGGCACATTTGGATTGATGCTCTTTATCCGTTATGTGGCACTATTTATCTGGGGGCCTGATTTTAGAACAGTAAGTCATGGTTGGATAATCGGAAAGAGCACAGTGGTTGCAGGAAATGTGGTATTGGATCTTGCAAAGGTGGTTCCTGCTCTAATCAGCATTATTGCATTTGGAGCGGTTTCATATTTTATGAATAATACCAAGATTGGGAAGGCATTAAAGGCAACCGCATTGGATGCAGAGGCCGCCTCTTATATGGGAATATATACTGACCGTATGAATGCACTTGCATGGGCAATAGGTGGGGGCACAGTGGGGCTTGCTGGCGCCCTGCTTGTGAATTTCTGGTATATAACGCCAGAGATTGGGCTTCTATTTGTTATGATCGCATTTGCCACAGTTGCACTTGGAGGATTTGGAAGCATAAAGGGGGCATTTTATGCAGGAGCTATAATCGGTGTGCTTGAGACCCTTGTGGGAATAAATGCACCCACCTTTAAGTTCACTGTAGTCTATGCCGCATATTTTCTGATTGTGGTATTTAGACCAGAGGGGCTGTTTGGATGGAAGCGTTAAGGGATGCATTTGATTTTAGTGACTTTCCTCGCTCTGAAAGGATAGGCTTCTATATCTTCTATATATTCTTGCTTATATTTCCATTGATTATTAAGTCTTCCTTTGCCCAGGCGGTGATGATCCAATTTCTGCTATTTTCCCTCTATGGAATGGGATGGAACAGCATAGGCGGTTATGGGGGGCAGGTGGCACTGGGTAAGGCTCAATATGTGGGGATCTCTGCATATACTGTGGCAATGATGATGAAGCTATGGGATATCCCCTTTTGGGTATCCATGCCCATAGGAGTGATCCTGGCAATCATATGGTCATTTATTATTGGATATCCCCTCTTTAGACTCAAAGGTCACTATTTTGCCATTGCCACCATTGCAGTATCTTTGGTGCTTCAGGATCTTTTCAGAAACTGGGAATTTGTAGGAGGGGTAAGAGGCATATCCCTTCCTTTTAAAGAGACCCCCAATTTTCTGTATATGCAGTTTGGATCAGATACATATTATTACTACTTTATGCTATTGTTTTTCACAGCCGGTCTTCTCTATATGAACTGGTTTCGCAAATCCAGACTTGGGTTTCAATTGCGTGCTATTAAGGCCAATGAAGATGTGGCTGCCAGCTTAGGGATTAATGTGAGATGGGCAAAGATAAAGGCATATGCCATTGCATCTGCATTTGTGGCAGTGGGTGGCGCATTTCATACCGTGTATCATATGTATATTGATACTGCATCTGTTATGCATCTTGAACTTTCTATTCTTATAGCCCTAATGGCAATGCTTGGAGGGGCAGCCTCTCTTTGGGGCCCTATAATAGGTGCGGCCATATTGGTTCCATTAGATAGATATCTGGGCAGTTGGATCGGTGGGGTTAAATCCCTTCTGGGTCTTGATCTTATTATATATAGCCTTGTAATTATGCTTATTGCAGCAGTTGAGCCCAGGGGTATATGGGGGCTTGTGGAAAAGGCAAGGGCAAGGAGATCATGAATATCCTTGAGGTTCAAAACTTAGAAAAACGCTTTGGTGGCCTTATTGCAAATAGGGATATCTCTTTTTCCATTGAGAAGGGTGAGATCGTGGGCCTCATAGGGCCAAATGGGGCGGGTAAGACCACCCTTTTTAATTGTATTGCAGGATATTATAGACCTGAGAAGGGAAAGATCCTCTTTATGGGAGAGGACATAACAGGTAAACCTCCCCATGAGACAAACATAAAAGGAATTGCAAGAACATTTCAGGTGGTTGAAAGTGGTGGAGATATGTCAGTTAGGGAAGAGATTATGGTGGGTGCATTTTGTAGGATCAATAGCAGAAGGGAAGCTGAAAGGATTGCTGATGAAATAGTGGATTTTCTGGGACTCAATGGCGTAAAAGATAAGATGGTGGCTGAGCTTCCTGTTGCAATGCAAAAGAGGGTAGGGCTTGCAAGGGCTGTTGCCACAAAGCCAATGCTCCTGCTCTTAGATGAGGTGGCAGCAGGACTTACCTCTTCTGAAATAGATGAGATGAAAAGAACCCTTTTGGGTATAAAAGAGAGGTGGGATTTAACAATATTTTTGACAGAACATGTTATGAAACTTGTCATGGAACTGTCTCATAGAGTAATTGTTCTGGATGGAGGATTAAAGATAGCTGAAGGGAGTCCTGAGGAGGTATCCAATAATGAAGATGTGATCCGTGCATACTTGGGAGAAAGATATGCTAAGGGTAGAACAGGTTAAATTAGGATACGGAAAAGTTCCGGTAGTTAGAGATTTCAGCTTAGAGGTGAAGGATTCAGAGGTAGTTGCAGTGGTGGGAGCAAATGGTGCAGGGAAAAGCACCTTACTTAAGGCAATAGCAGGCAGACTCCATCCCATGGAAGGTTCAATTATCTTTAATGGTAAAGATATATCCAGGATGCAGTGTGCTGATGTGGTAAGGCTTGGTATTACATATGTTCCAGAAAACAGAAGACTTTTTACCCCCCTTTCAGTTGAAGAGAATCTTGAGTTGGGAGCATACATACTTAATGATCCCAAAGAGGTGGAAAGGAATCTCAATTTTGTATTTGACCTCTTTCCAAGGCTTTATGAGAGAAGAACTCAGAGGGCAGGGACACTGAGTGGAGGGGAACAGCAGATGCTTGCAATCGGAAGAGGCCTTATGTCCAATCCCAAGCTTCTGATGCTGGATGAGCCCTCTCAAGGGCTGATGCCGCTTCTGGTTACAGAGCTTTTCAGATCCATTGAAAGGCTAAAATCAATGGGTAAGACCATATTGCTTGTGGAGCAGAATGTCCAGGAGGCCTTAGAGATTGCAGATAGAGGATATGTGATTCAGACAGGGGAAAAGGTGCTTGAAGGCACAGGAGAGGAGCTGCTTCAGTCAGATCTGGTAAAAGAGGCTTTCTTAGGGTTATAGGTGGATGGTTGATGAAATAAAAAAGATATTGAATGGTGGTTATGATCTTCATCTTCACACCTCACCCGATATCTTTCCAAGAAAGCTGAATGACATAGATGCAGCTCTTTTTGCAAAAGAAGCAGGGCTTAAAGGCATTGTGCTTAAAAACCATTTTTCCCCAACTTCAGAAAGAGCTCAGATTGCTTCTGAAAAGACAGATTTCAATGTCATTGGAAGTATAACCCTGAATAGAACTGTTGGAGGATTGAATCCAGAGGCGGTTGAGGCGGCCTTGAGATCTGGGGCAAGGATTGTCTGGATGCCTACCATACATTCCTTAAAGACTGTTTCAGAACCTGATATGGTATCCATGTTCAAGGACGTGGTGGATGCTGAAAAAGGGGGCGTCCCTATAGTTAAAGATGGAAAAATTGTTTCTGAACTTCTTTCCATACTCTCTCTTATAAAAGAGAAGGATGTCACTTTGGCAACTGGTCATATCTATCCAAATGAAGCAGTGGAACTTGTAAGGGAGGCGGTAAGAATAGGAATTAAAAAGATAATCTTAACCCATCCTTTTTCCTGCCTTGTGGAGATGGAATTTGGCCATGTAAAAGAGCTCCTTAGCCTTTCAGATGGAATATTTGTGGAATTTACCTGTTTTGACTGCTCATCCCTTATAAAAAGACCACTAAGTTATGAAAAGGTAGCGGAATTGATTAAAGAGGTTACACCCCATAGGGCAATAATCAGCTCGGATGGAGGACAGAGCCTCAATCCCATGCCCACTGAGATGCTCTTTCATATGATAAAAAATCTCTTAAAGAACTTTACATTTCAAGATATTCGTCAGATGATAGTCCATAATCCTTCATATCTTATAAGCTAAATGGAGCGCACCTATAGAAGAAGAATTAAGAGTAAAGGGCTTGTATCTTTCCATTTGATGATAAAGGAAACCGATCTCTATATCAGTGCAAAGCAGGATCTTTCTGATCCTGCAAGGGATATTCTGGTCAGGCTCAGGCATCAGATAGAGTCCTATATATCATCTCATAGGGATTTCCTTAACACCTTAAGACCCTATCCATCTGATCCCTTAGCACCTGAAATTGTAAGGGATATGATTGAAAAGAGCAGATTAATGAATGTGGGACCAATGGCATCTGTTGCCGGCGCCATTGCTCAATATGTGGGTGAGGAGCTTTTGAAATATTCTGATGAGGTGGTTGTGGAAAATGGAGGTGATACATATCTAAATTTAAAAAGGGATGCCACTGTGTCACTATTTTTAGGGGAGTCTTCCCCTTGGAATAGGTTAGCCCTCAAGATCGGGAAAGATCAGATGCCTGTGGGGGTTTGTTCATCATCTGCAAAGATCGGACACTCTCTCAGTCTTGGAAAGGCAGATATGGTATGTGTGGTATCCCATTCTGCAGTGCTATCAGATGCGGCAGCTACCTCATTTTGCAATCGCATAAAAAAGACAGAGGATCTATATCGGGTGGAAAGCTGGGCAAAACATATTGATCAGATCATAGGTATAATTGCTGTCTTAAAGGATAAGATCACGGTTTGGGGTGATGTGGAAATTTTAACCGTCTAATTTCTCTTATGAAGGATGGATCGCAGTTAAAAATCCAGGCTTAAAAGTTTTGATAAAAGGGTTTGACATTACTTCACAGCTGGGATTAAATTCCTGACTAAGAGAGTAAAAGGAGGAGGAAGGTTCTCAGGTGGGGGTATTGGCAAAGAGGATTAGGCTTGAAGGCTCTAAAGGGGGAAGGGAGATTGATGCCCTGTTTGACAGTGGTGCAAGCATGTCATTTATAAAGGAGTCTCTTGCACAGGAATTAGAGACGGTTTTAATGCTTCCTAAACCCCTCTATTTTGAAACCGCAAAGGCAGGAGAGGAGTTGATGGTTGATCAAGCTGTAAGGCTTGACTTTTACCTTGATGGGGACAGGCTTTCAGATGAGTTTCTGGTGGTTCCAGATCATATTGCCACAGAGGATGTAATTATTGGAGCTAAGACCATGCAGGCATGGCGGTTGATTATAGATATGGAAAAAGAGGATGTCTATAGCATTCGCAAGGTCAGAAAGCATATGTTAAAATTGATTATACAATCCAAAATCTGAGTGATTTCTTGAGATGTGTTCTATGTTATTTTAGGAAAGGGAAAGGATACAACTTAAATTTAAGAATAAGGGGATGAGTATGAATGATTCCAAAGAAGTCCGTAATCTTACTATGTCTAATACAAAAAAAGAGATGCTCGAGGCTTATAAAATAGTAAAGGATAGACTCCTTGCAAAGGAAAAGGAGTTACTAAATGTCCAGAAAAGATTAAAAGAGATGGAGAAAAAGGTTGCTATAGCTACTGCAGAATCCGAAGCTGAACAGAATCCTTTAAAGAGACTCCATGATCTTAAGGAGACCTTTAATAGGGAATTGACCATGCTATCTGAGCGGTATGAGAAGGAATTAGAGACCTTTAAAAAGATACAGGAGGCAATAAGGGCAAAAAAAGAGGAGTTAAATACACTTTATGAAATAGAAACTGCTGCATCAGATTTGGCGGCCCTAATAGAGGCCCAACATCTCAAAAAAGAGCAGTTTGATAAAGAGATGAAGGATAGGAGAGATTCTTTTGAGGAAGAGATGAGAGAGCTTAGAGCTAAATGGGAAAAGGAGAAATTGCAAAGGGAGCAGGAGGCAAAAGAGCAGGAGGAGGCTATCAAGAAGCGGTTAGAG
This sequence comes from uncultured bacterium, assembly GCA_965613025.1. Taxonomy (GTDB): domain Bacteria; phylum Desulfobacterota; class DSM-4660; order Desulfatiglandales; family JALVMZ01; genus CAYTXJ01. The sequence goes on from CBFDUE010000039.1 coordinate 10,419, forward strand.
AGGCAGAAAGAGGAGTTTGAATATACTTTTGAACGACAAAAGCAGCAACGGATAAATGCCCTTGAAGATGAATTGAGGCGACTGGAAAAGGAGATTGAGCAAAAGAGAAAGGACTTTGAAAAAGAGCTTCAGGAAAAAAAGGCACTCCTTGATGAAAGGGAAGAGGCAATTTCAAAACAGGAAGATGAACTCAAGGCACTTAGAGAACAGGTAAAATCGTTTCCAGTGACGCTTGATGCCAAAGTAAAGGAGGCAATTGCTAAAACAGAAGAGCGACTGAGGAATGATTTTGAAAAGAGCAAGGAGTTACTGAAAGCAAAGTTTGAGGGAGAAAAGAATCTTTTATTGAGCAAGATAGAATACCTTGAAAGACTTGTTAGAGATCAGGCATCACAGATTGATGAGCTTTCAAAGAAACAAGAAAAGGCATATGAGAAGGTCCAAGATATTGCTAACAGGGCAGTTTCATCAGTAAAGCATGAGATTATTTCCATACCCTATCCTTCACAACTCAGGGTGGAACAGTCGGAAAGAAAGGATCACAAATAGAAACTCAAAACATTAGGTTTTAGATTGCTTCGCTTCGCTCGCAATGACAAATGTCATTTACGAGGAGCATAAGCGACGAAGCAATCTCATATGGGTTTCCTGTTGACCGGTAAAGAAAAATATGCCATGATATAGTTATTATGCCAGCAATTGCATTTGATACTCTTCTTACAAAAAATAGAGCTTATCATCCACCTTGGGAGGTGAGATCTTCTTTGTAGGAACTACCCCTTTATCCTTAAATGTAAAGGGTTCTTCTTCGTCTTCCAAAAGATCTCCCATCTCCTGCTCAATCTGATCAGGATCTTCACCTGCCTCCATCCTTCTAAGTGCCTCTTCCATCCTGGGTGAGAGATTGAGCCCTGTCATCTCGGTCAGCTTTCTCATCAGGTTTGCAGCCTGTTTTGGGTCGTTTTCATCAATATGATCGGCCTCTTTGGAAAGGGCCTCAATTGCCTTTTCCATTCGGCTTTCATCAATATCAAATGGGATATCTTCATCTCCCTTTCTCTTTAGGGTTGAAAAGACAGATACCCTTCTTGAAAGCTTGGTCTTTTTACATCTTGGGCAAGTTGGAACTGTCTCTGTATCTGGCTTAGATGAGAAGAAGTTAAATATCATATTGCATCTCTTGCAGTAGAACTCATATATGGGCATCTCACACCTCCCTTTAAAGAGAGCTCTATTTAGAGGACTTTATATAATCAACAGCATTTTTAAAGATATTGACCCCTTCTCCCATTCGTTTAATCTCCTTTATATTCTTTCTTTTAAACATATCATAGCGTCTTGTCCAGTCAGGATGGTTGGTAAAGTGATTATATGCCTCTGGATGGGGCATAAGGCCAAAGATCCTTCCCGTTGGATCACATATGCCAGCAATATCCTTCAATGACCCATTGGGATTTTCTGGCCATCTTCCATTTGCAGGGGCACCATCTCTATCTGCATATTGCATAACAACCTGATTATTTTCAAAGAGTCTTTCAATATCACTTTCTTTTGCATAGAATTTCCCCTCTCCATGCCTTACGCACAACTCAATTTGGGATATACCTCTTGTAAAAACACAGGGAGAGTCGGGATTTATCCTGAGATTTACCCAGGTATCAATAAAGTTTCCATGATCATTTCCGATAATTGCAACCCTTCTTTCTCCATAATTCATATCTATTGCAGGAAGAAGCCCCAGATTGACCAATGCCTGAAAACCATTACATATCCCTATTATAAGCCCCCCTGAATATACAAATTCCATTAGTCTTTCCCACAGATTAAATCTTAATTTGCATGCCAGAATCACCCCTGCACCATGATCATCTCCCCAGCTAAATCCCCCCCCAAAGGCAATTATATGATAGTTTTTTAAATCAGCCCTTTCACCTTCCCCCTTTATAATCTCATTTATATGAACTCTATAGGAGCGAGCTCCAGCCAGATTTAAAGAGTAATCTGTCTCATAATCACAATTCAGTCCATAGCCTGTTGGGACTAAGGCTCGCACCTCCATATTATACAAGCTCCCTAAAGGGACTAAGCCATGCATCTTTTAAAGAAAAAATATCTTCTTCAATTATACATCTGCCATCTTTTCCAGATATCTTTAAGATATTGTCCGATGTTACTCTGCCCACATAAGAGAGGGGAACACCACTCATAATGCTTAAAAAATCCTCTCTCTTATGTGGAGAGACAGTAACAATAAATCTTCCTGCAGACTCTGAATATAATATCTTTTCATCAGTTAAATCTGCATCTCTTATAACATCTGAAAGGCATATCTCCATTCCCAGCTCCCCGGCCATTGCAACCAATGAGAGATGTACTCCTAAACCCCCTCTTCCAACAGAATGGGCTGAGCTTAATATCTCCTTATCTATTGCCTCATGGAGTGCATAATAGGTATTTAAGAACTCATCAGGATTTACCTTTGGAACATTTAATCCGATCTTTCCATGCATAAGATAATATTCGCTTGCCCCCAATTCGTCCCTTGTCATACCAAGTATATAGACAAGATCACCTTCCTGTTTTACATCCAGTGTAATACACTTTATTATATCCTCTACCACACTTGTAACAGTAAACATCAGTGTGGGGAGTGCAGATACCCTCTTTCTACGGCCGTCTTTTGTCTTTAAGATCCCATCCACATACATGCTATCCTTTCCAGAAAGAAGGGGTATTTTGTATTTGAGGCAATAATCCTTCAACGCCCAACACGAGCGGACAAGTTGAGCTGCCTTATATTTACCATCTGGATTTTCTATAGGATCATACTGGATTGTAGGCCAGCAGAAATTATCAACTCCTCCTAAGTGCTCCGGATCTCCACCCACAGCAAGGACTCTTCTTACCGCCTCATCAATGGTAATGGCTGTCATATGATATGTATCAATCATGGAATAGAATGGATTAAGGGCCTGACTGACCACAATTCCCCTGTCTCTGTCCAGTATGGGCCTTACCACCACTGCATCACTGGGAATATCCCTTGATTTTCCGATCAGAGGTTTTATTACACTGCCTCCCTGAACCTCATGGTCATATTGTCTTGCAATCCAATTTTTTGAACAGATATTTGGTCTGGAAAGTATCTCCTTCAAGAGCCTTCCATGATCTTCAGGTTCAGGGATTTCAGGCTCTTTTAACCCACGTCTCTGAGGTGGAATCCATTCTGCCTCAAATTCCCACTGGGGGAATTCCGATTTAAGCAATTCCAATCGTATTAGGGCACATGGCCTGCCTTCATATCTGAGAAGAAGATATCCAGAATTGGTATATCTTCCTATTACTGTACACTCCACCTCGTGTTTTCTGGCAAGTTCCATAAATCTTTCAATATCCTCAGGCTTAACAGCGACTGTCATCCTCTCCTGTGATTCCGATACCCATATCTCCCACTGATCCAATCCCTCATATTTAAGTGGAACTTTGTCCAGATCCACCTCACATCCATTACTGAATCTGGCAGATTCTCCAACAGAAGAAGAAAGCCCTCCGCCTCCATTATCTGTGATAAAGGCTATTAACCCCTCATCTCTGGCTTCAAGCAAAAAGTCGTGCATCTTCTTTTGTGTGTAAGGGTCTCCAATCTGCACATGACCTGCGGGGGTGTGTTCAGAAAAGGTCTCAGATGCAGCTGTAACTCCATGAATCCCATCCTTTCCCACCCTTCCACCACACATAACAATTAGGTCTCCGTCTTCTGTGGTCTTTTTGTGTGTAGATTCCCCTTTTATCTCTGATGGCATAATTCCTAAGGCTGTGACAAAGACTAAGCATTTACCCATGTAACTTTCATCAAATACCACATGTCCAAAAGGAGTGGGAACTCCGCTCTTATTACCCCCATCCCTGACTCCTTCAATTACTCCATCCAAAAGTCTGCGTGGATGTAGATATGGCATATATTCACCACTATAATCTCTGGGGCCAACACAGAACCCATACATTCCAAGTATCAATTTTGACCCCTTCCCTGTACCCAGAGGGTCCCTGTAGACCCCCACAATACCTGTAAGCGCCCCCCCATAGGGTTCCATATTAGAAGGGCTATTATGGGTTTCACCGGTAATGGTGTAATAATAATCATTATCAAACCTGGCCACTCCCGCATTATCCCAGAGCACAGAGATTACCCAGTCCTTTTCCTTCATAATCTCCCTTGTGGGTTCTTCAATACAGGTCCTAAAGAGGCTATCCACTGTCTTTTCAATATTGTTGTAAGTATCCCTGTATCTGAAAAATCCCCTAAAGGTATTATGATTGCAGTGATCGCTACGTGCCTGGGAGATATATTCCAATTCCACATCAGTTGGAAGATCCAGGCCAAATTTTCGCCTCTCCTCCCTTATATCCTCTCTCAAAAAATACCTCCTTATTATGGGAATATCAGCGGGATGAAGTGCCAAATTTCTCTGCTTAGAGATCTCCATCAATGTCTTATCACTTTCTATGTTAAAGGTATAAACCGTGGGAATATGATCTAAGATCACCTTTGGAACTATAAACCCTATTCCTCTATCCGGGTCCCATTCGGATCTTTTAAATATCTTCCACTGCTGAATAATCTCATTTGCAAGCAGCTCCTTTGCAATCCTTTCCATATCCTCCTCTTTTGCCTCACCCCTTATCTCATAGATCTTTGAGGTATATATTCCTTCACCCTCTTTAAATTTTACCTTTAATAGATCCTCAATTGCCTCTATGGCGGTGCTCCCTGCGGTATCCCTTACTCCTGGTCTAAATCCCACCCATATGATCCAGTCAAAGTCCTTTGCAAGGGGCGAAAAAGAGGAGACTTCTGTAACAGGATTGGTAAATATGAGATCCTTTGCCTTTTGAATTTGTAATTTGCTAAGAGATGAATCAATGGTGAGAACCCTTATGACCCTTATATCATCTAAGGAAATTCCCAGATACTCCTTTGCCTTCTTTTTAATAGAGATCCCTTCCGGATCCTTCAGTTCTTCCTTAAGTCTTATCTCCAGTCTATACAACATAGTGTAGATTTAGGAAATATAAGCAATTTAGTAAAGGGAATTTAATACTACTAACTTTATTGGGCTTGAAATGCTGATCCTTAGTGAGTATATTGTTTTTGGTTTTAGTAATTAATTTTAAGGAGAATATATGAAGATGGAAATAACAGATAGCAGAAAATTTCCCAATCAGAAAGAGCTTGAAAGGGAACTCAGTGAATTTTTATCAAAAAAGTATGGAAATAGGGTAAAGATTATCTCTCCCTTTATTCTGCCCAAAGGCAAGGAATTACCTACTCAAGAGGGAAGGGATGCATATAAAAAGAAGGGAATGCCCGATTTTGATATGCTTCCAGAGGAGCTTGAATCCTATCTGGACAATTTTATCATAAAACAGGATCAGGCTAAGACCACTCTTGCAACCAAGATATGCACCCATTTTAACAGGGCAAAAAGGTTTGGAAAAGGGAAGAAAAACTCTGCAGTTGGAATGATAAAGAATAACATACTCCTTATTGGTCCTACAGGTGTGGGAAAGACATATATAATTAAATTGATTGCAAAGAGACTTGGAGTCCCTTTTGTAAAGGGGGATGCCACAAAATTTAGTGAAACCGGATATGTGGGCGGCGATGTGGAAGATCTTGTAAGAGATCTGGTCTATGAGGCAGATGATAATATTGAACTTGCAGAATATGGCATAATCTATCTGGATGAGATTGATAAGATTGCCTCATCCAAAAATATCATAGGACACGATGTATCCAGAACAGGGGTTCAAAGAGCACTTCTCAAACCCATGGAAGAGACAGAGGTGGACCTGCGTGTTCCCCATGATCCCATAAGCCAGATACAGGCAATTGAACATTACAGACGCACAGGAAAAAGGGAGAGGAGAGTAATAAATACAAAGAATATACTGTTTGTAATGAGTGGTGCCTTTAATGGGCTTGCAGAGATAATACGAAAGAGGCTTCAAAAACAGGGGATAGGTTTTGAAGCAGATGTGGTATCCAAAGAGGTATCAAGTGAGATATTAAAAGAGGTAACGGCTCAAGATCTAATAGAGTTTGGTTTTGAAACAGAGTTCATTGGAAGACTTCCAGTTATAGTTGTCTTTGAGGAGCTTAAAAAAGATGATCTGGTTCAGATACTTAAAAATCCTAACAATCCCGTAATCCTTAGCAAAAAATATGACTTTGGTGCCTATGATATTGATATCAAATTTGAACCAGAGGCCCTTGAAAAGATTGCTGAAAGGGCTGCTCAGGAAAGAACAGGAGCTAGGGGGCTTGTGAGCGTGATTGAAAAGATCCTCATCCCTTTTGAAAAGACTCTGCCCTCCACAGATATAAAAAGACTCTTAGTGACACCTGAGATGATAGAAGATCCTGAAAGAGAGCTTAAGCTTTTACTGGATGATCCTGAAAATCCTGAAAGGGAAGAACGATATGAACGGGCTGCGGAGTTTGAATTTGAAAATATAAAAGGATTTATTAAAGAGAGGATACCATACTTTTCTCAGGTGACCGGAATGGAACTATATAAGAAAAGGATTGAGATAATCGCAAGACTATATCTTAAGACAATTACAGATATTGAGACAGCATGTGAAGAGTTTAAAGAGATGAGGGAAAGGATTATAGAACAGGGGGATCATCTATCTGACAGGATGGAGATCATCATCAGATTTGATGAAAGTGCCATAGATGAGATCATATCCAGGTCAATTGACTCTGGAGAAGATCCTGAAGATCTCACTTTTCAGTTGATAAATAGGTTAGAATATGGGCTAAAGCTTGTAAGAGAAAAGACGGGGAGAGATGAGTTTATCATTGATGCAAAGGCAATTACTGACATGGAAAACTATATAAATGAGCTGGTTCAAAACTATTACAGAGAACAATATAAAGGGTTTGAAAGATAGCTCAGATGATAGGTATATCAAAACTATATTGCGGGACAGTAGAGGCTTCAGACCCCCTCAGATATGGAAGAACCACCGATAAGCTCCCTTCTCATCTGCTCCAGTTTTCAAAGGATAAACGGCCAGTGGTTGTATGGAATATGACAAGGGCATGTAATCTCAAGTGCCGTCATTGCTATGCCTCTGCTAACAACGATCCCCATGAAGAAGAATTAAAGACATATGAAGCAGAAGAGATGATAGATGATCTGGCTAAATTCGGTGTGCCGGTGCTGCTGTTTTCAGGTGGAGAACCCCTTTTAAGAAAGGACCTGTCCCATCTCGTATCATATGCCACCCGTTATGGTATAAGAGCGGTTATTTCAACAAATGGAACCCTGATTACCCCTGAAAAGGCAGCGGAACTAAAAGATGCAGGGGTATCCTATGTAGGAGTAAGCTTAGATGGCCTTAGAGAAGTAAATGATAATTTCAGAGGAATAAAGGGCGCTTTTGATAAAGCCATTGAAGGGATCAAAAACTGCCAGAGAGAAGGAATTAAGGTAGGTGTTAGATTTACAATAAATCGATTAAATTTTAAGGAGATAGGAAATATATTTAAACTTGTAGATGAACTTTTTATTGAACGTCTCTGTTTTTATCATCTGGTATATACTGGCAGGGCAAAAGAGCTTATTGATCAGGGATTGAATCCAGAAGAGACCAGAGAGGTAGTGGATCTTATAATTGATAAGACAAAAGAATTGCATGACAAGGGCAGGAAGGTAGAGGTGCTCACTGTGGATAATCATGCAGATGGCCCTTATCTCTATCTCAGGATGCTTAGAGAGAAACACCCCAGGGCAGAAGAGGTGCTTTCTCTCTTAAAGATGAATGAAGGAAATAATTCAGGTAAGGGGATAGGGTGTATCAGCTGGGATGGTTCGGTTCATGCAGATCAGTTCTGGAGACATTATAGCTTTGGAAATGTAAGGGAGAGGCCTTTTTCTGAGATATGGACAGATCTTTCAGACCCTCTTATGGCAATGCTTAAAGAGAAAAAGCTATATGTAAAGGGTAGGTGTTCAAGGTGTAGGTGGCTTGATATATGTGGGGGGAATTTCAGGGTTCGTGCTGAGGCAGTCACAGGAGATCTCTGGGCCCCAGATCCAGCCTGTTACTTAAAAGATGACGAGATATAGAATCTAATGGGAGTTATTGAAGTGTGGAGGATCTTACATAGGCCAAGAAGATTGAGGAAGATGCCGGCACTGAGGGATATGGTAAGAGAGACCATACTTACTCCCTCAGATTTCATATACCCACTGTTTGTAAGATATGGAAAGGGAATTAAAGAACCAATTTCGTCCATGCCAGGGCAGTTCAGATTTTCTTCCGATACCGTGGCAGATGAGGCAGAGGAGGCATGGGAATTAGGTATAAGGGCGGTGATCTTATTTGGGATTCCAGAAAAGAAGGATTCCATTGGAAGCAGCTCTTGGAAAGAGGATGGGGTGGTTCAAAGAGCCATAAAAGCAATAAAAGACAAGAACCCTGAAATAGTAGTTATAACAGATGTATGTCTCTGTGAATATACAGATCACGGACACTGTGGTGTGGTAAGAGATGGGAAGATATTAAATGATGAGACTCTGGAACTGCTCTGTAAGCAGGCCCTCAGCCATGCCAAGGCAGGGGCAGATATGGTTGCCCCCTCTGATATGATGGATGGAAGGGTAGGGGCCATAAGAGAGGCATTGGACAGTGAAGGCCTCTATGATGTGGGGATTCTTTCATATGCAGCAAAATACGCCTCCTCTTTTTATGGGCCTTTTAGGGTTGCAGCAGAGTCAGCTCCCCAGTTTGGAGACAGAACCACCTATCAGATGGATCCTTCAAATGCCAGAGAGGCCATAAGGGAGGTAAAACTGGATATAGATGAAGGAGCAGATATTGTCATGGTAAAGCCTGCTCTTCCCTATCTTGATATCATCTTTCAGGTAAAGAGCCTGTTTAATGTTCCTGTTGCAGCATATAATGTAAGTGGTGAATATTCAATGATAACCGCAGCAGATGAGAGAGGTTTCTTGGATGGAAAGAGGGCAATGATGGAGATGCTCACTGCCATTAAGAGGGCAGGGGCGGATCTCATAATTACCTATTTTTCAAAAGAGGCAGCAAAGATATTAAATCAATGAAACTTAAAGCTGATCTCAGATTAGTAGCCTGGGAACTGACCAAAAGGTGTAATCTCAATTGCATCCATTGCAGAGCCTATGCACAGGATGAAGAGATTAAAGATGAATATAACACTGAGAGGTGTAAAGAGATCTTAGAGCAGGTTTCAGAGGTATCAAAACCCATTGTGATACTTTCAGGCGGAGAGCCCCTTTTAAGAGACGATATCTATGAGATCGCATCATATGGAAGTTTTCTGGGAATGAGAATGGTCCTTGCGACCAATGGAACCTTTATTAATAGCGATGTGGTAAAGAGGTTAAAGCGATCAGGTATAAAGAGGGTAAGCATTTCCATAGATGGTGCAACACCCCAGAGCCATGACAGTTTTAGAAAGGTGGAAGGTGCCTTTGAAAGGGCAGTGGAAGGAATTAGGTATCTGAGAGAAGGGGGGATGGAGTTTCAGATAAATACCACTATCACAAAGATTAATATGGAAGAGATGGAAGATATTGTAAGACTTGCACTGGATCTTTCTGCCTCTGCCTTGCATATATTCTTTTTAGTTCCAGTGGGAAGGGCTAAGGAGATGCAGGATGGGAGTATGAGCCCAGATGAATATGAGATAGTATTGAACAGGTTTTACGAATTAAAGGATATGGTTCCCTTACATCTTAAGGCCACTTGTGCACCCCAGTTTTACAGAATACTGCGACAGAGGGAAGAAGAAAAAGGAAGAAAGGTTGAATTTAAGACCCATGGATTAGATGCCATAAGCAGGGGATGCTTAGCAGGCATCTCATTTTGCTTTATATCACATATTGGAGTGATTCAACCCTGCGGATACTTAGAGGTAGAGTGTGGAACACTCAATCAAAATTCATTTAAAGAGATATGGGATGAATCATCAGTTTTTAAAGATCTAAGGGATCTTTCAAGATATAAGGGTAAATGTGGAAGGTGTAGATATATAAGGTTTTGTGGTGGCTGTAGAGCAAGGGCATATGAAAAGAGTGGGGATTATCTCTCTGAAGAGCCACTGTGCCTCTATAACCCCTGACAAAGGTATAAATCGAGAGCTTTGAATTTTTCAAAGCTCTCATAAAAAGATGTAATTAAGGGTTATTTTAAGTTAATTTTTGGGGGTCTGGGGGTGTAACCCCCAGTGTAAAAAGGGGTTAAGCAAAGGTCTCAAATCATGGATGAGATAGATAGGGCCATATTAAATGAGATTCAGAGCCATTTTCCTATTGAAAAGAGGCCATATAAGGTATTGGCTGAAAGACTAAATCTTAAAGAAAAAGAGGTGATAGAGAGAGTAAAGAGGCTTTATGAAAGAGGCATTATAAGAAGAATAGGGGGTAACTTTCATTCCCACATCCTTAATTTCAAAAGCACCCTGTGCGCTGCAAGGGTTCCAAAAGGGAAGATAGATGAGTTTGTAAGGGTTGTAAATAGCTTTCCTGGAGTAACCCATAACTATCTAAGGAATCACGAATACAACATATGGTTTACATTCATTGCGCCCAGTTTGGAACAGATAGAAAAGAGTCTAAGATACATTTCTGAAAAGACAGGGATTAAGGATATATTAAATCTTCCTGCAGTAAAGATGTATAAGATAAAGGTGGATTTTGAGCTCTGATACTTACTCATAGAGGTAAAGGATCCTGTCTAATTCCCTCTCTGTCAAAAGTCCCAATTCTAAAAATATATCTCCCACGCCATCTTCTCTAAGCTCATCAATACTTAGCACCTCTTCAGGATCCTTTCCATATAGGTTTACAAAGGTGTATCTATAAGTGGGATGGGATTTTTTAAGGATCCAAAAATTAAATTTATAGTAGATCACATGGTAATTGAAAATAAAGTAGATCATTCCTGCAAGAATTCCCAAAATGCATAGCTTCCTAAATATTTTCATAGGCATTCCCCTGTATTAGAATCGTTTAGATTATAGAAATCTTAAGGAACTGTTAAATAATATCAATACCTATTTTCCACTTCGTAAGTGGCCACTTACGAAGTGGAACTAATA
>CBFDUE010000040.1:0-21139 GCA_965613025.1 uncultured bacterium
TGGGGGTTACACCCCCAGACCCCCAAAGATTTACTTAAAATAACCCATAATTACAGCTTTTTTCTGAGAGCTTTGAATTTTTCAAAGCTCTCCTCTTAGGTCCTGAAGTATATCTTTTACCATATTAAGTATCCCCTTATCCAGCTCATATGGTGCCACACTCTTTATGTCTGCCTCCACAAGCTGTATGCTAAAGGGGATATATCCCAGAATGGGTAATTCTTTAAGGGAATTCTCTATAAATTCCCTATCTTCTTTCCCCCTTATCTTATTTGCCACAATATAGGTCCTTTTTATACCCAGATCATCAGCAAGCCTCTTTGTATTTTTTGCGGTCATAATGCTCCTTTTGCCAGGTTCCACAACCACTATAAATGCATCCACTCCAATGGCAGTTCCCCTTCCAAGATGCTCTAAACCTGCCTCCATATCCATAACCACAGCCTCTTTTCTATCAAGCACCAAGTGCCTTACAAGGTTTTTTAACAGGGTGCTCTCTGGGCAGACACACCCAATCCCCCCCTTTTTTATTCCACCAAGCACCATAAGTCTTATGCCCTCTCTTTCAATTGAAAGCCTGTCCGGAAGATCATCCACTTTGGGATTTAGTTTAAATATTCCCCCTATGGTTCCGAGTTTGGTCTCTGTTCTTTCCTCAATAAGTGCCTTCATTTCTGATATGGGAACCATGTCATCATCCAACTCTATCCCAAGAGCTGATGCTAAGTTGGCATCAGGGTCTGCATCAATGGCCAGAACCTTATATCCTGACTCATTTAATGCCTTTATAAGATATGCACAAAAAGTGGTCTTTCCTACACCCCCCTTTCCACTTACTGCTATCTTCATGTCTATATTCTCCTCAATTGAACATCCATGATCTTATATTTCAACTAAGCTCCCTTAGGCAAGGATAAATATTGAAGAGAGTCTTTATGAAAAACTTTGATGTATTATAGAAGATCTTTTTCCAAATTTCCTTGATTTTTTAAATTTTCTTACTTAATATAAAATGTAATGAAAAATCATAAAAGTAAGGAACAAAAATGTTAGCTAAGATAACTTCAAAGGGGCAGATTACAATTCCTAAAAAGATCAGGGGCATTTTAAAAACTGATGTGGTTCGTTTTAAAGTTGAAGGAGATAGAATTGTTCTTGAACCCTTGAGAGATGTTGGAGGTATTTTTAGGGGGTATGTTAAAAAATATTTTTCACATAAAAAAGAACGAGAGATAGCATGGGAAAAGGTCGCTGATGAGTATCGTATTTCCTGATACAAATGTGGTGCTCCGTTATCTGCTTTAATGATAATAGGGCTCAATTTGAGAAGATTTTGCCTTTATTTGAGGATATAAAAAAGGGGGAGACAAAAGGCTATCTTGTTTCCTGAAGTCTTGTTGGAGGCATTTTATGTACTTACAAAGGTCTATGATATTCCACGTTATGAGGCAGGAGAGGCACTGAGGGATCTTTTACTTTATAAAGGAATATTGAATAAAGATAAGATGGTCTTGATAGAGGCATTTGAGCTTTTTTTAAAAGATAAGGGCCTTAGTTTACTCGATTGTTTCCTATGCATAAAGTGTAAGAAAATGAAAGGTAATCTTTTGACCTTTGATAAAAGGCTTAAAAGGGAATGCTCTTAATTGTTTCTAAGCTACAATTCCTGTTAAATTTTAGAGAAGTCTTTCCTTTTGAAGAAATTCCATGGCCTTCTGACAGGCAGTGGTTATAAGGGAAAGTGCGTGGGATATACACCTATAGGGTTCGTCTTCTGATAAATTTAGGAGCCTTTCTGCCTCCATCAATTTCTTTTCTGCACCCACAAGGTTTAGGGATCTTTCCACATGCTGTGCTATTCTTATCTCTGCTCCAACTGCCCTTAGATAGGCCCTTATTACCTTTTCAGCCCCCCTCTTTTCCTCCCCCTCCATCTGAAAGTAGAGATCCAGAAGCTGGGATAGGATAAGGAGCTCTGATTTTATCCTATCAGAGTATGCAAATATCATAATGTTTTTCTTTATATCCATTACAGATACTCCTTCTGTGGACTATTTAATCTATATCTTATCCTCAATACCCCCTCTTTAAATGAAACAGATACGATACGGAATCTGCCTATCTCCTTAGTGCTTTTAACATGGGGTCCAATACAGGGGCATTCATCATAGTCTCCTATCTTAACTATTCTGATCATATCTGGAGGGGGATCAGGCAGTCTTCTGAGGTCAAATCTCTCTTTTGCCTCATCAAGGCTAATATATTCTTCCTCAATGGGTAGATCCTCATCAATTATCTCATTTACCTTTCTTTCAATCTCCTCTATTTCATGCTTTTGAAGATCCCTATGAAAATGGTAATCACATTTGGATTTTTTCCTTTCAATATGGGCACTGAAGCATCTTTCAGTCCCAAACAGTCTTACCATTGTCTGGTTTAGGATATGCTCAGCGCTATGCATTGGGGGGTAGATCTGCTTTTTCATAATTAGTTATATACGCTTTAATTTTTATTATTTCAAATAGAATAATTAAGTGGAAGCGGTTGGTAATTTTTCTTATATTTCTTGATTTATGAATTTTTCAAGTTAATATGATAGTATGGTAGAGAGTTTAAAGGAGAGCTTTGAATTTTTCAAAGCTCCCTAAAAAAACTATAAATGGAATCTGTCATTGCGAGGGTCTTAAAAGACCCGAAGCAATCTATAAAAGGTATGAGATTGCTTCGCTTCGCTCGCAATGACAGGGGTCTGGGGGTATAACCCCCAGCTTAAAAAAGGGTTATGCAAAGGTCTCTAAAGATATATTATTATCCTCATCCTGTGTTAAGGGAAAAGGCCAAGCCTGTGGATAATATAAATGGTGAACTTCAAAATCTTATTGATTCAATGGCAGAGACCATGTATGGGGCAAAAGGAATTGGACTTGCAGCAAATCAGGTGGGATTACTTAAAAGGATAATAGTATTTGATGTAAATCCAGCTGATAAGAGAGGACATTTTTCCGTTCTCATTAACCCGGAGATAGTTGAATCTGAAGGGGAGATGGTTAGTGAAGAGGCCTGTCTAAGTGTGCTGGAATATTCTGCAAATGTAAAGAGAAATGCTAAGGTCAAGGTGAGGGGTTATGATAGAGATGGCAGAGAAGTTGAGATTGAAGCAGAAAATGATCTTCTCTGCATCTGCCTTCAACATGAGATAGATCATCTAAATGGGATTCTCTTTATTGATCGTATAAGCTCTCTTAAGAGGGCACTATACAAAAAACGGCTTAAAAAGATATTAAAACGAAGAGGTGAATTGTCTAATTCTCTGTGATGGAATCTGTAGTATTCAAGCCCCTTTGTAAGAGTCCAGATATCATATTTATGGGAACCCCAGAATTTGCTATTCCATCTCTGAGATCACTTCACCAAAGGGGCTATCATATCAAAAGGGTTATAACACAGCCTGATAGACCTAAGGGAAGAGGAAGGAGATTGACTCCAAGTGCTGTAAAGATTGAGGCAGAGAGATTGGGTCTGGAACTAAAACAACCAGAGAGATTGACAGTGGACCTGGTAAAGGACGTGGATCTGGCAATTGTGGTTGCATTTGGAAAGATCATCAAAAGAGAGCTTCTTAATGCACCAAGATATGGGATCATCAATGTGCATCCATCCCTTCTTCCTAAATATAGGGGGGCAGCTCCGATCCAATGGGCAATTATGAATAATGAAAAGGAGACAGGCATAACTATAATTAAGATGGAAGAAGGGCTTGACTCTGGCCCCATACTCTATCAGAAAAGGGTAAAGATAGGAGAAGATGAAAGTGCAGGGGAGCTAAGTAAAAGACTAGCTGAGGAATCTGCAAGCTCTCTCTTAGAGTTTCTGATGTACTGGCAGAAAGGATCTATCAGGGGGAGAATTCAGGATGACTCTGAGGCGACCCTTGCTCCCAAGATTACACCTGATATGAAGAGGGTGGACTGGAAAGAGAGCGCAAGGAAGGTATGTTCTAAGATAAGGGCCCTTGATCCTGCCCCAGGGGCTACCACTCTCCTAAATGGTGTGGAGATAAAGCTCTTCAGTGCAAGGGTTGAAAAGGAGGGTGTATCAGGGACAGTGCCTGGAAGGGTTAAAGTGGAAAGAGGCCGAATGCTTGTGGATACAATTGATGGTATTGTGGAGATAAGAGAGCTTCAATATCCTGGCAAAAAGAGGATTGGGGCCTCTGAATTTATAAGGGGGTATAGGATCTCCGATGGCCTTATCTTAGGGAGTGGGAAGGATTGAATGATATTAGATTAAGAATAGAGAAGGAAAGCAGAAGAGAAAAACGGATATTTCTTGTTCTGCTTGGATTGAGCTGCCTTGGGATTCTGTTTGGAGCTATAGTACTTTGGCTTGTCCCCTATATAGGACTTTCCAATATCCATCCTAAACTTCCCCTCATTATGGCACTTTTTTTTTCTGCGATACTCTTTTTTCTTATAGGGGGTGCCATAACCCTTGCCTTTACCATCATTAGAGGGAAGAACCTGTTTATTAATAAGAAGATGAGGGGGGTAGTTATAAAATTTTTATTTCCCATACTCACTGTGGTGGGAAAGGTAATGGGTCTTAACAAAGATGAGATAAGGAGGTGCTTTATTGCGATAAATAATGAATTGGTTCTATCTGAAAATCAGAAGGTCAGACCTGAGAAGATGCTCATACTCCTTCCCCATTGTCTTCAAAACCATGAATGCGATGTGAGAATAACAGGAAATATAGAGAACTGTAAGAGGTGCGGAAGATGTAAGATAAAGGATATTGTGGAGCTGAGTCACAGGTATCATGTATCCATATCTGTTGCCACAGGTGGAACAGTAGCCAGACGGATTGTAAAGGAGAAGAGGCCTGATCTAATAATCGGGGTGGCCTGCGAGCGAGATCTTACAAGTGGCATTCAGGATGCCTATCCTATTCCCGTATTTGGAATCTATAATCAACGGCCAAATGGGCCATGTTTTGACACTGATGTGGATCTTAATCTGATTGAAGGAGGCATGAAGGCATTTCTTGAAGAGAGATCAGATGGTAGAGCGGGATCTGGCAGTCCTGATACTAAACAGATGGGAGAAGAGAAAGAGGCTACCTGAAGAGGTATTAAAGGTCTTTAGATCATATGATCTGAATCCCACGCAGAGGGCCTTTGTCTTTCATCTGGTATATGGAACTATTAGATGGCTTAAGAGGCTTGATTGGGTAATTCAATGGGCATCGGATAGATCCATAAAGAGGATAAGGCCTGTTTTGAAAAATATAATCAGAGTTGCCCTATACCAGATCCTGTTTATGGAAAGAGTGCCCGATTCTGCTGCTGTAAATGAGGCGGTGAATCAGGCTAAAAGGTGGGGATATGGATTTGCAAGCCCTTTTGTAAATGCACTCCTCAGGAGAGTGTGTAGGGAGAAAGGGGATATTCCATATCCAGACCCTGAATCTGATATAATAAGATATCTTACAGTCTATTATTCATTCCCATCCTGGCTTGTAAAATACTATTTAAATCAATTTGGTCTGGAACAGACCCGATCCATACTAAGTGCCCAAAATCAGGTAAGCCCCCTTTGTATAAGGGTCAATAGTCTAAAGATAGAAAGGGATCATCTGCTAAAAGAATTGAGATCAAAAGGAATAGATGCTAAAGTGGGTATTATATCCCCTCAGGCAATATTGATAAATGGTATTAGGTCAGCTATTGAGGATCTATCATCTTATAAAAAAGGGCTCTATAGTGTGCAGAGTGAGGCATCCCAATTGATCTCTCTGCTACTTTATCCACAGAGTGGGAGCCTTGTTATGGATATATGTGCTGGGCACGGTGGGAAATCAATTCATATGGCTGAACTTATGAAAGATAGGGGCAGTATAGTTGCAATTGATATAGACCTACACAGCATCTTAGATCTTAAAAGTGAGGCAGAGAGGTGTGCTATTAATAGTATTGAATGTGTGGTCTCTGATGCACAGAGGGATTTATGTATAAAGAGAGACATTCATTTTGATTATATCTTGATAGATGCACCTTGTAGTGGTAGTGGAATCATTGGAAGGCATCCCGATATCAAATGGAATAGGGAAAGAGATGATCTTGAAAGGCTTACCAGGATTCAGAAGGAGATTTTAGAAAAAGCATGCCACTTTTTAAAACCAAAGGGACTTATGCTCTATGTTACCTGTTCCATATTAAGGGAGGAAAATGAGGAGATTATCCTGGAATTTTTAAAAAGACAGAAGGATTTTTCATTGGTAGATATATGTCAGTGGGGTGGAGATATGTTTAAAAGATTTAGAACTGAAGAGGGATTTTTTAGGACCTATCCCCATGTGCATGGATTGGATGGATTTTTTGGAGCACTTATAACCAAAGACAGATAAACAGAAGAGGAGAAAGATATGAAGGCAATCTCTGCATCCATTCTATCTGCTGATTTCAGAAGGCTTGAAGATGAGATAATAAAGGTTCAGGAGGCAGGGGTGGACTATATCCATATTGATGTTATGGATGGGGTGTTTGTCCCCAACATAACAATCGGTCCCATGATTGTTAAGGCAGTAAAGAAGGTGGCAGAGATTCCACTGGATGTGCATCTTATGATTGTAAATCCCGATAGATTTATAGATATGTTTGTGGATTCTGGCTCAGATATATTAACGGTGCATGCTGAGGCATCTGTGCATCTTCATAGGACCATCACGTATATAAAAGGCAAGGGTATCAAGGCAGGAGTATCCTTAAATCCCACTACGTCATTGGATCTCTTGGAATATATATTGGATGAATTGTTTATGGTACTGGTTATGACGGTTAATCCAGGCTTTGAAGCCCAGCCATTTATACCCTCAATGCTAAGGAAGATTGAACGACTGAGAAAGATGATAGATTCAAGGGGACTGGATACAAAGATAGAGGTAGATGGAGGTATTGGCATCGGGAATATCAGGGAGGTAGCTGATGCAGGTGCCGATATATTTGTTACAGGATCTTCACTGTTTTATAGCCAGGACTATAGAGAGACTGTTCGGGCCATGAAGGCAAAAATCTCTTCAAAAAAAGATTAAATAGTTCTTTTTACTATCCCTTGACATTACCTTTTTATTTGTCTTAAAGGGATAGGCATGAAAAGATTAATAATCTTAAGTGTAGTAATTTTATTTACACTTATCGTAAGTAGATCTGTAAAGGCACAGCCCCCTTCCATACAGATGCTGGGAGGATATGTATTATCTCCTGTGATTAATCATAATGAGAGGCCTGACTTTGACTATCTAATATTGAATCTGAGGCTTCCCTGGTTTAGGCACAGAGGGATATCTTCCCTAATGGAGGCCACATATTCAGATCCAGTAAAGGGTAGTCAGGGATATATGGTTGGTGGCACCCTTTTTTTGAGATATGAAAAGAGACTCTCTTTTAATATTATCCCATACATACAGGTGGGCATAGGTATACTTTATAATGATATATACCGCGATAGAAGTCAGGATCTAATCGGAAACAGTATTGAATTTACTCCTCAAGGAGGTATGGGTTTCAGATGGCCAATTGATAAAAGGATTTCCATTGATACCGAATTTATTTATCATCACATATCCAATGCAGATATAAGTGAAAGAAATGTGGGTGTAAATGGAGTGGGAATATTTATGGGAATTACCTATAACTTTAGATTGCGGTGAAATCACTTCCTAAGCTTTCTTCTTTCATCTGCCCTGATCTCACGTCTTAACATCTTTCCCACCTTACTTCTTGGAAGCATATCCCTAAATTCAATATAGTGGGGGACCTTATAGGACGGCAATCTATCTCTGCACCACTTAAGCAGTTCATAGGCACTTACCCCTCTTACATCTGTCTTTAAAACCACAAATGCCTTTATCCTCTCTCCCACCTTCTCATCAGGCACTCCCACAACACATGAAGAGAGCACTGAGGGATGTTCTTGAAGCACACGTTCAATCTCTGCAGCAGCTATCCTATACCCTTTATGCTTTATCATATCCACTGATCTATCAACAAAATAGAGCCACTCTTCCTTGTCTATATAGACCATATCCTTAGTTCTATACCACACTTCATCGCCTATCTTTATAAAACACTCCTTGGTCTCCTGAGGTTTATTCCAATATTCCCTTACAGCATAGGGAGATGTCCCCAGGAGTTCCCCAGGTTTTCCTTCTGGAACAGGTTCAAGGGTATCTGGATCCACAAGTCTCCAACGGCTCCCAGGCATTATCTTCCCTGCAGCTCCCTGAGGAGGTTCCCCATCTTTTGTATAAGAAATGGAGATTGCACCACAAAGCTCTGTGGTTCCATAACCCTGATAAAGCGGATTTCCAAATCTCTCTTTCCATCTTCTTCCCACCTCAGGTGGCAAGACATCTCCACCTGTTCCACAGTATCTTAGAGAACTCAGATCATATTGATGGAGTCTATCGTGTTCTAAAAGCATCCTATAAAATGTGGGAACCGCAAATGTATTGGTTGCCTTATAACGGGTTACATGATCCATAAAGGCATCCAATACCACCCTCGGAAACATTATGAGGGTCTCACCACAGATAAGTAGAGTTGCCATGGAATCCATCCCCCCTATGATATGGTATAGAGGGGCTGCAAGGGCTGTAATACCTGAGCCAGGCGGTATCACCGCTTCACTTGCCTTTCTCCACTCCAATAGCCTATACAGAAACAGCCCTTCAGAGAGGGGAACTCCCTTTGGAAATCCTGTTGTTCCACCAGTGTATAATAGAAGGCATGTTCTATATCCACCAGATGGAATTGGTGGTAACTTAACACTATCTGCCTTTAAGAGCTCCTTAAATGGATAGATATCTCTTCCCTTTGGTCTCTTACCTTTGGGGACCCTGTCAAATCCCTCTGCTATTAGCCTCTTCCAGAAGGGTACTAAATCAAGCAGAGAGGTAAATATGATCCTTTTAAGTGGGGTATCCTTCTTTACCTCATTAACATAATTGAAATTTGTATCCATACAGATAATGGTTTCAGCACCGCTATCTCTTAAAAGGTATCTCAGGTCATGTGCCCCATATATGGGGGCAACTGGAACCGGAATAGCACCAATACGATCTAAGGCAAGCCAAGAGATAAGTGTCTGGGGAATATTATAGAGATAGAGAAGCACCCTGTCTCCCTCTCTTATCCCCAATCTAAATAGTGATTGAGAAAAGAAATCCACCATTCTTTCCATAGTTCTATATGAAAACTTCTCTCCCAGATATATGATGGCAACTCTGTCTGGAAATCTTTTTGCCACCTCTTTAAAACATCCATAGAGTGTATCTGATAATAGCTCAAGCATATCCTTTATATACCCATATAACCCGATTTTACCTCAGGATTTTCCAAAAGCTCTTCCCTTGAACCCTTAAATACCAAAAGTCCATTCTCAATTATATAGCCCCTATCAATTATCGGCATTATGGGCCTTGCAAACTGCTCTGCAATCAGAACAGTTATCCCCTCTGTTCCAATCCTCTTTATTGCCTTTGCAAGCTCAACCTGAAGCATAGGACTCAGCCCCAGCAAAGGCTCATCCATAAGAAGTAGTCTTGGATTGGCAACAAGCGAAATTCCAATTGCAAGCATCTGCTGCTCTCCTCCACTCAGGAGCCCTGCCTTTCTCTTTCTATGTGACTTGAGAACTGGGAAGAGTTCATATACAAATTCAATCTTTTTCTTGATGATATCTTGCCTTTGTAGATATCCTGCTATCTTAAGATTCTCATATACGTCACTTTCTTGAAACACCGGATGCCTCTCTTGACTCAGCACTATTCCCCTCTTTACCCTCTCTGTGGGCTTTAGCTCCATGATATCTTCCCCTTCATATTCCATGGAGCCCATTATATTTACTCTTATTCCCCCTCTGCGTGCCTCCTTCTTTTTATAGTCTAATATGAGACCTGAAATGGTATTCATTAGGGTGGTTTTACCTGCACTATTAGATCCCAGAACCGCAACTATCTCCCCCCTTTCTATTTCCATATCCAGATCATTGAGAGCTATTGCATTTTCATAATAGACCATCAGATGCGATATCTCTAACATAACCTAAATTACCCCTTAAATTTCAATTTCTACATCAATTCCCACATATGCTTCTCTTACCTCTTTCATTCTGGATACCTCATCTGGAGAGCCTTCAGCGATCTTTCTTCCAAAATTAAGGACCATGACCTTATCTACCACACTAAAGAGCTCTTTCAGCCTGTGTTCAATCATTATGATGCTCAGACCCTCTTCGTGAAACTTCTCAATCAGAGGAAGTGTACTTGCAACCTCTGACATGGACATACCAGAAAAGAGCTCATCCAAAATCAGCACTTCGGGCCTCAATGCCATAGCCTTTGCAAGATCAAGCCTCTTTAGGTATCCATGGGGCAGACTTCCTGCCATCTTATAAGGGACAAAAGAGTCCCTTTCAAACCCAAAATCATCCAATATATCAATTGCAATATCATCCCTTTCTCCAAAATGCCCCCCAACAAACCGTTTTACTCTGGAGGAACAAAGCGGGATTATGAGATTCTTATATGCAGGAAGATTATAAAAGAGACGAACCATCTGAAATGTCCTGGCTATTCCAAGCTGGGCAATCCTATATGGTCTATAACCAGTGATATCTCTTCCATTAAATATGACCTTTCCAGAATCTGGCCTTACAAATCCGGTTATCAAGTTTACCAGTGTGGTCTTTCCAGAGCCATTTGGGCCAATTATTCCCATAAATTCACCCTTTTTAAGTTCAAAGCTCATCTCCTCTACTGCTACTACTCCTCCAAAACTCTTGCTTAAATTTTCCACTTGTAGGATTATATCTGTATTTTGGAACAATCCTCATACCTCCTCAATGGTCTCAAACTGGTGATATTTTCTGGAAAGGAAATGAAAGATCCCTTCAGGAAGTGAAATTATGCTGAGTATAAGAATCAGGCAATATATGGCAATCCTAAGCCCCCCCAGTGCCCTGAGGCTTTCTGAAAGGGGAACCAATATCATGCTTCCAAGTGCAGCTCCAGCAAATGTTCCCTGCCCTCCCAGTGCCACTGCTGCTATGGGAAGTATGGAGTAGTCAAGGGCAAAGGTAGAAATCCCTAAGAACTGATAATGATGCGTGATGAGTGCACCTGCAAAACATCCCACAGAGCCTGCAATAAATATTGCCTGAATCTTTCTCCAGTATATGTTTATCCCCCCACTCATAACAGCCCTGTCATCATCTCTAATGGCCATTAACACAAGCCCATAGTCAGAGTTCAAGACCCTTCTAAAGGAAAAGAGTACAAACAGAAAAGAGACAATAGCAAGATAGGTATCAATATATTCATGAGGAAAGGCAGAAAGGGATGATATCCCATGTGTCCCTCCAAATATACCAGTAGTATCTATCATCTTTCTCAGAAGTATGGGAAGAATAAGGGTTATCATTGCAAAATACACCCCCCTGAGCCGAACAACAGGAGCCAGTAAAAGTGCACACAGTGCTCCTCCTCCAAGGGTTGCAATGGGAATGGTAAAGGACGGGGGTATGTGAAAATAGTGATTAAGGGTTCCTGAAACATATGCGCCAATACCAAAGAAGAGTGCCTGTCCTAAGGAAAAGAGCCCGCAGGATGCTAAAAAGTCCCAGCTAAGTGCTAATAGGCCATAAATGCAGGCATGAATAAGCACCTTTTTATGATAACTTCCTAAGAACAGAGGAATTGATATAAGTATCAGGACAGGTAAGAATCTTGGCATTATAAGATAGAAGATATCTCTAAGGGATGCAATCACATATATGGTATCTGAGCGTGCCTTAATGCCTCTATCAAGCCTCTTTTTTCTTATCTTTTTAATCTCTCTTTTCATACCCTCTCTTCAAGCTCTTTTGTCTTTCCAAATATCCCAGATGGACGAATTGCAAGCACCAATATTATGGCTGAAAGGGGAACAATTATCATCCACTTAGGGCCAATATATCTGGCAGCCAAAACCTGACCAAACCCAATAATAAAACTGCCGGCGATCATCCCAAGAGTGCTCTCCAGTCCCCCAATTATAGATACAGCCAATGCATATATGAGCACCTCAATACCAATGGTGGATTCCATCATCCCAAGTGGTAGTATTACTATCGCAGAAATAGCGGCCAAAGCAGAACCCAGGGCAAGGCTAAGTGATCCTATCCAATCGTATTCAATTCCAACTGAAAGGGCTGTCCTTTCATTTTGTGCCATAGCCCTAAATGCAAGACCTATCTTAGTGTGGTGAACAAATAGATATAGGGCAATCACAAGCAATATCCCGGTTAATATCACAAATAGCCTCTGATAGTCTATTCCCACTCCAAAGAATTCCACTCCTCCTTTTAAAAATAGAGGAAGGCTATATCTTATTCCATAAAATCCTTTCCACATCAAAAATTCCAGTATGGCAACTCCTGAAGCAAAGGTTACGATAAGTTCTGCAAGTGCAATTCCCCTAATCCTTAAAATTAGTATCCAATAATAGATAAACCCAAAGGCAGTGGTGATGATTATTGCAAGAATTGCTGAAACACAATAAGGCAGGCCTGCATGATTGATCAGGTTCCAGGCAGCAAATCCGCTCAGGATGTAAAAGGCACCATGTGCAAAATTGGCAATCCCGCTGATACCATATGTGAGACTAAATCCCACCGCATAAAGTGCCAAGATAATGCTATTTATAAATCCATATATCAGGGTATACATACGAACTTACTACCTGAAACCCCTAAGTCTCTATCTCTTCATCCATGGAGGAAGCAAGATCTTTCCTTCTGCAAGAAATGCAGGATAGACGGGCACCCTCCTTAGCTTTCCGTCTTTTCCCTTCTGCCACTGAAACACCACAGATACGCCCGTCTCATTGGGATCCTTTTCTCCAAATATGGCTATATGATTTTCATTAAATCTGATCCGGCCTGAAACACCTTTATAATCTGTCTTTTCCAATGCCTCAACCAGCTTATCCGGATCTAAGCTATTTGCCCTCTCTATTGCCTCCTTTAATATATATACTGCATCATATGCAGATGAGTTAGTCGCTGGGGGTTCAGGAAGGGTTCCATATTTCTTCTTAAAGTTTTTCAAAAATTCCACTGTCTTAGGAAGCTTCTTTAGTGGAAGAGATGCACCCACCGGAAATTCCACTGTTATACTGTATTCCACCTCTTTCCCCACGGTATTCGGTGCCATGGGTGATCCCATGGGTGGAACAAATCCTATCAAGAGAGATGGAACCTTCATTGCCACATACTGTTTAACAAATATACCTGCACCAAGTGGCACATCCCATACCATGGCTATTACATCAGCCTTATTGGATTTGGCTTTAGAGAGTGCTGGGGAGAAGTCTGATGCCCCTGCTGCATATCCATCAAAACTGATCTCATTCCAGCCAGTGTTTTTACAGTGTTTTCTCATAAGTCCTGCAAAGGCCTTTGCCCAGAGGGTGTCTTGATAGATAAAATATACATTTTTTAGGCCATAGTCCTTTTTAAGCAGATCCAATGTATGAGCAATATATGTCGCAGGCACCAATGCATCGGTAGTTACCCTAAAGAGATATTTATATTTCTTGGGATTCTCTTTAAACTTTGCCTGAAATTTTGGGGTCTGAGCAATGGTTCCAAGCTGTGGAATTCTATATTTGGCAACCAGATCCATACTTGCTATCAAGACCTCTGATCTGAATGCACCGATCACAATGGCATGGGGCTTCTTTTCAGTTATGAGCTTTTCATATGCCATAAGTGCATCGTGAACTGGGGTTCCCGGTTCACCTCCTCTTGTATCTGATACCTCAATCTTAAAGGGTCTTCTCTTTCCCTGAACCAGGACCCCTCCATTTCTATTTATCTCTTCAACGGCAAGCCTTACTGCTCTAACCCCATCTCTTCCAAAGGGGGTGTAAAGGGATGTGGGAATTCCGATGATAATTGGTTCAGATGAGGCATATATGGGTGATGGAGAACCCAATGAGATTAAAAAGGAGAAGACCAAAACACCCAAAAACAGTGGATAAAGTCTTTTCATAATGAACACCTCCTTAGTTTTATTTTAAAAGAAGAGAAACCAGGATAGAAACACGTTTAGAACTTTTGCTCTGTAAGAGATATATACCACTAACGACATGAAAGCCAGGAAGAGCCACCATAAATGAGAAGATATTTATTAGAACTTTTATTGTCAATAAATTTTTTTAACGATTTAAATGGCTTTTAATTAATCTTTTTCAGCAATGTTTCCAGCACTCCCCCATCTTTAAAGATTGAATCTGACCAGAGTGCCCTGTATGCGGGATATTGGAGGAGAATATTTAAGATCTCTCTCTGTCTTGATTGTGCTCTCTGTTCTGTTGACCATAGGAGTTGTGATGTTAGCATCCGCAGTTTTTCTTTTTTATTTTCAACCGGGATAAGTGCATCTGAATTTTCAGTCTTTTGAGGGAATATTATATATCTTAGTGAAGCAGATGAGATATCCTCTTTTGCCAATTTTATTATTCCATCTCTTGTATTGATCAACAGATATAGTGGTAGAAGTTCTATATCGCTTCCAATCTGTCTTAGAAGTGTAAGATCATCACTTATGATTCTTTTGCCCCTTTTATAAAAGATATGGATAAAGCTGGATTTCCCAGACCCAGAAGGTCCAACTATCAAAAAGCCTTTCCCATTAATTAAAAAACCTCCTGCATGCATGGCAAATATACCTCTTTTTGAAAGATAGGGTAAAAGGAGTATTCCTATCTCCTGTATCCTCTCCCTCTTTTTAAAGACAAGCCTTATGGGATCTTCAGGGGGATGGTCTATCAAAAATAGAGCTAATAGCTCTCTTAGATCAGCTTCATCACTCCTATCAGCCACCTTTATGATGAATTTAATATCATAGATATTTAGAAAAAGCATGCTCGCATTTCCTGTTGCTTTCAATTTCAAGATAGTCTATGAAATTGGATAGTCAATATTAAAAAGGGGTGTGAGTATGGATCCTATTTCAAAGGCAAGAGAGCTTATCCAATCATCAGAAAAGATACTTGCCTTTTGTGGGGCAGGGCTCAGCACAGAGTCTGGAATTCCGGATTTTAGAAGTCCTGGAGGGCTCTGGAGTAGATATGATCCCTCTGATTTCTATTTTGATCGTATTTTAAATGATCAGAGGGCAAGGGAGATCTACTGGAAGATGAGCACAGAGACATGGGATCTTATAAGGGATGCCAAGCCAAATCAGGGCCATCTTGCCTTAAAGAGGCTGGAGGATCAGGGAAGGCTTCTGTGCATAGTAACTCAAAATATTGACCACCTGCATCATAAGGCCGGAAATAGTGAAGATAAGATTATAGAGATTCATGGAACAGCTGTAAGTGTCAGCTGCCTTCAGTGTGGAAAGAGATGGCCAAGGGATGAGATACACAGCATAGTAAAAGCAGGGGTTAAAGTTCCCTATTGTGACAGTTGCGGTGGAATACTTAAACCCGATACCATCTCCTTTGGCCAGCCTATGCCACAGGATAAGATGGGGAAGGCCTTTCAATATGCAAAGATGTGCGATCTATGTCTTGTGCTTGGTTCATCCTTAGTGGTCTATCCCGCTGCCGATATCCCAATGGAGGCCATAAGGAATGGGGCTAAGATGATTATTATAAACCGTGATTCCACTCCCTTAGATAATTATGCAGATGTGGTTATAAACGATTCCATCGGAGAGGCGCTCTCTCAGATAGTTTAGAGAGCTTTGAAAAATTCAAAGCTCTCAGAAAAAGCTGTAAATGGAATCTGTCATTGCGAGGGTCTTAAAAGACCCATTACACCGTCATTGCGAGGAGCGTTAGCGACGAAGCAATCTCATCCATCAGCGAAGGTTCTTAGATTGCTTCAGCTCCTTCGGAGCTTCGCAATGACAGGGGTCTGGGGGTGTAACCCCCAGTGTAAAAAGGGGTTACGCAAAGTCTCAGTTTAAGGTATATATCTCTTCCTGTATTAATGCTTTGTAAAAAATAGCCCAATGGAAATCAGAACCGGTGTTATAAGGATTACCAATACATTTATTCCCATATAAGGAATCAGTTTTGGAATATCCTTTGCGTACTTAACTGCTCCGTAAGTGGCCATGGCAGCAAGAGGGATGGTAAGCATACCAAGGAGAGTTAGCTCAGGTAATAGCTTAGTCTGTATTCCAATAATGATTGATAAAAAGGCAAAAAGAAGAAATAGGGCATATAGAAAGCTGCTCTTTTTTGGCCCAAATACAATAGGGATATGTCTTCTTCCAACACTTTTGTCGGCCTGAATATCTGGGAATTGATTTAGGAGTAAGAGATCAGAGACCAGAAAGAATGGTATAAGGGATGCAATAAATGCCTCAATGGAATAGCTGCCAGTTAATACAAAATCCGTTCCCATTACCATAAAGGTTCCAAAACCAAGTCCTGGTGCAAGAAGACATAGAAAGGGATTTTTTGTAAGCCATCTTGTATAAAAAAAGACCAAGATAAGCCCTGAAACACCTAAGGGCAGTATGGCAATACCCCAAAGGAAGAGGAAATATATGCCCACAGAAAAGGTGATTAGAAAACTCAATATGGCAATAAAGAGGGAATACCTTACAAAATGTGGGTTTGAGGGAAGCGTGCCACTACCTCCACTAAAAGGTGTCTTTATGGTCTTAAGATCAAGGCCGGATTTATAGTCAAAGTATTCATTGAATGCATTTACACTGATATGTGCACAGAGTGCTCCAATAAGAGCAATTAAGAGATGAAAGAACGAAATATCACCTTTTCTCCAGTATGAGATTGAAGCACCTAAAAGCACACATACCGGAGTTAAAAGCAGAAAAGGAGCCCTGATTATTCCCATGGTATTCTTTAAGATTTTCATCCTTTATCACCTTTCAGAATGTAAATACCTTATCTGCCTCTTTTGAAAGCTCATAGAGATCATCCATCCAGGCTACCGGACATGTGGCAGATCCCGCAAGACCGTGGGATTTCATGCATACACCTCAGACATAGAAATCACCCTCAAATCTATTGATCTGTTCCATAACATCAAATCTCTCATCACTGCATCTCTCAAATAGAACCCCTCTACCTAACATAAAGACACTAACTTCATCACCTTTATCCACTGCCACATTGGCAAGTCTCATTGCATTATAGATGGTTTCGGCATCATCAGTAGTTATGATAAATAGGACCTTCATATCTCACCTCTAAAAGAGAGTTTAAATATTAAAATTTCCATTTCATATAAAGTCAAGAATGAAAATGTCATAATTAATTGGCATACTTGATATCCCAAGATCAAAATGCTACCAATTGAAGATATGGAGAGCTTTGAAAAATTCAAAGCTCTCAGAAAAAAGCTGTAAATAGAATCTGTCATTGCGAGGGTCTTAAAAGACCCATTACACCGTCATTGCGAGGAGCGTTAGCGACGAAGCAATCTCATCCATCAGCCTATGTTTATGAGATTGCCACGCTCACTTCGTTCGCTCGCAATGACAGGGGTCTGGGGGTATAACCCCCAGTGTAAAAAGGGGTTGTGCAAAGGTCTCATATGGAATATCTTAAAGGGAAGGAAGAGTTTCTTTTTTTAAAGATCCGAACCGATTCTCCTGAGAAATTTCTCTCTGAGGTAAGATATCTAAATGGATTCAGGGGTAGTATCTATAAGAGAGAAAGGTCTCTTCTGATCCTGATCTTTTCATCACAGGAAACGAATAAGATCTTACTTGAGTTAGATAAAACCCTTCAAGATGCTGAAATTGTTGAAACCTCTCTATCCTCTTTTCCTTATGACAAAGGATACAGAAAGAGAATTACAGATCATATAACTATTGCCACACCAGAGTGCGCAAAAAGCGGGGATATCGTAATAGAGAGCCTCTTTTCATTTGGAAGTGGGCTTCATCCAACCACAGAGATCTGTATTCACTTACTTGAAAGGGTGTTGACAAGAGAAAGGATTGAGCGGGTCTTAGATCTGGGAACAGGAAGCGGTATCTTGGCCCTTGTATGCAGGAAGCTGGGAGTAAAAGAGATAATAGGTCTGGATATTGACTTTAAGGCATGTAAGGAGGCTATGGAAAATATTAAGAGAAATGGCAGAGATGATGGAATACTAATTGTCTGTGGTTCATACCACAATATCAAAGAGGGCTGTTTTGATCTATTAGTTGCAAATCTCATATCAGGCATTTTACTATCAATTGCTCCAGATCTATGTAATATGGTAAAGAGAGGAGGATATATAGTACTATCTGGATTTACCGAAGGGCAGGCTCATGAGATCTTAAGGCATATAAAGAGTTATTCTGTTATTGAAAGTCTTGTAATTGAAGGATGGAAGGGTGTTCTATTGAATGAGAAGTAAAGAGGGAAAGGGATTGTGGTAGAAGAGTTAGACAGAAGAAGAAAGCAGTTATGTAAGAGGTTTTTGAAAAAAGGGGATATAACGGAATTTAATATCCTCTACAGAAGAGCCTTAGATAGATATTTAGTGGAAAGCATAAGGAGATACCAAAGGAAGATCAGTCCTTTGAGTTCTACCCCATTTGCCTTGGTGGCATTGGGAGGATATGGAAGATCAGAGCTTTGTGCCTACTCTGATATTGATCTTTTAGTGCTTTTTGAAAGAGATATCCCTGATGGGGTGTTGGATTTCATAAAATGGGTTATATTCCCTCTATGGAATATAGGATTGGATGTGGCACATAGCGTTAGAACAATTCAGGATTGTCTTATATTATCTAAAAAAGATTTTTGGGAATTCACCTCTCTTTTAGATTCCAGCTTCATATATGGAGATGTATCTCTGTATCTACAATTAAGGGAGAGATTCTTTTCTGAAGTAGTTTTTAAAAATGGGGATAGATTTAGGTTATGGGTTGAGAAGATATATGAGGACCGAATTAGGAGTTATGGAGATTCAACTTATCTACTTGAGCCTGATATAAAGAATGGGATAGGGGGATTGAGGGATTGCCATAATATAAGATGGCTCTTTAAGGTCTTTGAGGATTATCTACCTCTGAATATGCCTATCTCCAGCAGGGACTATATGGAATTTAACAAGAGGCTTAGATTCATTCAGACCGTAAGAAACTATTTACATCTGGTTTCCAAGAGAAAGAATGAGAGGCTTTCATTTGAATATCAGATAGAGATTGCAAGATACATGGGCTTTAAAGATGAAGATAATAGGCAAGGTGTGGAGCGGTTTTTAGAAAATCTACATAAATCCATAACCTTCTTTAAGGATCTTCTAAAAGAGATATTATTTAATCTATGTGGACCCCCAATTAGTGTCCTTGGAGAGGAAAAAGAGATAGGAGAATTTGTTATTAAAAGAGGGGAGATAGATTTTAAAGATCCAGCTCAAATAATAGAGATACCTTCATTAATGTTGAGAATATTTCAGTTGAGTTCCCATCTTCATATTCCTGTATCCCATGATGCTAAAAGGATTATAAAGGATATCGCTCCCATGTTTAGGGGGAAGATAGAAGATGACAGAGATGCCATAGAGGCATTTTTAGACATCATTGTTTCAAAAGATGGCATCCAGACCTTTAATGAGATATATGATACACCCCTGTTGGATATCCTTATTCCAGAATTTGGCCATATAAGGTATCTGATTCAATTTGACTCTTACCATACCTATCCTGTGGGAAGGCACCTGTTTATGACCTATAATTCATTGAAAGAGCCTAAGAATACAGAAGATATACTTATATCTACCATTCTTTCAGAGATAGAAGATCCATTAGTGCTGTATCTTTCGGCCCTCTTTCACGATCTGGGAAAGAGGAAAGGGAATCATACCTTTTGGGGGGTTAAGATAGCTGAAAATATACTTAAAAGATTTAAGTTAGATGAATCGAGGATAGAAGAGATCCTCTTTTTGATTGAAAATCATCTTCTTCTGATTGAGACAGCCACCAGAAGGGATATTGGAGATGAAAAGGTGATTATTCAATGTGCAAAAAAGATAAAGTCTGTTGAAAGACTTAAGATGCTATATCTGCTTACATGGGCTGACTCTGTATCCACAGGTCCCAGGGCATGGAACCCCTGGGTTGAGGCATTGGTAAAGGAGCTCTTTATTAAGATACTTCATATCTTGGAGAAGGGTGAACTTGTAAGTGAAAAGGTGGAGAGGAGATTAAGATTAGTAAGAAAAAGGGTGGAAGAGAGGCTATCTGACATCGTAGATAAAGATCATATAAGTGGCTATTTTGATATTATGTCAAGAAGGTATCTGCTAAATACTCCCCCGTCCATGATCTCCCATCACATATTAGCGGCTGAAAAATTGACTCACAAATTGGCAACAGATCCTGACTCATTTCTTTTAGAGCCCCAATTCAGTGAATATGAGAGGTGCTGGATAGTGCATTTCCTTGCAAAAGATAGACCTGGGCTCTTTTCTGATATAGCTGGAGCGCTTGCATTGAATAATATAAATATCCTTTCTGCACACATCTATACCTGGTATAATGGAATAGCAGTGGATATATTCTATGTAAGTAGTCCATTGGATACGCTTCATCCTGAAAGGATATGGGAAAAGGTGGAGGAGGATATAAGATCCATATTAAAGGGTGAGATCTCTCTAAGAGCCCTACTTGATAAAAAGAGGAGGCCTTTTGGTGTTGGGATAAGGCCTACAAAAAGGAGGCATCCAGAAGTATATGTTGATAATGAAAGTTCTGATTTTTTTACTATCTTAGAGATACATGCAGATGATAGAGTTGGCCTTCTCTATAACATAACCAGAAAGATATATGAGCTTGGTCTGGACATCCGACTTGCAAAGATTGCCACAAAGGTGGATCAGGTGGTGGATGTATTCTATATAAGGGATAGGATTGGACAGAAATTAGAACCCTCCCGAGTCAATGAGATAAAAGATGCATTAATAAATGAACTTCTAAAATAGGATGAGCCCTTTGAAAGATTCAAAGCTCTCAAGAAATTATCCTCTTGACATACTATATATTCTACCTGTCTCTTATACACATCTCCGAGCCCACGAGACTAGGCATGATCTCGTATGCCGTCTTCTGCTTGAAA
>CBFDUE010000041.1:0-21063 GCA_965613025.1 uncultured bacterium
ACCCCAGTCCTCAAAATTATAATTACTTGTCAGGATGATAGATCCTTTCTCATAACGCATTGAGATTAACTGATAAATAAGTAAACCCTAAAAAAAGTCTGTCAAATTCTTCGAAGCTCCTTACCTCCAAACCCCTTAAAATCTGTTTGGCATTATCTATCACAAGCTCCCTGGTAACTCCTCCAAAATAGTTAATGGCCTCTACCAGTGCCTGGATAATATCTTCCCCTTTGATGCTCAACGACCACATGTAGCACTTCTTGTGGCTGTAACTCAAAATAACCTCATGCAGATATATCTTTATCCTCTCCCCATCAACAGGCAGAAACCACTCCTTCCAGCCATATTACATCTGCTCACCAGGTCTCCTCCTGGATATCTCCTGCTCCTCTTTTAACCTTGAGAGGAGATAATATTTCCTTCTAAAGGGGGGTCAATTCTATTTTACGATCTACATTTTTGAGCATATGCTCATAAAATTTCTTGACAATTGAAAGAAGAGGGTTATATTATGGACGTAAGCTCAAAATAAGAAGACAGGATATGCCTAGACCGAGAAAGATGAGATTTGTTCAAGGTCCCCCTGTGGTAACGGGGTTCGTGCCAAATCGGGTTCCTCCTTGGGGCTGGGGCGAGATAGTGCTTCCAATTGAAGGACTTGAGGCAATTCGTTTGAGTGATTTTGAGGGGTTGGATCAGGAGACCGCTGCACAACGTATGAACGTTTCGCGTCAGACCTTTGGTCGAATCCTTGGCGAGGCTCGAAGGATTGTGGCTGAGGCATTGGTGATGGGAAAGGTTTTGAGGATTGAAGGTGGTCATTTTGAGCTTCCACCCAGAGGCCGCAGGCGAAGAGGCCATGGCTGGGGGAGGGGCCCTTTTTGAAAGGAGGTGCGAACAATGCCAGGTTTTGATGGAACTGGACCTATCAATACCCTTCATAGAAAATATTAGATGAAGAAAGGAGGTGTTTGCAATGCCGGTATTTTACGGACCATGGTATCCAGGCTGGTTTGGCCGGGGTTTCGGAAGAGGCCGAGGCTTTGGCAGGGGCTGGGGCCGAGGTTTCGGAAGAGGCTGGTTTGGCCGGGGTTTCGGAAGAGGCCGAGGCTGGGGCTGGTGGGGCTATGGTGCCGGCTGGGCAGGCCCGTATTGGGGCCCCGCTTATGGCCCTGTCTACTGGTAGGATAATTTTTTCGGAAAGGAGGTGTTTAATATGCCAGGATTAGATGGAACTGGTCCCTGGGGCGCTGGTCCCATGACAGGAGGAGGCCGTGGGCTCTGTAATCCTGCATGGAGAGGTGCTTACGGCCCTTGGTATGGCCGAGGTCGCGGATACGGCCGAGGCTGGTTCGGCTGGGGTCGTGGCTATGGCCGAGGCTGGGGCTGGTGGGGCTACGCTCCAGGCTGGGCAGGAAGCTATTGGGGCCCAGCCTATGGGGGTGCCTACGGCCCCTATGAAATGAGCCCTTCTGAAGAGGCCGAAATGCTGAAGGCCGAGGCAAAAGACATAAAACGGACTTTAGATGAGATAAGCAAGCGTATTGAGGAGCTCGAAAGACAACAGCAGACCGAAACCTAAGGACGGTGACGGGGCAGGAGTTCTACCTCCTGCCTTCGTCATCAAACATATTTTTCATTTTTTATTCTATCTTTCTTTTACCTTGCTCCTATAACACATTATCCCACTTATTTCAGATCTATTCTCTGACCATATTGGTTCCACATCTGGGGCACATCATTTCAGCACATGGGATACCCCTCTTATGAGGAACCCTTTCTCCGCAATTGGGACATATACAGTTTCCACCAGGCCCACGTCCAGCTCCCATACCACCGCCTCTTCCTCTTCCCTGACCTTGCGCTCTTCCTCTTCCTTGTCCTTGCATAATATCCTCCTTAAATCTTTAATGATGACAGACATTTTCTCCTGTTTTCAATGTGCCTCTTAAATATTCCTTTATTACTTCAACAGGATCCATTGTAGGAGCACCCACAACTACTCTTATACCATTTTCATCAAAAAGACTGAGTGCTCTTCTCCCCATGCCTCCAGTAATTATCACATTTACTCCCATATCTCCCAACCATTGAGGAAGCACCCCGGGTTCATGAGGAGGTGGTATCTTTATCTCTGTATTCTTTATTTCTCCATCCTCAATATCTGCTATTAAAAACTGTTCTGCATGCCCAAAATGTTGAGAAAGCATATTCTTATCCACTGGAACAGCTATACGTAACAGGTCTTCTGTGTGGCTCTGCGCTGGTTTCCCGCTCATTGTAAGCTGCTGAATCCTTGCCTCAATTCTTTCAAGTTGCCTCCTCAAGACAGATACCTCTTCTTTTAACAGCTGCAATTCATTACCACCGCCTATACTTCCGCCTCTCATATCAGTCATAATAGTTCCTCTCATACCAAAATGTTCATTTACTGTGGGTTCTGCGGTTGGCCTTAACCTTCCGGCCTTAAAATCATCCACCGCATCTCTAACTGTCCCATAACATCCTGTTATTACCTTTATTCCGGCAGCTTCCAATGTCCGCATGGCCTTAGGACCGCAATTTCCTGTAATTATTACCTCAACCCCTTTTGATGCTATAAATTGAGCAGCCTGTATCCCTGCCCCTCCAGCAAGCATACCACTTTGATTTTCGAATACCTCATAATCCATGGTGTCAATATCCACTACAATAAAAAAAGCACATCTTCCAAAGCGGGGATCTATCTCAGAGCTTAGATCTCTCCCCTTAGAACTAATTGCTATCTTCATCTTATTCACCTCCATTTATTATAGCCTATCTCTTCTACATCTGCCCCCTGTAGAGCAGGGAGGAGACTCGCATCTTTCATCTCTCCCGCAACAGGTTTTACCAGGCATACGAGTGGTTTCAGCATTTATAAATGAAGCCGGAGAAAGGAGTTTTTTCATATCCCTACTTCCACATTCAGGACAAACTATATCAATCTCTGTTCCGCCCATAACCAAAAATTCCTGAATTCTTCCGCAATTATTACATCTATACTCATATATAGGCACCTTATCACCTCCCTAAATAAAAATACAGCAGATATCAAACCACCCCTTATATTCATTAATAACCATATTAAGCATCGTGTCAATTTAATTGTATCTGTTCAACCAATTACTCCTGAACTCTGAAAATACAGAATCAACAGCAAATCCCATCCAATGCTTTTCCATTTACATATCTTATCTAAACAATTTTTTCATCGCTTTTTATGGACTTTTGAGATATTTTAAGTCTCTTCTTCTGAGTACCTCCTTAGTAGTAACAGATTAAAGATAGGTCTTTAAAAAACCTTGAAAAGAACAATACAATGAATTAGCTTAATATATAAGCATTAATTATCCTTTTGACAAATCTTATATTAAATTTTATTCATTATCCCATGGTAGCTGGAATAGACACCTTAAAATTAACCAAGAGGCTTAGGGGTGCCGGATTTACCGAGGATCAGGCAGAAGCACTAACTGAGGCGATTAAGGAGGCGCAAAGCTTTGCAATTTCTGAGCTTGCCACCAAGAGTGATCTTATTCAGCAGAGGTCAGAGCTACAGGAATATATCAGCAATGTAAAAGCTGAATTACAGGAGTCCATCAACAATGTCAGGTCAGAGTTACAGGAGTCCATTAATGGTGTTAGGGGTGAACTACATGAATCTATTGGCAATGTCAGGTCAGAGTTACAGGAATCCATAGCAGGTTTAAAGGGTGAGATACAGGGGGTCAGGTCAGAGTTACAGGAATCCATTAGTGGTGTTAGGGGTGAACTACATGAATCTATTGGCAATGTCAGGTCAGAGTTACAGGAGTCCATAGCAGGTTTAAAGGGTGAGATACAGGAGGTCAGGTCAGAGTTACAGGAATCCATTAGTGGTGTTAGGAGTGAACTACATGAATCCATCAACAATGTCAGGTCAGATCTACAGGAGTCCATTAATGGTGTTAGGGGTGAACTACATGAATCTATGAGCAGTATTAGGTCAGAATTACATAAATCCATAAAGAGGGTAGAGCTGAGGGTGGAATCCCTTGAAGGTGATGTGAAGTTGCTTAAATGGATGATGGGATTTATGCTTGCAGGTATCTTATCCCTCATAATTAAGGCCTTTTTTTAATCAAATGCATCAATCATTCACTCAAGTATAATTCCAATGGAGTATCTCTTGTGGCAGTAATATTAGGTATTATGGGAAGCCCAAGAAAGGGGGGCAATTCAGACCATCTCTTATCTATATTTTTAGATGAGTTCAGGGGGCAAGGTCATATAATAAGACAGTTTAATATCTCAGATATGAATATCTCTCCATGTATGGGATGTGGATTCTGTGAAATAGAAGGGTTTTGTAAATTTTCAGATGATATGGAAGAAGTAAATCATCTCCTTAGAATGGCTGATCTTGTTATCTTATCCACTCCCATATTCTTTTATGGCATGCCTTCTCAGACAAAGGCATTGATAGATAGGGTTCAGGCTCTTTGGGCAAGGAGGTATCGTTTTAAGCTTAAAGAGCCAAAGGCAGATAGCAGAAGAGGGTTTCTATTAAGTGTGGGTGCAACCAGAGGCAAAAATCTCTTTTTGGGTGTGGAGTTGACCTGTAGATATTTTTTTGACGCAATCTCTGCCTCTTTTGAGGGATATCTGGGATTTAGAGAGGTAGATAGGGCAGGTGAGATAGTCAATCATCCAACTGCTTTTAAAGAGTGTAGAGATAAGGCAAGGGAATTTTTAAGATCTCTTAATGGCAGAAAGAGGATCTTATTTATCTGCCAAGAAAATGCCAGAAGAAGTCAGATGGCACAAGCATTTTTAGAATATTATGGGAAAGAGCGGTTTGATGTCCAAAGCGCCGGTAATAGCCCAGCTTCCAGAATAGATCCAGTGGTCATAGAGGTAATGGCAGAAAGGGGGATTGATATTGCATACCGCAGGCCAAAGGCCTATGGCGAGATATGTCAAGCAGAATTTGATCTGATAGTTCAGATGGGCTGTGAAATTCAGTGTCCTGCTGGATATGGCTCAACAATAGAGAATTGGGATCTTGAAGATCCAAAAGGCAAATCCAAAGAGGATCTTTCCAAAATAAGGGATCAGATTGAGCATAGAGTTAAAAATCTTATCTCAAAAACCTAAGGTTGATTATATATAAATTTTTTTACCAAAAACATTATATATTGAACAGTAATAATTATTATTATATTAAATTCTGAAATTATCTCTGGAGGTCAGGTTATGGATAAGTATGAATGCACAGTCTGTGGATATATCTATGATCCTGAAACAGGTGATCCTGACAGCGGCATTGAACCAAGCACCCCCTTTGATAAGCTGCCCGATGATTGGGTCTGCCCCGTATGTGGTGCTACAAAGGATCAATTTGAAAAATTATAGAAATTGAGACGACCTAAGAATAAGATAGGAGCAGCCTTTGGTTCCTATGGATGGTCAGGAGAAGCACCAAAGATGATTCATGGAATCTTAGAGGAGATGAAGTTTAATATAATAACTCCTCCTCTGAGAGTTCAATTTAGACCTGATGAGGAGGCTCTCACGATGTGTATTGAACTTGGAAAGAAGATTGCCGATGCCTTAAATAGCCTATCTTAGATAATGCCCTCTTATAGAAGAGATAAAGAGGAGATAGGAAAAATCCTTAAAAAAGGAGCATTGAATGAATTGCTAAAATTTCGTCCAAGAATCCTATTTAATTATCTCCTTCCTTATCTTTATAGCGATTCTTTAGAGCTTAAGTGGGCTGCTATAAAGGGCATAGGCCTTATTGCATCAAAGATTTCAGAAAATGACATGGAATATCTCAGGATATTGATGAGGAGATTTATGTGGAATTTAAATGATGAGTCAGGGGGGATTGGTTGGGGATCTCCTGAGGCAATGGGTGAGATCATGGCATCTGTTGATACCATAAGGGAGGAATTTATTAATATTCTGATCTCATATCTCATGGAGGATTGGAATTATCTTGAAGAGGAGAGATTAAGGCAAGGGGTAATATGGGCAATTGGGAGGATCGCTAAGATTGATCCATCAGCAGTAAAAGATGCCTCCATCTATATATTAAAAGAGATGGAAGGCTCAAACGATTTACTTACAAAGGCACTATGTATCTGGGTATGTGGATTGCTTTCCATAAAGAGGGCATGTAAGAAGATAAGAGAGATGGAAGATAGCAACCAGACGGTAGAGATATTTGATGATAGATTAAGGGTTACAACAATCGCAGATCTATGTAAGGAGGCAGCTGAAAGGATAGGGTGTTAGACAAGGTTGAGCTTTATACCCTTCTTGAGTCTCTGTATAAGAGGTATCATAAAAGGAGATTCATCTGTCCAGATCCTCTTCAGTTTCTCTATAGATTTGAAACTCCAACTGACAGAGAGATTGTGGGAATCATTGCATCCCATCTTGCATATGGGAGGGTAGGGCAGATAATAAAGGCAATTGAAGGGCTGCTTCAGAGGATGGGGCATTCTCCTAGAAGATTTCTTATGGAATCGGATCTAAGAGAGATTAGAACTGCTCTTAGGGGATTTAGATATCGCTTTAATGATGAAGAGGAGATCTTTTATCTCTTAAAAGGACTTAGGGTGATAATTGAAAGGTATGGCTCTTTAAACCGATTTTTTGTCATCCATTTTGAAGATTCAAAGGATATATTGGCGGTTATAAGGAGATTCATAAGGGAGATTAAGGATCAAGTCTCTTATAATTTAAGAATAATACCCAGGGCAGAGGGAAGGAGTGCATTTAAAAGAATTAATCTCTTTTTAAGATGGATGGTAAGGAAGGATGAGGTGGATCCAGGTGGTTGGAAAGGCATTCCAAAATCTGCTCTTATTGTGCCATTGGATGTCCATATGCATAAATTTTCACTTGCCTATGGACTTACCCAGAGGAGATCAAAGGATATCATTACTGCCATTGAGATTACTGAGGCATTTAGAGAGATATCTCCAGATGATCCCTTAAGATATGACTTTTCCATCCATAGATCCGGAATATTAAAGCCCAACTCCATAAAGCCATAAAACAGTAACATTTTGACAGGGGCTAAATAATTTCATAAATATTAGATGATGAAGATCCTTATAACAGGTGGAACAGGATTTATTGGAAGTGCCTTAGGGGAATTCCTAAAAAATAGAGGGTATTCCATATATGTTATTACAAGAAGGGATCCTGAGCTCTTACCCCAAAAGGATGAATTAACCTATATTCAAGCTGATCCCACAGTCCCTGGCCCGTGGCAGGATTGCATCAGAGAACATGATATAATAATTAACCTTGCAGGGGAGAGCATATTTAAGCGGTGGACCAGAAAGGTAAAAGAGAGGATCAGAGAGAGTAGAATACTCACCACACGAAATCTTATAGATCCACTGATTAACGCAACGGGAGAGGTGAAATTGTTTATCACTGCCTCGGCAGTGGGATACTATGGATTCCATGGAGATGAGAGGCTGGGTGAAGATTGCAGAGCAGGTAATGACTTTCTTGCAGATGTATGTGTTCAATGGGAGGATGAGGCAAAAAGGGCAGAGGATCTTGGAATTAGAACCTCTATACTCAGAATAGGGATAGTGCTTGGAAGGGGGGGAGGGATCATAAAGGTCTCCACACCCATATTTAAGTGGAATCTGGGAGCCCCTTTTGGAAAGGGGGAGCAATTCATGTCATGGATACATTTAGAAGACCTTATGAGAATATTTGAATTTGTAATTAAAAGAGATGATCTTTGTGGCCCTATAAATTGTGCCTCTCCCAATGCCGTTACAAACAGGGAATTTACCAAGACCATGGGTTCAGCGCTAAAAAAATTTACCATTCCATTTGGTATTCCATCCCTTTTTTTAAAGTTGTTTATGGGAGAGTTTTCTGATCTGCTCTTAAAGGGGCAGAGGGCATATCCTGAAAGACTTTTAAAAGAGGGTTTCAGGTTTAGATTTGAATATATTGAAGATGCGCTAAACGATATCTTTGGGTAAAGGGAATTGTGGAAGCTATCATATTTGTTCCATGTCTTGTAAAGCTATTGAAGCCTGAGATATCAGAGATGATGGAAACGATCTTAGAAAAAGTTTCAGTAGATGTGGTGGGGCGATGGGATAAATGGTGTTGTGGCCAGCCCTTTTTTAATTCGGGAAATTGGAAAAGTGCAAGATATCTGGCAGAGAAGCTCTTGGATGAATTAATAGATTACCAATATATAATTTCTCCATCCGGTTCATGTATCTATACCATTAAACATCACTATATGGAACTGTTTAAGAATAACCCAACTATTCAAAAGAGAGTGGCTGAGCTATCAAAAAAGGTTTATGAATTTTCCGATTTTCTGGTAAGTGTGTGCAGATACACAGACTTTGGTCTTAAAAGATTTACAACTGTTGCATATCATGACTCATGTCAGGTGAAGAGAGGGCTTGGTATATATGATCAGCCAAGAGAGCTTCTTTCAAATATAGAGGGATTAAGACTGGTTGATATTCCAGATAGTGACAGATGTTGTGGATTTGGAGGCTCCTTTTCATTTAAATACAGGGATATCTCTATGGCAATAGCAGATGATAAGGCAAAAAATATCATAGAAAGTGGTGCTGAGATATTGCTTGGTTCAGAGCTTAGCTGTCTTATGAATATATCAATAGCACTCAGAAGGCTTGGGTCAGATATCAGATGTATGCATTTAATAGAATTTCTGTCTTGTTAAATCTTTTATGCAAGGTATGTAGAAGATTAAAGAAAAATGGAAGTTAAGACTCTACACTTTAAGAGATCAGCAAAAAAGGCATTAAGAGATCCTTTTCTTCAGAAGGCCCTGAGCAGTGTATCAAAAAGATTCAAAGAGATGAGAGATAGGGCATTTGCTGAACTTAATGATTCAGAATCCCTTAGGGATCTGGCATACAAGATAAAGTCTCAGACCCTATCGGATTTAGATCTCTATCTAAATGAGCTTAAAAAGAATGTTGAAAAGGCAGGAGGGGAGGTCTATTGGGCAGAGGATAGCAAAGAGGCAAACCAGCTTGTAGAAGATATAATTAAAAGGCATAGAGTGAAAAAGATAGTTAAAGGTAAATCAATGGTCTCTGAAGAGATTGGACTAAATGATTGGCTTAGATTTAAAGGGGTTCATATTACAGAAACAGATCTTGGTGAATTTATCATACAGCTTGCAAATCAACCCCCCTCACATATTGTAGGCCCAGCAATACATATGACAAAGGAACAGATTGCCGAACTCTTTAGGCTGAAGCTGGGAGCTCCGTATATGAGAGATCCCCATGAGCTTACTATGTTTGCAAGAGATGTGCTTAGAAAGAGGTTTTTAGAGGCAGATATGGGTATAACCGGCGTTAATTTTGCAGTGGCTAAGGAAGGTTCCATAGTGCTTTTTGAAAACGAAGGTAATATTCGTTATACCACTACTATTCCAAAGATTCATATCGCTATCATGGGGATTGAAAAGGTAATCCCTTCATTTAATGAGCTTGTCATATTTATGGAACTTCTAAGCAGAAGCACCGCAGGCCAAAAACTGCCCACCTATGTATCTATTATAAATGGAATTAAGAGAAAAGATGAACTTGACGGCGCAGAAAGATTTTATCTTATCTTGCTTGATAATGGCAGGAAAGACATATTGAAAGATCTTGAAGTCAAAGACACCCTCTTCTGTATAAGGTGTGGTGCATGTCTGAATGTCTGCCCTGTCTATATAAAGGTAGGTGGTCATACCTATGGTTGGGTATATTCAGGCCCTATAGGCTCCATACTTACTCCTCTTCTTTTGAAATACCAAGATACCTTTCATCTTCCCTTTGCATGCACACTCTGTGGTGCATGCAAAGAGGTCTGTCCTTTAAAGATTGATATACCTACTATAATAGTAAGGTTAAGACAGAGATATATGGAAGATGAAGAGATAAAGAAATATATGCCTTTTAGAGAGAAGATGCAATCTTACCTGTTTGAATTTCCCTTCAGAGAAAAGGCCCTATATAGTAAATTCCATATCTTTAATAGATTTGTTTCTCCCCTTTTAAGAAGGATTAAATGAGAGTCGTTAAGGTAGCAGTTAATCTTCCACTTTGGGAGACCTATTCTTACCGTGTTCCAGAAAAATTTTCCCATCTAAATCTCATAGGCTACAGGGTGATCGTGCCTTTCCAGAACAGAAAGGTAGAGGGATATGTTGTTGGATATGAAGATTCAATAGGTAGAGAGTTAAAACAGATAGAGGAGCTACTTGAGGATGAACCCCTAATTACCGAAAATCTGATTCAACTACTATTTAAAGTATCCAGATACTATCTATACCCCATAGGCCCCCTTATAAGATCCATACTTCCTGGTGGAGCTGCTCTAAAGGTAAAAAAATCAATTACTCTCACCCCAAAGGGAAGGCGTGCCATTGAAAAGATATCTGATGATTCAATTATTAAAGATATCCTCAATAGATTAAATCAATCCCAGAGTGTGGATCTTAGAAGATACAGGGAAGAGATTAGATATCTAAGATCAAAGGGCTGGATTCAGATAGAGGAATATAGGCAGAAATCCCCTATAAGACCTTCAACTGAAAGATATGTATGTCTGGCAGAGGGGATAGATATAAAAGATATCCTAAGACATAGACTGAAGGCAAGAGATGAAAGGAGTTTTTTGGAGTTATTTTTAGTTACCGATGAAATCAGATACGAGATATTGAAGGAGAAGATCTCCAACTTTAGATATCTAATTGAGAAATGGAAAAAGAAGGGTGTATTAAAGATAAGAAAAAGAGAGGTATTAAAAACTCCTAAAGGACTGATCATCCATAGATTTGAAAGACCCAAAATTTTGTATCCTATACAAAAGGATGCCATATCTCAAATAAATACGGAAACAGACTCTGGATACGGTGTCTTTCTCTTATACGGGATATCAGGAAGTGGAAAGACAGAGGTATATCTTAGATGTGTGGAATATGTAATAAATAAGGGGAAAAGTGCCCTTCTGTTAGTTCCAGAAGTGGCCTTAGCTCAATCAATATGGTCTGTATTTAGATCTGTCTTAGGAGAAAAGGTAACCATCTATCATAGTGAACTCAG
The DNA here is from genome assembly GCA_965613025.1 of uncultured bacterium. Lineage (GTDB taxonomy): Bacteria > Desulfobacterota > DSM-4660 > Desulfatiglandales > JALVMZ01 > CAYTXJ01. The sequence goes on from CBFDUE010000041.1 coordinate 11,136, forward strand.
TATCAGAGAAAGATATGACCAGTGGCTTAAGATCTTAAGAGGAGATACATATCTTGTTATAGGGCCAAGATCTGCCCTCTTTACACCCTTAAAAAACCTGGGAATTATTATAGTAGATGAAGAACATGATTTTTCTTATAAGCAAGAAGAAGGGGCAAGAATCCATGTAAGGGACTGTGCACTGCTGAGAGGAGAGATAGAAGATGTTCCCGTGATCTTAGGATCTTCAATGCCTTCTGTAGATTCATTTTATAAATGTGAAATCGGGAAATTTAAATTAATTGAGATACAAAAGAGGCCTTATCCTCATTTAACCCCACAGATAGAGCTTATAGATATGAAAGGTGAGGGGAAAAACAAAAAGAGATCCATAATCTCAAAGAGGCTTTTAGAGGCATTAGAAGATACAATTAATAGAAAGATGCAGGCCATAGTCTTTTTAAACAGAAGGGGATTTAATCGTATTCATATATGTTCAGAGTGTGGAAGGATTATAAGATGTAAAGACTGCGATATGCCCATGATATTCCACCTTAAAGACAATCGCCTTATATGTCACCATTGTGGATTCAGTCAAGAGATGGAAATGGCATGTTCATTTTGCAAAATTGGAAAGATCAGGGCATATGGATTTGGGACTGAGAGATTGGAAAGAGAGCTCAAGAGGATATTTCCACAAAAAAAAATTACCCGATTTGACAGAGACAGTGTAAAGACAAAGATAGAAGAGGAAGAGATATTAAAGGAGCTATCTCAGGGGAATATTGATATTCTTATTGGAACTCAGATGATAACAAAGGCCTATGAATTTAGCAATGTGGCCTTGATAGGGGTAATATCAGCAGATCTATCACTGGTATTTCCCGATTTCAGGGCGCCAGAGAGGACATTTCAACTCCTATCTCAGCTTATAAGTTTAGCACAAAAGGATGGAGTGAGGAGACGAGTGATTGTTCAGAGCTTTAATCCTTCTCATTATGCTATCCTAAATGCCATAAATTCAGACTATCTTTCATTTTATAAAAGAGAGATCGATCTAAGAAGACGCCTATTTTATCCTCCATTTTCTCATCTCATAAATATAGTCCTGTCTTCAAGAGATAGACAGAAGGTAGAAAAAGCAGCTGAAAGTATTACCAATAGATTAAGATCCCTCTTCTCTAAGGAAGAGCAAATTAAGATTATGGGCCCATCACCAGCCCCCCTCTCTAAACTAAGAGGGAGATACAGATGGCAGATATTATGTAAATTCCCGACTAAGGAATTAATGGAGGCCAATCTTATCCATATTCATATGATATCTAAGGAGATGTCTATTAAAGGCAGAGATATCCGAATAATAATAGATGTGGATCCCTACAATATGCTTTAAAAAGGAAATCGTTATATCTGCTCAGGTCTCAATATCAGCCTCCCTGCAGAATCTTACAAAATTTTGTGGGATCTCCGGGTTTGATCCCCAATGTAGATGAATATATGAGCCAAGGGTATTTCTCTTCATAAATCCCTCTTCTTTCCCTTCTGCCCCTTTTCTATTATCTACATTGTAGATATGAATAAGGGCAGGGTCTTGTAGGCTTCCATCCAGATGTGAATAGTGAAACTCATGCCCCCTTGCGGTGGTTCCTTTTGGCCCTAAAGGAGACTCAGATAGGGTCATTACCTCTCTATACCCTAAGGACTTCAAAGAGCGATTCATTACACTCTTTACAGGAAAGATACCTACCATAGGATGCTCCACATTTTGCAGATCCCTGATGCTTTTGCCCAGATACATAAAGCCACCGCATTCGGCATATATTGGCCCCCCTTTGGAAGAAAACTCTCTTATCTGTTCCATAAGGCCGCGGTTCCGGGCAAGTTGCTTTGCATACAGCTCTGGATATCCACCACCCAGGATTATCCCTCTAAGTCCCTTAGGAAGGCTATGGTCTTTAATAGGAGAAAATTCCACCAATTGGGCACCGGCTTCTTCAAGCAGCCTCAGATTTTCTGCATAATAGAAACAGAAGGCCTGATCCCTTGCCAATCCGATGGGGACCCTATCACCCTCATACAGGGTGGAAAAGGAATGTCTATAAACCGAACCAGAATCAATCTGAATACTGGTCTTTTCAAGTATCATTTTAAGATCAAGGCCATCCTCTATCCAATCAATTAGGGCATCTATACGTTCCTGAGTAAATGGATTGTCTTCATCTGTAATAAGCCCCAGGTGTCTTGATGGAGTGGTGATACTCTCATTCCTTTTCAGGCACCCCAATACTGAAACACCTGATAGAGAATGCGCTATTGCCTCTCTTAGATGCTCGGCATGGGTATTACTTCCAACCATGTTAAAGATCACCCCTCCAAAATGAAGGGCAGGGTCAAAGCTCCGATAACCAAGGGTAAGTGCGGCAGCAGAGCGGGCCATGGATCTTGCATCAACAACCAGAAGGACAGGGATCCCCAAGGCCTTGGCCATCTGCGAAGAGGAGCCGCTTTCATCACTTCCTGAATACCCGTCATACAGCCCCATCACCCCTTCAACAACTGCCACATCCGCATCAGCCGTATACTTATAGAAGATCTTCCTTGAATATTCTAACCCTATCATCCAGCCATCCAGATTATGAGAATCTCTGCCCGAAATGCGTCGATGATGCCCCGGATCAATAAAATCAGGGCCCACCTTGAAAGGCTGAACCCTATAGCCCCTTCTTACCAGGGAAGCTATCATTGCAAGTGTAACCATGGTCTTACCGCATCCACTATGTGTCCCTGCTATCATGAATGCAGAGATCTTACGCAAGATATTCTCCTAAAAATATTTATCTTCATAACCTCTTGGTGTAATCATAAAGCCATCATGAATCTTGGTTGTAGAGTTTCCTATTATCAGGATGGTTCTCATATCAACTATCTCTGGGTCAATGGATCTTATATCTGTTATAATAATCTCTTCTCCCTCTCTTGTGGCATCTTTTACAATACCTACCGGAACCTTATCTCCCTTTTTCTCTCTTATTAGCTCAATGGCTTCTTTTAGCTTCCTTTTTCTTTTCTTTGAGCTTGGATTATAAAGAACTATTACAAAGTCTCCTTCTAATGCCAGAATTATCCTTTTTTTTATAAGCTTCCAAGGTGTCAAAAGATCACTAAGGCTTATAGAGACAAAATCATGCATGATGGGCGCTCCAAGAAGTGCTGAAGCAGCACAAAGAGCCGGAACGCCAGGGATGATCTCTAAGTTAATCTTATCTATAAGATCTTCCAAAGAAAGCAATTCAAGGATAAGTCCTGCCATGCCATATATTCCAGGATCTCCTCCACTTACTATAGCTGTGCTTTTACCCTGTTTTGCTTTTTCTATGGCAATCTTGCATCTTTCAATCTCCTTCATCATTCCAGTAGATATCACTTCTTTTCCCTTTTTTAAGCCCTCTTCCAAAAGCTCTATATATGTGGTATATCCAACTATAACCTCAGCTTTATCTATTGCTGAGATCGCCCTTTTCGTGATATGTTCTGATCCACCAGGCCCAATACCAACAACCCTTAGTGAGCCTTTTTTAAGGCTACCGCTATTGTTACATTTTTGAACTTCTGTTTTGGAACAACGATTTCTCCCATCTTTACCGCTGCTATTGCTGATGCCTCGCATACGCTTTTTGTCCTCACATATCTTTCTGTAATTTTTGAAGGATTTGGAACACTTATACACTTAAGCTCCTCAGAAGAAAAGAACTTAACAGCCACATCCATTTCATCTGCAAATTCAAGAATCCCTTTTTCATCTCTTTTTTTATCTATGGTTGCAATAAGCCCTATTGCTTTTACATTTAAGCCAAATGATCTAAATACACTTTGAACAGCATCTCTGATCTCTTCTTTTTTTGTCCCTCTGTTACATCCTATTCCAACCACAAGGCTTTTAGGAACAACAATAAGTTTGTTATTTAGCGCTTCTGTCTTCTTCCAGGAAACCCATACACCAGGGATATCTTTCCTCCACTCTGTTTCATCTGAAACCTTAATTATCTTGGGATAATCAAGAGGAAATATATTATCTGGATCAAACAGCTGGACAGGCTCTTTTTCAATCATTGCAAAGCTCACTTCCTTTAGCGCAGAAAGATTCTCTATATGCATACCTCTTTTCTTGGCAAGAAGCTCAACTGAACTTATTCCTTCTGTATCTGTTGCTGTGGTGATAACTGGAGTGGCCTTTATAAGCTCTGCTATCCTTTTGCACAGCTCATTTGCACCTCCAAGATGTCCGCTCAGAACACTTATACAGTATCTTCCATTTTGGTCAATTACAACAACAGCAGGATCAGACCCTTTTGAGCCTATATAAGGGGATATGCCTCTTACAGCAATTCCCATGGCAGTAATAAAGATATGTTCCCTGTAGGCATGAAATACCTCTGATATAAGTGAAGATAGCCTTTTAAATCTAAGACAGCTAAATCCTGTTTTTATCTTTTCATGAACAAAGAGATCAGCTCCAATAAGCTGTTTTATCCTGTAGCCCAGTTCAGCGCCCTTTGATGTAAGGCAATATATGGCTCTTTTTTTATCCTTTTCTGAATCCATGAAAAAAGTCAGGCGAATAAAGTTTTGAAAATGTATCTTTCTCTGCTTCTGGTATAATCAAAAATATAGCCTGCCTTTTTATCTCTTCCTCTTTTACCACTCTGTCCATCTCATCAAGCCTGCATCTGATTATCTTTTGCTCTGGCCATCCTATCCTGTATCCTATGATTACCTGTGCGTTTCTTTTGTATCCTCCTTTTATAAGCTCTTCTTTTATAGCAGAGGCACTAAGTGCTGAAAGATATATGGCAATTGTTGCATTGTGAGATGCAAGTCTTCTTAGAGCCTCTCTTTCTGGAACAGGGGTTCTTCCTGATATTCTTGTAAATATAACGGTCTGTGTTATCTCAGGAACAGTAAGAGATATTCCTGCCTCTGCTGCAAGTGCAAATGCTGCTGTAACCCCGGGTATTATCTCATAAGGGATATTATCTCTTTTTAAAAGCCTTATCTGCTCATCTATTGCTCCGTATATGGATGGATCACCAGAGTGGACCCTTGCAACAATTTTTCCCTGCTCCACCGCCTCTTTTATGTGCCTGTGGATATCGTCAAGTGTCAAAGATGAAGAATCAATTGCTTTTGCCTTGCTTTTTTCAATAAGACCCCTTGGAACAAGGGATCCTGCATATATTATAAGATCTGCCTGCTCTAAGCATCTTTTTCCCTTAAAAGTGATAAGCTCTGGATCCCCTGGCCCTGCTCCAATAAAATATACCCTTCCTTTTTTCATCTTCTTTTTTCCACCTTTATTATAAATACTGGGTTAAGGGGTCTGAATGCTGTGCTCTTTCCAATAGGATGTGATCTTGAAATCATAACTTGAGTAAGCTCAAATTCCCATCCCTTTTCTTTAATAAAAGCTAATACATTGGCCAGGTTTTCTATAAGAGCTATGTTTATAACGATTATGCCATCTTGCTTCATGTATCTGCTTATGTGCTCAAGCATTAAAGGATCTTCAGAAAGCCCTCCTCCAACAAATACTCTATCAGCAGAGGGAAGCTCTTTTAAACAATCAGGTGCCTTTCCACAGACAGCTTCAACAATATATGCACCTGCTCTTTTTATGTTTTCTTTTATCATGTAAAATCTTTTTAACTCTTTTTCAATGCAGAATATCCTTCCTTCTTTTGAAATACAAGAACACTCTATCCCAACAGATCCACAACCTGCACCAATATCCCATACAGTGCTGTTACTTTTTAGCTCAAGCTTTGAGATCGAGATGACCCTTATCTCCTTCTTTGTAATAAGTCCCCTTTCATGCCTGTAAAAGCTATCATCCATTCCTATCTTTAAGGTATGTTTTGAACCAGATACCCTTCTTAGGACCACAAAGTTCAGATCAAAAAAATCCTCCTCTAATACATGCTCTATCTTTTCAAATTCTCTTATTCTTTCCTTATCTGTCTCAAGCTCTTCCAAGACTATCATAAAAAAATCTCTTATCTCCCTTCTTAAAAGCTCCTTTGCAATCCTCTTTGGCCCTTCAGCTCCATCTGTATATATTCCAACAATGTCTGATTGCATAAGTGCTGATAAGACAGAAAAGAACTCTTTTTTTCCATGAATTGATACAACCTTTATCTCATCAAATGGTATGCCAAGCCTTGCACATGCAACCTGCGAAACAGTTACATTTGGATGTATTTCCACACACTCTTTTCCAAATTCCTGAATCATCCTTTTTCCTATTCCAAAAAAGAGAGGATCTCCATCTGAAACAACCAAGACCTTTTTCCCTTCTTTTATAGCGACTGCTATCCTTCTTAGGACCTCTTTTATGCTACCCTTTATAAGCAGTTTTTCTTTTGAAGAGTTAATCTCTTTTAAAAGCCTTTCTCCTCCAACCAAAAGATCTGCCCATCTTATATGCTCAGAGCTTACATCTACTCGGCCTACACCTGCTCCTATGACCTTTATCAGTTTATCTTTCATCTGCCTTCCTTTTCTCTGATAAAAGAAGTCTTCCTTTCATATCAAAGAGGCAGAATGTTATATCTGGCTTAGATCCAGAAAATCTTCTTGCATATGATATTGCCTTCTTTATGATAAAGGATATGATCTCATCTGCTCTTTTTTCTTTCATTATTATCTCAAGTGCCTGAGAAGCAGTATTTGCATGTCTTATCTGCCTTATGCTTTCACTACTTATGCCAAATAGGGCGCACCACCGGGACAATATATCAAAATCTATACGAGATGCCTTTGCATGGGTGTATTCATGTCCTTGTGCCATCTTTACAAGTTTTCCAAAAAAGCAAGAATATATTATGTGCCTAAATCCTCTTTTCTTTGCCTCTCTCAATGAAAAGCCAAAAAAATCTGCAACCTGTATAAAGCAGACCTCATTTAATTCCTTAAAGATCTTTTTTGCAAATCTTTCACTTCTTCCTCCTGTGCTAAGAACTATTGTGTCCTGGCCATTTGATACAGCCACATCCATCTCTATCTCTATTGTCTTCTTATATGCCTCATTTGAAAATGGAATAACTGTTCCTCTTGTCCCAAGTATGGATATTCCGCCTATTATTCCCAGCTTTGGATTCAAGGTCTTTTTTGCTATCCTTTCTCCATCTGGAACTTCAACTGTGATTTCCACATCTGCTGGATAAAGTCCTGTCTCTTTTAATGCCTCAATTGCAGATTGCGCTATCTGTCTTTTTGGAACAGGATTTATTGCAGGCTCTCCAATAGCAACAGGAAGTCCGGGTTTTGTAACCACACCAACTCCTTTTCCTGCCCTTATTGTTATCCTGCTGTCTGCCTGATATTTTCTGCTTATGCTGACAAATGCCACTATCCTTGCTCCATCTGTTACATCAGGATCATCTCCTGCATCCTTTATGACCTCTGCCACTGCTTTGCTGTTTTCCTTAAGAAGCTCTGTTTTTGAAACAGGAATCTTCATTCTTGAACCATCTGGAAGGGGAATCTCTACCTCTGTTATATGTTTGTGGCCAGCAATTCTAAGTATTGCCGCCTTAGTGGCTGCACTTACAGCAGAACCTGTGGTAAAACCTATTCTCATAGTTGTTCTGATTCTAAGAATTCCAGAAGCTGATTAATAACTGCTGCTGCAAGGGAAGACCCCCCTTTTCTTCCAGAAACAGCAATGTAAGGCACTTTTTTCTGGCCTATAAGCCTTTGTTTTGCCTCTTCCACATTTACAAAACCAACAGGCATACCTATTATAAGTGCAGGCTTACATATATCCTTTTCTATCAGATCCATAAGTCTTATAAGGGCTGTTGGAGAATTTCCAACGGCATATATAGAACCATTTATGTAAGGCACAGAAAAATCAACACTTGCCCATGCCCTTGTTATGCCTTCTCTTTTAGCAAGCTCCTCTACCTGCTTTTTGCTTATAAAACACCTTATCTTGCACCCGTATCTCTTTAATCTCTGCTTATTTATTCCTGAAAGAAGCATCTTTGTATCTGTAATCACATAGCTTCCTCTCTTTATTGCCTCTATTCCGGCATCTATTGCCTTTTCATGAAATCGCACCTTAGAGAGAAGATCAAAATCTCCGCTTGTATGGATCATTCTCCTTACAATCTGCCACTTACGGCCAGAAAATGGTCTTGGCTCAGGCACTTCAGCATCTATTATCTCAAATGACCTTCTTTGTATTAACTCAGGGATGCTTACAAACCTATTATTTACCGTTGAAAGATCTTTCTCTTCATCTTTTCTGTACTTAGCAGCCTTTCCTTTTAGACTTTCCTTTTTTATGATAAGGAGAGAGAGGTATGGAGGTGTGGCATCACTAAAACTTTCAAGCTCCCTTATTATCTTTTCATCCTTGAGGCCACACCTTATCACAAGCACTGAGTTATTTGAGAGATTAAGTCTCTTAAGGGTCTTCAGGATCTCTTTATAATGTTTATAGACCTTTAGCATTATGACCCTATCTGCAAATTCAGTAACCTCCCTTAATTTCTCTGCACCTCTGGCTCCTGATATAACCGCAAAACTCTCCTCTGCCTCTGCAAGCACACACTTGGTAGCTGCTGCCGCTGCCTGAAAGGAGCTGATGCCAGGAATGATGGATATCTCCACCTCTGGTGCAATCTCCTTGAGAGCATACATTATGTAACCAAATGTGCTGTATATCATTGGGTCACCCAGTGTCACAAATGCTGCATCATTTCCATCCTTAAGGGTCTGAAAGATCTCATAGGCATTTCTACACCATGCCTCCTGGAGCCGCTTCTTCTCATGTGTCATGGGGAAATAAAGCCTTACCAACGGAACACCCCTTCTCAGATGGGGTGATACAATCTCCCTTGCAAGGGAATAGGAATTCTTAGTAGAAGATGCACAATAGACCACAGAGACAGAATTTAACACCTTTACTGCCTTAAGGGATATTAGTTCAGGGTCGCCAGGGCCAACCCCAACCCCAAATAATTTACCTAACTTTGGCATGATAACAACCCCTCTACAAATAGACTTCTAACGCACCTCTTACCCCATATAGGGCTATCCAATGGCCTCCAGTGCCTCCTCTATATGTCTGCAAAATATCTCAACTACCTCTATTTGATACCCGATACCTCTATCAACCACACTGACTTTTAGTCCCCAAGATTCAAAGGCCTTCTTCAATGAGTTATCGGCACCTGCAAGATCTTCAAAAAAGTGGGTGCCAGCAACAAGCATAAAAGGGATAAGATGCACCTTTGTAAAACCTGCACTACACACTCTCATAACCACCTCTTTCATAGACGGAGCCCCTTCTAAAGCACCAACAAAGATATTCTTTACTCCAATCTTCTGAAATGTGGACTCCAGCGCAAGATAGCTGGCCCATGAAGGATGGTCTGTGCCGTGGCCTACAAGGAGATTTGCTGTATCTATCTCTTCAACAATCAATGGCTTCAGTGCCCTTGCAACCTCCTTGTAATCCTGAGGAGTGGATAATAATGGAAGACCTATGGAGGTTCTAAGGGGAACCTGTCTAACCTCCTCAACCATCCTGTAAAACTCATGCCCACATAAGAGGTGAAGTGATTGAACCACTACCCATTCATAGCCGCCTGAGACCAAATCATTTAAAACCTCATGAGGGTGCCGAAGATCAATACCCTTTCTCTTCTTGATCCAATCCCTAACCATCCTTGAAGAATATGCCCAAAAGATCTCATTGGACTCAAAACGGTCTCTGAAGACAGAATCCATAAAGGCATAGGTCTTAAGCGCTTCGGTTGTGGTCCCAAAGGCAACCAGCACTATAGGAATATCCCTTTTCATCTAAGATATCATACCTCAAGTCTGGGCTTTTGGGAGATAGGAGGGAAGAAAGTCAGGAAATAGGGCAATGGATGAGATATTT
>CBFDUE010000042.1:0-20329 GCA_965613025.1 uncultured bacterium
ACCTCGAACCAAGAACCATTCTCAGATTGCTTCGGGTCTTTTAAGACCCTCGCAATGACAGATTCCATTTACAGCTTCTTTCTGAGAGCTTTGAATTTTTCAAAGCTCTCAGTTATTGTCTTAAAATCAGTTGTTGAAAATATATTATTAATCAGTAATTTTCTTACTGTAAGATTCTTACTAATAATAAAGGAGATCAAACATGAAAATCACAACTAAGGGCCAGGTTACTATTCCGCAGGAATTGAGAAATAGATTGGGATTTTTACCTGGAACAGAAGTTGAATTTATTCCTGAAGGGAATTCTCTTAAACTGATAAAAAAGAGGGCAGCTCCGGGGAAAGGTGCCCAGCTTATAAGACATTTGAAAGGTAAGGCTACTGTCTCTTTGAGCACAGATGAAATAATGGCTCTTACACGAGGTGAAGAGTAATGCCTTTTTTAGTAGATTCTAATGTCTTATTGGATATACTCACTGAAGATCCAAACTGGTTTAGATGGTCTGCGTCTCATCTTGCAGAATGTGTTGAAAAGGACATATTGGTAATATGGGAAGCTGCTTTTTTGGCTGGAAAGTGTTTTTTAGCTTATAAAAAAAGAAAAGGAAAAAAGACTTCTCCTCTTCCAGATTTTTATATTGGAACCCATGCTGCTATTAATAATTACATCCTCCTTACAAGAGACCCTAAGTTATATCGCACCTATTTCCCAAAACTTAAACTTATTACGCCTTAAATACTTGACAATTAACTTTTTGGGAATATCATTCAAAATATGAATGAAAATTATTCAAATTCTGAATGGAAATTTCCCTTGCTTTTAGATGTGCAAATTTAGTAAATCAGACAGAGATTGCCAGAGACACGGGTGTAAGTCAACCCACTGTTTATCGGTATTTAAATCTGCTTGAAGTAACCGGGATAATAAGAAGGCTCTTTCCCTATTTTCCTGCGAGGGCAAAAAGGATAGTTAAGACTCCCAAAGTTTTTTTTATTGATCCAGCTTTAGCAGTATATTTAACCGGTTATAGTGAAAAAACAATGCTCCAAAAGGCCAGAGAAAAAGGGGCCTTTTTTGAAAATTTGGTCTTTTTACATCTAAAAGTAAATTGTGCGCTTTTTCTTCCAAAAGCAGAACTCTATTTTTATAGGGATTCAAGGGGAGTAGAAGAAGTGGATTTTGTGATAGAAAAAGGAACTAAAATTCTTGCTTTTGAGGCAAAACTTACAGAATCTCCCTCTTTGAGGGATGTTAAAAATCTTCTAAAATTTGTTGAAAAGTTTCCTGAAACTTTAAGAGGTTTGATAATCCATGCTGGTAAAGATGTAAGATGGCTTCACAGTAAAATTTTGGCCTTGCCTTGGTGGTATCTATAATTTCAGGTAGAGGTAAGTAGAAAGGTATTATTATCTTCCTTTATTACCCTTAAGCCATAGACGGTTATTATATCCATAAGAGGTCTTCCAAAGTAAAAAGGCATATATTCCTTGGGTATTCCTAATCTTTTTGACAAAAATGATCTTATATGAAAATCAAATCTTAGCATATCCAATATACCATTGACCGCCTCTTCCCCTCTGTTGGGTATATTTGATACCAGAGTCTCCAATTGAAGATGGGAGCATCTCCTTTCATGTTCTTCAATGAGTAGGAGCAAATCTTTATCTTTAATTATATCCTTTCTGGTCAATTTTTCTTTCTTATAGATTCTCATATATTCTCTGGTATCCCAGCACTTAAGTGCCCTACATTGAATAGGTCTATCTCTATATATGGTGCATGCACTCTCTTGAGCATCATAAAATATACAGGCACCATTTTCCTTCTCTTTTATCTTTACCATCTCATACCCAAGTCTTCTTATCCTACCCTCAATATTGTCTCTGACCAGCTCCCCTTTTCTAATGGTAAAAAGCTGATCTATCCTGATAAACCCCTTCTCTATAAGATCATAATCTTCTTTCTGTAAGGATGGGCTGGAACTTTTGCAGCATTTTCCACATCTTATGCAATGAGTCCTGGGCTGTTGCATCCACTCTTCTATTTAGCAATCATTGCACGCATTCTGTCTGCAGCATTTTCTGCATGGTCTGCAATACTTCCAATAATCTCAGCAAGCCTTACCAGATGATAAACCGCAAGAGGATCTTTTATTATACTGAATATCTTATATTTGAGCTCTCTTTCCAAGAGGTCTGCTTCCCTTTCATATTGTCTTATATCCCTTATTATACTCTTCAGTCTTTTCCTCTGCTCTTCTGTCTTATGTCTAAAATATCTGGTAGCAAGAGACACAAGCTCTGCCAACTTTTCAATAGGAGGAATTACGGAAATTATGAAATGCCTGAAGTCTTCTTCCACCTCCTTAGGTATGCTTTTGGGTCTAAAAGAGAGCCAAAACAGTGCCTCTTCCACCTCATCTAATACTTTATCCTGTTCACCCACATATAGCATGAATTGGAACTTATCCACTGGCATAAAGATCCCACGTGGAAGGTGATTTCTTATATTACGCTTTATAGCATCTGCCTCGCTTTCAATCTTTGCCACCTTATCTGTTAACATATCAAATTCTTCACATTCTCCACTCATATGACAAATCGCTGCCTCTTTAAACAGAGTTGCACATTCCCTCACTTTCTCTGCATGTCTCTGTAGGTTTTCAAAGGGTGACTTAATAAAAAGGGAGCTAAGTATTAACCTCATATCCTAAACTCCATAATTTTAAAAAAGTATAAGAAACAGTTTATATAAAATCATTGAAATTACAACTGTAAAAGGAATGGTAATTACCCAAGATAACGCGATGTTCCTTAAAATTCTAAGATCAAGAGATCCCATTCCTCTCATAATTCCCACTCCAACAACAGAGCCCACCAAGACATGGGTGGTAGATACCGGAAGTCCCAATCTGGAACATACCAAGATGGTGGTGGCTGCTCCAAACTCTGCACAGAAACCTCTTACAGGAGTAATCTCTGTTATGTTTTTGCCAATGGTCTCTATAACCCTCTTTCCAAATACAAATAACCCCCCTCCAATGGCAATTCCTCCAATAAAGAGCATCCATATGGGGACTTCCACTTTAAGTGCCACGGTTTTAGTCTTTACCACTGAAAATATGGCAGCCAATGGGCCAACTGCGTTTGCAACATCATTGGCACCATGGGCAAATGCCACATAGCATGCGGTGAGAATCTGAAGTTGTGCAAAAAATCTGTTAAGGGGGGTCATGGCTCCATGTCTTGTGCCTGAAAAGTCCTTTTTATGTAGATACCATCTGATCCATCGCTTTCCTAAGATTCCAAAGAGGAAGGCAAATGGGGAGGAGAATATAAGCACATGGAAAAAGCTCACCTTAAGGTGGAGATTTTTAAGCCCCTTAAAGATAAGAGATAGGATCAAGACAATGCATACCAATGAGATCAATAAAGGAGAGAAACGTTCCGCTTCTATTTCGGGATGCTCCCTCTGGATAATCCTTTTCTCCACAAAGTAATACATTCCACCCCCAATAATTGCACCACTTATTGGAGATATGATCCAGCTTAGCACTATCTTTATCACCTTCCCCCAGTTTATGGGATCAATTCCCACACTTATAATTCCAAATCCAACCACCGCTCCCACAATCGCATGAGTTGTGGATACTGGAAGACCAAAGACAGTTGCTATATTTACCCAGACTCCAGCAGAGATCAGTGCTGAGAACATTCCAAGTAATAGGGTATTGGGATTTCCTTTAAAGAGGGCCGGATCAATCATCCCTTTAGCAATGGTATCAGTTACATATCCACCTGCAAGCACTGCACCCAAGGTATTGGCAATTACAGAGAGTAGCACTGCCTGTCTTAGAGTAATAGCACCAGAGCCAACCGATGTTCCCATGGCATTGGCAAGATCATTGGCACCGATATTGGAGGCCATGTATAGTCCTGCCAAGGTTGCAATAATAAGGATCAGAAGCTCAATTGACATTACAGACCACAGTCTTTAAAAGGCCCTCCCTTTAAAACAAAAGGGAAGGCCGCTTAGAAATTTTCATTTTTATAAATCTATTAACCTATTTTGAGAATTAGGGCTCCTCCAGTATCCCCGGCAGCACATCCTGTCCAGAGCATATAACCTCCACCCTTCATCACAGTCTCTTCAATACCTTCAATTATGAGACGTGCCACTGTGGGACCCTGAGGATGGCCATAGATAATGGAAGATCCATAGTTGTTAAATCCCTGCTCTTCTGTTCCAAATGGATCAATACCCATCTCTTTTGCAAAATAAAGATCATTTACCGCAAAGGGATTATGGGTCTTAATGACCTTCATATCTCTGATACTAAGCCCTGCCCTCTCTAATGCCATACGAGTTGCAGGCACCGGAGCCTCTGCCATATATCCCCTTTCCGCCCGTGAAAATCCATAAGAGATAATCTTAATGATAATGCTCTTATCTTCGCTCAATTCCTTTGCCATCTCCTCTGTAGTGACTATTATTGCACAGTTACCATCAGCAGGATGTGTCTGAGATCCATAGGTCAAGATACCGCCAGGAATCACAGGCTTTAGCCTTGCAAGTCCCTCTTTTGTGCAGGGTATAATCCCTTCATCCTCTTCCACCAGCTTCTTTTGCTTTTTACTTACTGTTACCTCTGGCGGGAAGAAATACCTCTTCTGAAATGCCCTGTCATTTTCCAGTGCCATAAGATACTGCTCATATCTTCTGAGGGTGAGCTCATCACATTGTTCTTTTGTGAATCCCGCTCTCTTTCCTACATTTTCAGCAGTCTCTATCATCTTCAGCCCCACATTTGGGTCGCTGTTGAAATTATCCATCATCCAGTTCTCTGATACTACCTCTCCACCAGGTCCCAATGGATTAGGCCATATGGTATGAGGCCCGTTTGAGGCCCTATCTGTCATAAGGGTATAGCAGTTTTTATATAGCCCTGTCTCTATTCCAATTGCGGCCTGATAGACGCAGGTGGCAGAAGTGGTGCAGGCCTGAGAGATGATCATACCAGGGGAATCAGTTGCTCCAATGAGGGCTGATGCCCATGGCCCCCCATAAAACCACTGGGGCTGTCCTATAGTCATTCCAAGTATAAGAAAATCAAACATCTTGGGATCCCAGCCTTTCTGATTTAGCCATCTTCTGGAGGTATTTCCTCCCAAAATGATTGCGTGATCGTGCTGCATGCTCATCTGCCATCTACAAAAGGGTGTGCTATAGTATCCTCGGTAAGGGATAAATGCCTTCTCTAACATACTCTACTCCTCCTTAGATCCTTATTATATTATTTATTATTGTCATGTGAGCAATAACCTATTTTATCTTCTTGTTCAATCACAAAATTTTATTCTGCCCATTTACCATACCTTTCTCTGAGGAGCCTATGAAGTATCTTACCAGTGGGGGTTCTGGGCATCTCTTCATCCTTTATAAAGTCCACACTCTTAGGCCTCTTATATCCAGCAATCTTTCCCTTTGTCCACTCTATTATCTCCTTTGCAAGCTCCTCTGTCGGCTCATATCCATCCTTTAAGACCACAACTGCCTTAACAGACTCACCCCATTTAGGATCAGGCACACCTATCACTGCCACATCCTTTACAGCCTCATGCGTTGCAACCACCGCCTCAACCTCTGAGGGATACACATTTTCTCCACCTGTAATTATCATATTTGCCTTTCTATCAACCAATATATAGTATCCATCCTCATCCCTCTTTGCCATATCCCCTGCAGATGACCACCCCTCGTAGAATGCCTCTTTTGTCTTTTCAGGATCTTTAAGATATTCCTTAAAGAGCATGGGTGTTCTATAAAATAGCTCTCCCACCTCACCATCTGGAACCTCCTGCTTATTTTCATCCAGAAGTCTTATACGGTCTATTCCAAATATCTCTCTACCTATGGTTCCCAGTTTCTTAAACTGATCTTCAGGCCTAAGCAATGTCACAAGGCCACCTTCTGTGCTTCCATATGCCTCCCAGAGCTCTGCATTCTTAAAATAGTCCATTATGGCAAGTTTAAGCTCTTTTCTTGCAGGTGCAGAAGAGATCAGCAATTGTCTTATGGAAGATACATCATACCTTTTCTTTACCTCATCAGGTAAAGAGAGAATCATCACATAATGGGTGGGAACAAGAGAGGTAAATGTGATCTTATACTTTTCGATTGTCCTTAAAAGATCCTCAGGATCAAAGCTGACCATATTATAGACAAACACAGGGGCACTAACCAGTGTATATGGAAAGGAATAGAATATGGAATTTACATGGCACATGGGCATTACCAGCATTACCTTGTCCGTGGGTCTTACCCCCATATTTACATTGTTTAGCACATATTGGGCCATGTTACTTTCATGGGTTCTGACCACACCCTTAGGTCTTCCAGTGGTACCAGATGTATACATTATGGTCCAGGTATCTGCACCATCCACCATGATATCAGGCTCCTGAGGATTGGACCTTTCAAGGAGCTCTTCATAGCCAATATATCCATCAGGAACTGGGCTATCCCCCAGATAGATATATGCATCCTTTGGAATGGGAAGTCTATCCTTAATGCTATCTATTAGCTCCACAAAGGGCTCTTCCACAATAAATGCTTTGCATTCAGAGTGATTTACGATGTATTCAATTTCAGGTCCAGATAGCCTAAATAATACCGGAACCGCAATCTGCCCCCCTTTTGCACATGCTGCATATATATCCATCCACTCTCCGCGATTATATGATATAATTGCAAATGGCTCCTGATATCCAACTCCAAGCTCTTTCAGACCATTTGAAAGCCTACACGACCTCTCATTCCATTCCTTAAACGTGAATTCCTTAAACTTATCCTGCCAGCCCAATTTTTCAGGATAGTTTATGGCATTCATCTTTAATACGGTGCCTACATGCATCCATCTGCTCTTAAACATAATCTATCCCCCCAAAAAATTTATTTTTAAAATTATTCCATATCCAGGGCAAAAAGTGCCGCTCCAAAGGCTCCACTTAATTGGGGCATGGGTGGAACCAATATATCCCTTCCCACCATCTCCTCTGTCATCTCCACAATATAGGGATTATGTGCCACCACTCCTCCTGTCATGACCACATTATCTGTTAGAGTATCCATCTCAAGCACCCTCTTTATAACAGAAAGAAACAGCCCTTTTACAATATCAGGAACTGCCTTCCCCTGTTTTAGCTTCTCTAAGACCTCTGTGGCTGTGAATACCGTGCAATAGCTTCCCAATTGAACCATATCAGTGGATCTGCGTGCAAGGGAGTCCATCTCTTCAAGTGGGATATCCAGCCTCAACGACATCTCTTCAAGGAAAGCACCTGTGCCAGCAGCGCATTTTCTGTTCATCTTAAAACTGATCCTTTTGCCCTGGGAATTGAGCTTTATTATCTTATTGTCCTGTCCGCCGATATCAATGATGGTGATAGCCTTTGGAAAATAATGAAAGCAACCTCTTCCGTGGCAGCTTATCTCAGTGATTGCAGAGTGGGAAAAGTCTATGTTCTTTCTTCCATATCCGGTGGAGACAATTCTCTTTATCTCATCTTTTGAAATCTTTGCATTCTCTATGGCCTCATTGAGGCAGAGGGAGGCAACCTTTTGGAAATCTGTTCCGGTCTTTTTTATGGAATGCCCTAAGATCCTCTTTTCATCATTAATAATGACAGCCTTTGTGCTGGAAGCACCTATGTCTATTCCCGCAAAGAAATCCTTCACCCCCTCTCCTATCCCTTTTCCTCCTCCAACTGCTCAATAAATGCCTCAATATTTGTCTTTGTCTGTTCTTCAGAATAACATCTCAGGTCATTTAGATCCCCATTTATAATAAGAGAAGGAATTCCCAGCTTCTCTGATAGCCTAAGCGGCATTCCATAGCGGCTGTTGGAATTATTAGGACAGGTCTTTGCATCGTGAAAGATAATTCCGTCAAATCTGAAAAATTCCCAGCATCTCTTGATATAGCCCTCTTTGTAAGCTTCATCTCTGACTATAAATAGCTCAGTATAGGCGAGAGCCATGCTTTCAAAGGGATAATCAGGATCCAGTTGATCAAATATCCAGCTGTTACAATAAGTGGATGCCACAATACAGGATCTAAGCGATGCAAAGAGCTCTGAAAGAGCTCTGAGTTTTCCCCAAATCGGCATCCCTTCCCAGTAAAGCCTATATCTTTCTCCATCAATAGCAGCTATTCCATTTTTGATCCTGTCTTCCAGTTCCTCTAAAAGCACCCTGTAATATTCCACTGCCTCCTTGGTGCCTCTGCCTACAACAGCTGGACCCATATGGATTGTGGCATCAAAGAATGTCCAGGGAGATGGCACATGGGATGCGGTCTCCAGGCATTTTCTCCACAATACCGATGTCTCTTTTGAAAGGCCTACCACCTCTTTGAGTCTGTCCATATCAAACCGATTACCACTTACCTCTTCAAGAACCGGAATAAGTGCCCTATGCTGTTCCTCTATATCCTTTAAATGGTATTTTTCAATCTTGCCAACCTGTCTATGTGTATGAATACCCACGCAGGGGACATTAAAGTGTCTTCCATACCAGCAGAACCAGTCCTGAACATCCCTGCACTGATTCGTGTTATATACTAATATGTCTGGTCTCGGAACAGAGTCTATCTTATACGCTCTTTGAAGTGGAGTCTTCTTCTGCAAAAAGGATCCTATATCACTTGTTAAATAAGAACATATATCCGGAGAAAATCCTATGGCATTTGCATAGGGAATTAGGTCTGTTGCCATTCTGCTTGCACCCAGCATGGCACCATGATTTTCAGGAAAGTAGACCAAAAATCCCATACCCCTTAAGAGCTCAGCTGGTCCCACACTGCTACACCATGCAATCTTGGGGTCTCCTCTCTTTGCTGCCTCATCCAGCTCATAGAAATGATCTGCCATTATCTTTTTTAGCAACCTTGTAGATGTTAACTCTTTTCTGAGTGATCCCTTTTTCTCATCCATTTATCTTTCCCTATCTTTAAATGGAAGAGGCAACAATCTCGGTGATATCCATTATCTTAATCTTTCCCCTTTCCTCTTTAGGTATGGCCTTTGCCCCTTTCCTTAGATTATCTTTACATGCCGCACATCCTGAGACTATCACCTCTGCTCCCACTTCTATTGCATCTTTTACCCTCTGTTTTGCCATCTCAGTTGCGGTATCTGGAATAAATGCCTGAACACCACCTCCACCTCCACAACATCTTGCCTGAAGCCTGTTTCTCTTCATCTCCACAAAGCTGATTCCCGGAATGCTCTTAAGAATATCCCTTGGTTCATCAAATATCTTAAACGCCCTTCCTAAGTCACATGGATCATGGTAGGTAACTTTCTTTCCAATCTCCTTTCTAAATCTTATACTTCCATCCTGTATAAGTCTATTTAAATAGTGCACAGAATGATATACCTCAAAGGGAAGATCTCCAAAAAATTTAGGATATATCTTTTTAAATGTCTTATAACACCCTGCACAGGGAGTTAAGAGCTCTTTTGCACCCCTCTTTTCTATAGCACCTATAACCCTCTTTGCATGCTCTTCAAATTCATCTGACCCCATAAGATAAAGGGGAAATCCACAGCAGCTTTCCTCAGCTCCTAATACAGTATATTCCACTCCTGCCTCATCCAGTGATCTTATAAAGCTCGGAACCATTTTCATATCCAGATAGCTGGGAACACATCCCATAAAGAGGAGTAGATCAGCCCTCTGTCTAATTTCACCCTTCTCTACCTTTTCTCTTAGAGGTGCTGGATATATATCTATCCTCTTTTCCCGTGCACTTGCAAACACATTTCCACTCTTAACTATATTTTCTTTTACTGCCAATATGGACTCAGGCACCATACCCGTTTTATAGAGTTTTTTCCTTACACCCTCCACAACCTCATCCACCTTTATCCTTGCAGGGCAGAAATAGGTGCATGCCTGACAGGTGGTGCAGCTATAAAATGCCTCAGAGAGCTCCATGGTAGGTTCAATCTGGCCAGTTATCAGATAATAGGCAAGGGCATTTCTTCCCCTTGCATTTCTGGACTCCCTATGACTCACTGAAAAAGTGGGGCATCCGAGTCTGCAAAATCCACAATGTATGCAGGCAATCACCTCATCATCCAGCTCTCTTCCCAATGAATTCACACCTTCAGGATGATCAATTAGGGGTTTAAAGGTGAAATGATCATATATATCGGATTTGGAAGTATCTAAGGCCATCTTTCCTGGGTTGAGGATATTATCTGGATCCAGTGCCTTTTTAATCTTTCTCATCACCTCCATTGACATTCCCAATTGGCGTTCCATATGGGCAGCTCTGGTAATGCCTGCCCCATGCTCAGCACTCAGTGTGCCTTTCATCTCAAGTGCAGTGTTTACAAGCTCTTCCACTGCCCCCCTTAGCCTTTCCCACTGTTCTCTGTTTCTTATATCTGAAACAAAGGTGGTATGCACATTTCCATCACCCACATGGCCAAATGTGGCAATGATTACATCGTATTTCTCTGATATGGCCTGAGCCCTTCGGATGGTTTCTGGAATCTTTGTGGATGGAACACCTAAGTCTTCAGCAATGGGAACCAGTCTGTTACCTGGCTTTATTCTGGATAGAGTCGGAACAAGCCTTCCTCTGGCAGTCATCATCTCTTCTCTCTTCTTGGGATCATCGGACCACTGAAACTCCTTAACCCCATGCCTCTTGCAGATCTCTCTGATCCTATCCATGTCCCTTTGAACTATCTCCTTTGCCCCATCTGCCTCCATTATGAGCATGGCCTCAATTCCTGCCACATCCCTTCCCAATGCATCTTCCACAACTTTAAGGCTGAACTTATCCAATATCTCACACCCTGCAAGCTTAATTCCTGAGGTGGTAACCTCTGTTACCGCATCTCCAGCACTGTTTAGGTCATCAAATATGGCAAGTGCAAGAGCTCCATATTCTGGCCTTGGCTCAATCTTGACCACTATCTCTATTATAATTCCCAGTGTTCCTTCAGATGATGCAAAGAGATGGGTCAGGTCATATCCTAAGGAGGTCTTTGGTGCAATGGTTCCCGTATCTATCATGGTTCCATCTGCAAGAACCACTTTAAGCCCTTTTATATAGTCTCTGGTGGTTCCATATTTAACTGCCCTGTGTCCACTTGCATTGGTAGAGACCATCCCGCCAATGGTAGCAATGGCCTCACTTCCAGGGTTTGGGGGGAACATGAGATTATACTTTGCAAGTTCATTATTTAGCTGAAGGCATATAACCCCTGGCTCTACCCTTGCATAAAAATCCTTCTGATTTATCTCCAATATCCTGTTCATCAGATGAAGGTCTAACAATATCCCACCCCTTACAGGTAGAACAGCCCCTGTAACACTGGTTCCACTTCCCCTTGCAGTAACCGGGATCCTTTCCCTTGATGCTATCTTCATTATTCCAACTACATGTTCTGGGGTCCTTGCAAATACTACAAGATCTGGAATCCCCTGATGCACAGACATATCCCTTGAATAGCAGAGGCATTCTACTCTTTCTTTAAAGACATTTTCTTCTCCCACCAATTCTATGATCTCATCAATATATCCCATAATATCCTCCCTTTATGGCTATTTTTTAGCTATAAAATAACTATATTGTCAAGGGAAAAGGGATCATTTTTTATTTGACTTTGATACACACGGAATATATAGGGTTTATCAGGCATATAAAAGGGGAGGAAAGGCAATGTCCATGGATGAAAAGCTTAAGGAACTGGAAAGATTAAATAAGGAGGCAGAGCTTGGCGGAGGAGAGAAACGGATTGAACAACAACACAAAAAAGGTAAGATGACCGCACGTGAACGTTTAGAGTATCTTCTTGATCCGGCAAGCTTTCAGGAGATTGACCGCTTTGTAGTGCACAGGTGTCATGAGTTTGGAATGGAAAAGAGGAGATTCTTAGGTGATGGTGTGGTTACCGGCTTTGGAAAGATAAATGGAAGGAATGTGTTTGTGTTTTCTCAGGATTTCACGGTCTTTGGTGGATCGCTGAGTGAGATGGTGGGCCAGAAGATCTGTAAGGTATTAGATCTTGCAATGCAAAATGGGGCTCCCCTTATAGGTATAAATGACTCAGGGGGTGCAAGGATTCAGGAAGGGGTTATGAGTCTGGGTGCCTATGGAGAGATATTTAAGAGAAATGTGTGGGCATCTGGGGTTATTCCCCAATTTTCCATAATCATGGGACCATGTGCTGGAGGTGCTGTCTATTCCCCTGCACTTACGGATATAATTATAATGGTAAAAAAGACCAGCTATATGTTCATCACTGGACCACAGGTAATAAAGGCCGTAACCGCTGAAGAAGTAACCCCTGAAGAGCTTGGTGGAGCCATGACTCATAATACCAAAAGTGGTGTGGCACACTTTGCAGAAGAATCTGATAAGGCCGCACTTGACAGGGTAAAAGAGCTCTTACAGTTCTTCCCACAGAACTATAGGGAAAGACCCCCTACGATTGAATGTGGTGATGATCCCGAAAGGGTGGATGAAAATCTTAATAACATTGTCCCTACCAATCCAAGAAAACCCTATGATATGAAAGAGATAATAAGGAGTGTGCTTGATAATAACTATTTCTTAGAGGTTCAAAGATACTTTGCCACCAATATGATAACGGGATTTGGATGGCTCAATGGACACCCTGTGGGGATTGTGGCAAATCAGCCACGAGTCCTTGCAGGCTGTTTGGATATAAATGCATCAGTTAAGTGTGCAAGGTTTGTAAGGATGTGCGATGCATTTAACATACCCCTTATTACATTTGTAGATGTTCCTGGTTATCTTCCAGGAGTAAACCAGGAGTATGGTGGAATAATTAAGCATGGGGCAAAGATACTGTATGCCTACTCTGAAGCAACAGTTCCAAAGATAACTGTGGTAACTCGTAAGGCATATGGAGGCGCATATATTGCAATGAGTGGAAAGCATCTGGCTGCAGATATAAACTATGCATATCCAACAGCAGAGATTGCAGTTATGGGCCCTGAAGGGGCATGTAATATCGTATTCAGAAAAGAGATTGAGGAGGCAGAAGATCCAGAAAGCACAAGACAGAGATTGATTGAAGAGTACAGAAACCGGTTTGCAAGCCCCTATAGGGCAGCAGAGGTGGGATATATTGATATGGTTATAAAGCCATCTGAAACAAGGCCAATGCTTATTAAGGCACTTATGCTACTTCAAAATAAGAAGACCTCTATTCCAGAGCGAAGACACGGAAACATCCCCCTTTGATAGATCTTTATCCACAGATTATTCCATATTCTGGAAGCACCTCATGTAATATATGGAATCTGTGGAATGCAGCGGCGTCATGAAAATACTTCCAGTTGCTAATTTCAAAGCCTTCTAATCTTTCATAATGGATTGTCTCTTCCTCTTCAATCACCCTAACAGCAGCCTTAAACCAATCCCTATCATTATAGTTTATATATTCATCATCTTTTTCAACCTTAAAGCCAAGTTGCCCTTCCCTTATTGCCTTCTTCCATATCTGAATCCTGTCTTCCAGATCCCCTTTTTTAGAAAAGAGTTCATCTATCTTTGAGACCATATCCTGCCAAGAGAGGGGATTGCTGTAACAAAATTGAGGAAATCTTCTTAAAAATCTTAACAAGAGCATATAACAGTTTTGAGCAGCATCCAATGCCCTGACCCTATTTATTACCCTGTGAAATTCGTCTCTAAAATCTCTATATTCCCATACCCTGTATGGCTCATCAGGAATTGTGCCTGCCTGTGTATGGCCTAACATGGGAAGGGCATATTCCAAAATCTTATCTTTAAGATCTTCCAAAAGACCTTTCAGGAAGTTTTCATCTTCATCCATCACCTTTAACTCTTTAACATCATTATAATCTTTCATAATACCCATAAAGTTCTGATGGGACCATGTATCTGCATAGACATGTAAGATAATCCCTAATCGGTGTAATGTATATGGCTTTATCTCAGAGTCTAAGAAATCCTCAATCATCCTCTGGGAGATAACACTATTGGGGCTGACAAAAAGTCTTTCATAAAAATCCACGCCTAAGTTGCCAGGTAAAAAGTGAAAGGGGATCCAGATATTATAACAGACCTCTTTTGAAAAGACATTAATATCAATATACCTATGTGCTGTTAGAACCTGTTGAAATCTTCCGCCATTTTCAAAATTAAGGGCATGTCCATATTTTGCATCATCAGTATGTTGAGATGAATAGGCCACTATGTGGGCAGAATCAGGACTAAATCCTGCAGCCCTACAGAGAGCATAGATTGTATAAAAATGAAAATCTTCCTGCATATTCTGAACCACAATTTTATCTTTGTCAGATCTTATAATTTGGGAATAGTTGTCAAGAGAAATAATAAGATTGAGAATCTTAAAAGAGATATAGTATAGTAAAAAGTCAGATTAAATAATAGAATGGATTCTTTATGGATTTTAAGGACATATTGTTTTCAAAGGCAGATTCTGTAATTCAAGGTAAAGATTATAACAGGGTCTCCTATGAGATGCGGGAAAAGGGCAATGAAAGGCTCATATTCTATGAGGTGATATTACCAGAGGATAAGGGCTGGGAGTATCTAAGAGATAAGGTATATCCTGAATTTATAAGGTTTTTAAAGATGAAAAAGATTGATCCAGAGTCTGCTCCAGGAACGATTGTATCATTGTTTTACAGGGACAGATGTTATCTTATTAAGGGATCAGAATTTTTAAAGGCATTTATGGAAATGGAGGGGCTGAATAGCTCCGCATTCCATTTCAGGGTGTTAAAGTGGTTATCTGATCTGGATATTTAAGAGAGCTTTGAATTTTTCAAAGCTCTCTTAAAAAGCTGTAATTTTGGGTTATTTTAAGTAAATCTTTGGGGGTCTGGGGGTATAACCCCCAGTGTAAAAAGGGGTTATGCAAAGCTCTCATTTAAGAATTTTTACTTAATCTCTTATATACCTTACAGCCGTCTTTATAGCCCAATTCACATGCCTTTTTAACATCTTCCAGTGCCATCTTATGTATTCCCAGATAATAATAACATCTTCCTCTGGTATAATATGCCCAACCATTATCTGGCCTAAGGGAGATGGATATGTTTAGATATTTAATCCCCTCTTTCCATCTTTTTTCTTCTGTATATATCCAGCCAAGGAGATCATATGCATTATAAAAGGAGGATTTTATTTGAATACTCTTTTTTAGATCAACTATGGCAGATCTTCTATTTCCCTTATTCAGATATGCCCTTGCCCTCCAATAATACATGGTATGGCTTTTAGGCCTTATCTTAATTGCCTCTGAATATTTCTGGATTGCCTTATCCCACTGCCTCTTTCTAAAGTATCTATGCCCTGCCCTTCTAAGTCTTTCAAACCTATCAGCCTCTGTCTCTTTGATGCCAGGGATTCTGAGCTTTGAAAACCTCTCTTTAAATTGCCTTTCAAATGTAAATAACTTTTCAAGATGGATACCCGCTTTAAGATCTTTGTATGCAAAATAGCCTGTAATAAAGAGCAAAACCAGTAATACACAAAATACTACTATGGGGAGATAATCCTTTTTTAGGCCCTGATTACCGTTCTGCTTCATTTTAAAGACCTTATCCTATCTTTAAGACACCAGCACCCTGCATCTTTCCCATCTTAAGTATCCTGAGTGCCTCATTTGCAGATTCCAACGGAAAAAGTCTGACTTCTGGCCTTATTCCTATCTCTTCAGCAAGAGGGAGGAACTCTTCAGCATCCCTGCGGGTGACATTTGCAACACTCTTTAACTCCTTTTCATACCAGAGATATTGGGAATATTCAAGCTCTGGGATATAATTTACTTTTCTTATTGCATTTACCACCACCCTTCCTCCCTTCTCTAATACTTTCAAGGCCTCTTTTACAGGTTCACCCACTGGAGTAAAATCAATGGCAGCGTGGAGCCTTTCAGGAGGACTCTCTCCAGTAACACCTACCCAGGCTGCTCCTAAGAATTTTGCAAGCTCCTGATGTTCTCTCTGCCCTTCCCTTGTAAATACAAAGACCTTACATCCCCAATGGACAGCGACCTGAATAGTAATATGGGCAGATGCGCCAAATCCATATAACCCCAGTATCTCTCCTCCCTTTATTCCGGTAAGTCTCAATGCCCTGTAACCGATTACACCTGCACAGAGCAGGGGGGCAGCTTCAGTATCTGAAAAACCATCCGGGATGGGATATGCAAAATCCTCATCAACTACCATATATTCTGCATATCCACCATCTGCATCAAGACCTGTGCCCTTAAAATGGTTACAGAGATTTTCAAAACCCCCTTTACAAAACCTGCAGTTTCTACAGCTTTCATATATCCAGGCAACTCCTACCCTCTGCCCTATCTCAAGGCGATCCGCTCCCCTTCCCTTCTCTACCACTCTTCCCACCACTTCATGTCCAGGAATTACAGGATATTTGGGGATCTTAAGTCTTCCTTCAATCTCATCAAGTTCGGTATGACAAACACCACATGCAGAGATCTCTATCTTTATCTGATGAGGGCCAGGAGTGGGATCTGGCACATCTTCAAGATCAAGCGGCTCTTCACATATTGGTAGCTCTGTCTTTGGAACATAAGATGAATCGGTCTTTATCTCACACTGTCTTTTTAATAACATGGCCTTCATAAAACCCTCCCTCCTTATCTGTTATTTTACTAAGGATATTAAATTATTCAACATATATCTCTTTATTCCTTGACATACCTTCTCTTAGCCTTATAATGCCACATTCAATATCTTTTGACCTGTTCTGATAGGAAAGCAATTAAAGATCTGGAGTGAGATATGAAATGTATTAATTTAGAAAGATATTCTCCCACTGATATCCATTGTGGCTATACAGATCATATACTGAGAATTGATCTCAGTGAAAAAAGCGTTGAGATTCAGAGACTCTTACCTGAATTTAAGGAAAGATATATCGGAGGTCGTGGATACGGGCTAAAGTTCATATGGGATGAGACAGATGCCTCTACCAGATATGACAGCCCTGAAAACCTGATAGTCCTATCAGGGGGGCCACTGTGTGGAGATCCCAGATTCCCAGGAAGCGGGAAGTTTGTGGTTTCAACCATATCACCCCTTACTGATACATTTATTGACAGTAATGTGGGAGGTCATTTTGGACCCAAGATAAAGCTCTGTGGCTTTGATGCAATAGTGGTAAAAGGAATTTCAGATATTGAGGTGGTGCTCTTTGTGGATGGAGATAGGGGCACTATCTCCTTTTATGAGGCCCCTATCTTTGATGATTCCTTAGAGCTAAAGTCCATAAGGTATGTTGAAAGATTGATAAGGGAGTTAAACGGGGGGAGTGTGGATGAGTCCTTTGCAGCAGTAGGAGCCGGAATAGGTGCAAAGAATAGCCTGTTTGGAATAATTAACAGTATCTATTTTGATAGAATCAGAGGAAGAATCAGGGCAAAACAGGCAGGCAGGGGTGGAACTGGAACTGTAATGAGACATAAGGGCCTTAGAGCAATAATTTTGAAAAGCTCAAGATCATATCTTCAGGCAAATCAGCCATATGATAGGGATTCTGTTAAAGATGCAGGAGCCTCCCTTAAAAAGGTGATAAGTCAGATGGATCCCCATCAACTCAGACTCTCTTCTTGGGGAACCACAGGGCTTGTGGAATATATGGATAGATTTGGTATCTTACCCATTCAAAACTATCAGTATGGCTCCCACAGGGAAGCAAAGAAGGTCTATGGGGATGTATTCTTAGATGATTTCATGGAAAAGGGTTATGCCGATGGTTGCTTTAAGGGGTGTAATCTTGCATGTGCAAAAGGTGCAAAGGAGATATTGATTAAGAGAGGGCCATTTGAAGGTGAAAGGGTTGAGGTGGATGGCCCTGAATATGAGACCATTGCCGCTGTAACAAATATGGGTATCTTTGATCCCCAGTTTGTGATGGAATACAATTTCTATTGCGATCAATATGGGCTTGATACCATATCCATGGGTGTAAGTGTTGGCTTTTTAATGGAATGTGTGCAGAGAGGATATCTAAGTGAGGAAGATATTGGCTACAGACTCAACTGGGGTGATACAGAAGGTGCTGCAAGATTGCTGCATGAGACGGCCAAAGGAGAGGGCTTTGGAAAGATCTGTTCTTTGGGAGTCCATAGAGCTAAGAGATGGGTTTCAGAGCGATATGCCAAGAGATATGGGAAAGATCCAGAGGAGGTATTTTCAGAACTAAGCCGTTTTTCTATGGAGCTTAAAGGCCTTGAATTTTCCATGTATATACCAAAGGAATCCCTTGCTCAACAGGGAGGATATGGTTTTTCCCTCAAAGGCCCACACCATGATGAGGCATGGTTGATATTTATAGACCAGGTGCATAATGAGATCCCTTCTTTTGAAATGAAGGCAGAGGCGCTTCGTTGGTTTCCTTTGATCAGAACCTGGTTTAATGCGGTGGGGCTGTGCAAGCTTCACTGGATAGATGTAAGGCATCCTGACGCATCCAAGACACCTGAACCTTCCCATAATATTCCCACATTGAGATATTATATTAGATATCTAAATGCCACCACGGGCTGGAAAAAGGATATAGATGATATTATCAGGGATTCAGAGCGGTTATATCTCCTTCAAAAGCTTATAAATATCAGAAATGGGAAAGGAACAAGGGAATACGATCTGATTCCAGACAGGGCAATGGGACCTGCCTTTTTTAATGAATATGAAGCAAAAAGATCGTATTACGATAACTGGCTTAAGGAGAGAGTAGATGGGGATATCCCCAATGATCCTAAGGAGAGGCACAAGATGGTTATGGAACTGAGGAGAGAAGACTTTCAAAGACTCTGCGATGCTGTATATCATGAAAAGGGATTTAACTCTAAGGGTATTCCACTTCCTGAAAAACTAAAGGAGGTGGGGCTGTGGGATAGAAAGATTGAAGAATTTATTTCAAGATATCACCAAAAATAGGAAATACTCCTATGGATGTGCTTTTGGAGCTAAATGGATCTCAGAGATCCATTTTAAAAAAGGATAAGATAAAGATCCGTCTTAGAGGTGGAAGGCAGGTAAAAGATCTCATATCTTATATTCAAAGTTCCATGCCTAATATATTTCCCAGATATGCAGGATATACTGTATTTGTAAATAATCTTCCTGCACCCTTTGAACAGGAGCTTAAGGATAATGACAAGATCTCATTTATTCCCCATCTTGGTGGCGGTTAAAGAGGTATAGATAGATGTGAAAAGATATGTCTTACTTTCACTTTCTTTGGTTCTACTATTTTTGGGATGTGGAACATTTTACTCTTCAAGAGTTGATTCAACTATAGGACCAGATAATAAGAACTCTGACCAACTTAATATACCACTTAAGGTGGCGGTTCTTCCTTTTAATAATTTAACAGATGAAAATGGCCTGGAGCTACTGGTTAGGGAAAGTTTTTATAATCATCTGAGTTCAAAAGTTTTTCAGGATATTGAGATAAAGGACATAGATAGGGCCATTTCTGAAATTGAAAAGCGGGAAGGAAAAAAATGGAAGGATATACCTCCTGATAGATTGGGAAGGCTATTAGGTGCAGATATTGTGGTAAGTGGAAGTATCCTTAACTTTAAGAAGTTCTTCTTAGGGATATATTCTCAGATATCTTTGACCTTACATGTTCAGATAATAAATACCTATAATGGAGATATATTGTGGATGCGAACCCTTACCAATAGATCTCATGATGGTGGAATTCCATTTAGTCTCTTTGGAATTGTCCCTTCTGCGTTAAGATCCACCCTGCACCTTACCAATGAAAGGAAGATGGATCTTATTGAAAAGATTTGTAGAAATATGGTGTCAATTATACCTTTTGAGAAGATATATAACAGTATATGTGTCTATTATGATATCCAAGTTGCTGCATTTTTAGATAAGGATCTATGCATTAAGACCATAGATAGATTAAAGAGATTGGGATATGAGGTAAGGGTTGAGAAGAGATATAAGAGGGGAAGACTGTGGCATACAATATTGATTGGGCCATTTAGTGATGAAAAGACCGCAAAGCGGATAATTGAAAGGATAAAAAAGGATACAGAATTTATTCCCATTCTGGTATTTGCATCTCATTGATTATGATTAACCCAAATTTGGCAAAATTTTTTGTAACATATTGAGAACTTTGAAAAATTCAAAGCTCTTAGGAAAAACTGTAATTTTGGGTTATTTAAACTGATCTTGGGTAGTTGCAAAAAAATAATTTAGTGATATGCAGTATCCGTATCTTTCAAGG
>CBFDUE010000043.1:0-20328 GCA_965613025.1 uncultured bacterium
GCTTCAGCTCCTTCGGAGCTTCGCTTCGCTCGCAATGACAGGGGTCGCAGTGTAAAAGGGGGTTATGCAAAGCTCTCATATGGATTCCTTTATAAACAGAATACTTTTTACCCTTTACCCTTAAGGATTCAATAAGATGAAAATATCTTACTTCTACCTTACCAGCTGCCCTTCTTGACTCTGTAACAAACATAAAATTAGCAACCTTATTGATCTATTTAGATGTGCAGCCATTCCTCCCATAAATTCGTGTGAGGAGCTGAAATGGGAAGGTTTAGCTATCCTACCTCTTCGGCAAATTTAGTTTTTTCTAATTTGTATTTCTTGATTAATGAATACAACAATGGCCTGGAGATTCCCAATTGTCTTGCTGTCTTCGCTTTATTCCATCTGTTTTTTCTCAGAGCTGACTCCAATAAGGACCGTTCTACATTTTGCTTTGACTGCCTTAATAGATTGGTTTTTGAAGGGAGGCTATCATTTCTCGCTACAACGGAGCCTGCGATCAAATAGGCAGGTAAGTCTTTAAGCTCGATTCGCTTTGTTTCAGATGATATCGCTGCTTTTTCTACAACGTTCTTTAACTCTCTGACATTTCCAGGCCATCTCCAGTTATCAAAACAACGCAACACCTCCCTGCTCACCTTATTTACGGCAATCTTGCTTTCTTCTCTAAGGGAGCTCAGGAAGTATTCAACCAATAGCGGTATATCTTCTTTTCTTTCTCTTAAAGGAGGGATATTAAGGGTGAGAACACTAAGTCTATAAAACAGGTCCTCTCGAAAAAGTCCCTGTTTCACCAATTCGTTGAGATCCTGATTCGTTGCAGATATTACCCTGAAATCTAATTCAATAGGCTTATTTCCTCCCACTCTCTCTATCCTATGTTCCTGCAATACGCGCAGGAGCTTTGGCTGTAGGCCCAAATCTAATGAAGATATCTCATCCAAGAATATTGTCCCACCATTTGCCATCTCAAACTTGCCTGCCTTGCCATTCCTCTTGGCTCCACTAAAAGCGCCGGGTTCATATCCAAAGAGCTCGCTTTCAAGGAGTTCCTTAGGGATAGTGGGGCAATTTACCACTATGAAGGGACCCGATTTTCTTGGGCTCGCCATATGGATGGCATGGGCAAATAGCTCTTTGCCGGTTCCACTTTCCCCGGTAATAAGTATCGGTGACCTGGTAATGGCATATTTTTTAGCCAGCTTGATTACGAACCTGATGGAATCGCTATTTCCAACAATGTTTCTAAAAGAATATTTAGCTCCACGCAGTCTTTGTATCTCTTTTTCATAATAGTTCACCTTATTCTCCAAGACATTGTATCTCAATAGAAGTTCTCGCATTTCAGAAACATCAGTGAAGACTGTTATGGACATGGCACCAATTACCCTACCATCATTGTCGCGAAGTGGAAATCGATGAACAATAGCCTTAGTTCCCAGAGTTGTCTCATAGGGAAGTCCTAATTGTGGAACTCCTGTCTTTAGCACCTCCAACAACTCTCCTTTACCCTTTATAGCGGAGAAATGCTTACCCAATACATCTGAGTTGCTTATACCTGAAATCTCCTCATGTCCCCTATTCCTGAATATGATGATTCCTCTATGGTCTATGATGGTAATCCCTAAGGAATTGTTATTCGCTATAGCCTCAAGAAGGGCTGAGGCTTTTTCGTTAGATATCAACATCTTAGCCTCCAAGCAAAAGATTGAGACCTTTGCATAACCCCTAATTACACTGGGGGTTACACCCCCAGACCCCCAAAAATAACTTAAAATAACCCATAATTACAACTTGTTATGAGAGCTTTGAAAAATTCAAAGCTCTCAGATTGAAACTTATTATCTTTATAGATACAAGAAAAAATAATTTGTCAACAAAAATTACATGTCAATAATCTTTACACAATAATCCTTGTGATATCGCTTAGTTATAAAAGATGTTTTGTGGTTTTTACAGAATCTACTTCTAAATGGCCTGTGTAGTAAAACTACTTCAGTAGGCTGGAACAAGGAAAATTGATTAAATATATAGTCTTATCAAATAGATATGGATTTTAAGGTATGTCATTTTCAATAAGCAACAAAAGCAAGTCCATATGGTATGACAATTGCTTTATAGAGAATTATAATAGAAATCAGGTGTTTTGAGTAGGCCATAGTGGTTCAAGATTCATAGAACTTCAGAATGATCTCGAAGTGGAGATATCTAAATGGATATTACAGACAGATTGGCGGGATTTGCAATCAATACGAGCTTTGACCTTTTGCCTGCAGATGTCATTGAACAAGCCAAGAAGTGTTTTCTTGATTGGTTGGGTGTGACTATAGGTGGAGCGACCTATCCAATAGCCAATATCCTGACAGGATTTGTTGAAGAGATCGGAGGTGAAGAGCAGGCAACCATCTTGACCAAGGGAATCAAGACAAATGTCCTAAATGCTGCTTTAACCAATGGCGCTATCTCTCACGTATTAGATTTTGATGATACACACACTGCCTCTCTTTGTCACATCAGTTCGCCAATTATGCCTGTTATTTTTGCCTTAGGTGAATACAGGCATTTGAGTGGAAAGGATTGCATTGCTGCCTTTGTTTCCGGCTTTGAAACCTCTGCAAGAGTTGGTCTTGCAATGGGACCTGACCACTACCATGCCGGATGGCATGCAACTTCAACCATGGGCCGTCTTGGCGCAGTTGCCGCTGCAGGGAGATTACTTGGCCTGAGCCAAAAACAGATGAGGCGGGCCTTCGCAATTGCTGCAACCCAATCTGGTGGATTTACCGTTGTCTTTGGAACTATGTGTAAGCCCTTCCATCCAGGAAAAGCTGCTATGGATGGTATACTTGCTGCCATGCTTGCAGCGAGGGGTTTTGATGCCCCTGAAAATATCCTGGAAACGGAAAAGGGGTTCTGCAGGATCTTTTCAAAACAGGTCGATTTTGAAAAGATCACCGATGGATTAGGTAAACATTACGAACTTCTTAAAAATACTTTCAAACCCTATGCATCCTGTCTGCTCACCCACCCCTCCATAGACGCTGCTTTGGATCTGAGGAGTGCCCACAATATATCCGCTGATGAAATACAAAAAATTGAGGTTACTGTTGCTCCTCTTGTGAGAGAGGTTGCGGGAAAACAAAGGCCCAAAACCGCACTGGAGGGAAAATTCAGCGTATATTATTGCATAGCGGTTGCCCTATTAGAAGGAGGAGTGGGGGAGGACAAATTCACGGATGAAAAGATGATAGATAAGAGGCTCTCTGATCTGCAACAATTAATTTCGGTTAAAGTAAATCCTGAATTCAATAACACGACAGCAGAGCTCTCTATCAAGACCGTCAAGGGGTATTCATACACTAAGAAGATCCTTGTGCCCCGGGGTGACCCCAGAAATCCGCTTTCCTTTTCTCAAATAGAAGATAAATTCAAGATTCTGGCAAGAAAGATCTTTCAGGAAGATAAGATTTCAAAACTGATATACTACCTGAGAAGGCTGGAAGATTTAGATGAAATCAACCAATTGGTAGAGTTGTGTTCCTAAATCAAGACAGAGCTCGAACTTTTGGAGGTTAATGTTATTATGAATGTCGGAGACTGGATTAGAAAACGAAGCATAATTTCTCCAAACAAGACCGCTATTATCTTTGAGGATCAGAAAATCACATATCGCGATCTAAATCACCGTGTAAACCGTCTGGCCAATGCCTTGCTAAAGGCAGGAATAAAGAAAGGGGATAGAGTTGCAGCTTTGCTTTACAATTGCCCTCAATTTTTGGAGGTCTATTTTGCCCTTGCCAAAATTGGGGCAATTTTCGTGACCCTGAATTTCAGACTGGCCGGACGGGAGCTCCATTACATGATGGAAAATAGCGGAACCGGCTTCCTCATCTTTGATGCAGCCTTTTCAGAGACGATTGATTCGATCCGTTCCTCTCTTCCTATAGCCACAAAGAACTTTGTTAGTCTTGGTGAACATAAGCCCCGATGGGCAAAAGACTATGAAGAATTTCTGAATGAAGGTGCTAATACGGAACCTGATATAAAAGAGGAAGTCAATTTGGAAGACCCACAGATGATAATGTATACATCTGGAACAACAGGGATACCGAAAGGGGCACTCCTACCTCATCGAAAGACCTTTTATAACACCTTTAACGCGGTCCTCTATTTTGACATGACCTCTAAAGATGTGATGTTGGTGGTCATGCCTCTATTCCATTCCGGTGGCCTTAATATTGCAGCCGTCCCTACTCTATATACTGGTGGAACGATCGTTATTCAAAAGTCCTTTGATCCAAAACAGACACTCTTTTTGATTGAGAAGCACAGAATTACCCTTGCTATGTTAGTTCCCACAATGCTAAATTTTATGCTCAAGCAGGCAAATATCGATGAATATGACCTAAGTTCTTTAAAGACCATGATGGTTGGAGGCGAACCCATCCCTCTGTCCCTGATAAAGGCCTACATGGATAGAGGGATCCCTATAAGACAGGTCTTTGGGCAGACCGAGACCTCTATTCAGTTGTGGTTGTCTGAAGAAGATGCTGTAAGAAAGATAGGCTCTGTTGGAAAACCCGTGTTTCATGCTGATGTTCGGGTTGTCAACAAGAGAGGCAAGGATGTTGCCCCAGGGGAAGTAGGAGAAATTATCCTGAAGGGGCCTATTCAGATGATATGTTACTGGAACGATCCAAAGCAGACCGCAGAAACTATAAGGGATGGATGGCTCTATACTGGAGATCTTGCGACCGTTGATGAGGAAGGATTTGTGTATATGGTAGATCGCAAGAAGGATATGTATATCAGTGGCGGAGAAAATATATATCCGGCTGAAATAGAAAGGGTGTTGGGAGAACACCCAAAAATATTGGAAGTGGCGGTTATCGGTGTTCCAGATGAAAAGTGGGGGGAGGTGGGCAAGGCACTGATTGTCCCAAAAGATGGGGAAAAGATTAGTGAAGAGGAGGTAATTGAATTTTTAAAAGGCAAGCTGGCAAAGTACAAGATACCAAAATATGTGGAATTTACAACCGAATTTCCAAAAACAGCCAGTGGAAAGGTCAAAAAGGCAGAACTCAGAGAAAAATATGGCTCCAAGAAGGTAGGAGAAAGAATAAGAAGCAATTGAGCAAGACCCATGAGACTTAAGGAGGATTAAGCTGATGGAAATATTAGAAGAAATAGAGAAGAAGAAAAAACAATGGGAAAAGGAACTACTGCACAAAAAGAAATTTTCGAGTGCGACCACATCCTGGGGGCATGATCTGGATGTTGTTTATACACCGGATAATCTGAAAGATATGGAATACCTAAAAGATATTGGTTTTCCTGGTGAATTCCCTTTTGTAAGAGGAGTTTATCCATCTATGTACAGGGGAAAACTCTGGACAATGAGGCAATATGCTGGATTCGGAACACCTGAGGAGACAAATGCCCATTTCAAGTACCTCTTAAAACAGGGGAATACTGGACTTAGCGTTGCATTCGATCTTCCAACTCAGGTTGGCTTAGACTCGGACAACCCCTTGGTGGAGGATGAAGTCGGCCGGGTGGGGGTAGCAGTGGATTCGCTGAAGGATATGGAGATTATTTTCGACGGGATACCATTGGATAAGATAACCACATCCTTCACTATTAATCCAACGGCCTCAATTATTCTTGCCATGTATATTGCCGTTGCAGAGAAACAGGGTGTCTCTCCAGAAAAAATCGGAGGGACGTTACAGAATGACATACTGAAGGAATATATGGCCAGAGGAACTCAGATATTTCCCCCAGGCCCCTCGCTCAGGTTAATAGGCGATATTATTGAGTATTGCAAAGACAATGTGCCGCGAATGAACACGATCAGCATCTGCGGTTATCATATGCGTGAGGCAGGGTGCAGCCTTATCCAGGAAGTCGCTTATTGTCTTCTGGACGCTATTGTTTATGTAGAAGAGGCATTGAAGAGAGGTATTAATATCGATGAGTTCGCCCCGCGGCTCAGCTTTCTTCTGGGATGTGGTATGAATCTCTTTGAAGAAGTTGCCAAAATCCGGGCCGCAAGAAGACTATGGGCGAAAATAGTCAAAAACCGTTTCAAGGCAAAGAACCCTAATTCTATGAAGATGCGTATTTTTAGCGGATGTCTGGCAACTGCATTTACAGCAAAAGAGCCACTCAACAATATCATAAGGGGAACAATCATGACCCTGGTTGCCGCTCTTGCAGGGTGCAATGCCATACACACGACTTCTTATGATGAGGCATATGAGATTCCCTCAGAGAAAGCGGTTCGGACGGCACTGCGAACTCAACAGATTATAGCCTACGAGACAGATGTGGCTTCTGTTGCTGATCCTATGGGGGGCTCTTATTTCTTGGAATATCTTACAAACAGGATTGAGGAAGAAGTTGAAAAGGAGATGGAGCGTATTGAAGAAAAGGGTGGCATTTTGAAGGGAATAGAAGATGGAACTATTCAGAATGAAATCTTTAGGCAGGCCTTTAAATTAGAGGAAAAGATCCAGAGAGGGGAAAAGGTGATCGTCGGTGTAAACAAATTCATTTCCGACGAAAAAGAACAGGAAATTGAGTTGCATCGACCGAGTAAAGATGTTTTGGATAAACAGATTTCTAAGTTGAAAAAGGTGAAAGAGGAAAGGGACAATCATGAGGTAAAAAAGGCCCTCGCCGAAATACGCAGAGTAGCAGCAGGAAAAGGTAACTTAATGGGACCTATCCTATGGGCAGTGCATGAATATGCGACAATAGGAGAGATATGTGATGCTCTTAAAGAAGTGTTCGGCGAGTATCGCGAAGCAGCGATTTAAATCATACAGGAGGTGAGTGATTTGGATAAAGGAAAATCCAGAATAAGGGTTTTGATTGCTAAACCAGGTCTTGATGGCCATAGTCGAGGGGCCAGGGTAGTGGCTATGCTGCTTCGTAATGCAGGCATGGAGGTCATTTATACAGGCTTGAGGCAGAGCATTGATCAAATTGTATCAGCTGCTGTTCAGGAAGATGTAGATGTTATTGCCTTAAGTATATTATCGGGTGTTCACGTAGAATTGACAAGAAAGCTAATGGATAAACTAAAAGAAAAAGGGATGGATATCCCGGTAATCGTTGGCGGTGTAATTCCGCCAAGCGATATCCCGAAGCTGGAAGAGCTTGGTGTCACAAAAGTTTTTCCAGTCCACTCATCTTTTAATGAGATACTTGATTTTTTCACGGAGAAATTCATGAAAAATAAGGGTGGTATATCCAATATCTCAATAGAAGGAAGGAGGTGAAAAGAAAGACAGTGATAAAGGCATTCTTTGAGTTACTAAACTATTGAAAGGAGGATAGAGATGAAAAAATTATACCCACTTTTTAACCTGGTGATGGTATTTATTCTGATTACAGTTGTAGCATTTAGCTCACCTGTTCAGGCCAGATCCGTCCTCAAAAAGACTTACCGTCTTACCTTTGCCACCCAGATGCCGTTAGGCCACTTAGTGAGCAGGGCAGGAGATCTCATTGTAAAACGGGCTGCTGAACTTAGCGGGGGCAAAATCAAGATCAAACATTATGCAGCAGGGACATTATTTAAGGATAAGGAGATACCAGAGGGCGTTATGTCTGGTGGATGTTCTATGGGCATCGCTACCTCCAGCCGATGGGCAGGACATGCCCCTTCGAATCATTTCTGGGAACTTCCCTTTCTGTTTTCAAACAAAAGACAGGTAGAATTGGTTGCTGAGGCCGTTATTCCGATCATAGATAAGGAGCTCAAATCCAAAGGAGGTAAGCTTTTGGGGTTCGTCTACTACGGCGATGCGGATTGTATTGGTAATATTAAAAGGCCTATCTACAGGCCCGGTGATCTTAAAGGCCTAAAACTCAGAAGTTTCAGTGCCCTGCTTAGCAAGGGCCTGGAGGCCGCAGGGGCAGCACCTGTGGTCATGTCTTCAGCCGAGGTCTATACCGGTATCCAGAGAGGAACCATTGATGGAGCGGTAAGCGGCACCACCACACATGTCGTCCGAAAGTGGATGGAAGTGGAAAAATATATCACAGTGGTTCGAGGTATGGTCTGTTACCCGGCGCTCCCCTTTACCCTGGTTATCAACAAGAATGTCTGGGACAGGATGGAACCTGCTGCCAGAAAGATTATGATGCAAGTTGCCAAAGAGGCCTGGAAATATTCCAGTGAGGAAGTCCTTAAAGACACCGCTAAGGCAATAGAAACTCTGAAAGCCCAGCCCAATCTGAAGGTAAATGTAATAGCCTTTGGTTCCGAGCAATGGAAGGAATGGCGAAATGTGATGTTTGAGGCGGCCAAGATCAAATTCTTGGAAATTGGTAGGGAAAATGCGACTGAGATCCTAAAGATAGTCCAGAAGTATGAGTAAAGATTACTTTGTCTCTTTCCTTTCAAGCGCTGCCCTTCCTCAATAAGGGCTATGGCAGGGCGGCGCTTCTTACGAGGAGGCATAATGAAGTTTTCAAGAGTGCTTAATAGATTTTGTAGCGCCATTGATGCAACTGTACATTTTTTTGGCGTATTCGCAGGCATTCTGCTCTTTGTTCTTACCCCAATTGCCTGTTATGAGGTGGTGGTTCGCAAAATGGGATCTCCCACCATCTGGGCATTTCATATACTCAGCTACATACAGATATTTATGATATGGTTTGGGATTGCTTATACCCAGAAGGTGCATGGCCATGTCTGTGTAGACCTTGTTACCATGCACCTCCCTCTTACATTCCGTGTGATATGTAGAGTGGTTTCTTCTCTTCTGTGTATCCTGTTAAGCCTTGTCCTTTGCTGGAAGGGATGGTCTTTAGTCTGGCGCAGCTATTCCAACCACCTGATGACCGTAGAGGAATTACACCATCCCCTTTATTGGATTCAGATTCCCCTCGTAATTGGTGCGATTTTGCTGGTCCTGATTTTTGCCAGGCAGCTATTTGCTGATATTCAGTGGTTGGTAACCAAAGAAGGAAAACCAGAAGGATTTGATAAGGATTAAGTTATGCCTATTTATGAAATTTCATTCTTGTTGATTCTTCTGTTCTTCCTTTTCGCGATGGGCATGCCAATCGCCTTTGTTTTGACCGCAATAGGGGTCGTGGGGATCCTGTTTCAGTCCGGGGTTCCGGGACTGTATCAATTTGCATGGCAGTTCTGGGAAAAGGGGGGCAACTTTTTATTCACCTGTATTCCTTTGTTTATCTATATGGCCGTAATACTTGAGAAAGGAAATGTCGGCAATTACATCTATGATGTTGCAGCAAAATGGCTGCGTCGCCTCCCGGGAGGGTTGGGGATTTCCACTATTGCAGCTGCTGCCATTTTCTCAGCCCTTTCAGGAACGAGTGTGGCAACGGCTGCCACCATAGGACTTGTGGCCTACCCGGAGATGACAACCCGCGGCTACCCCAAAAAAATAGTCCTGGGGGCACTTTCAGCCGGGGGAGGACTTGGGATGCTTATCCCGCCGAGTGTCCCCTTAATAATCTATGGCGCGATCACAGGAGAATCAATTGGCAAGCTATTCATCGCTGGGATAATTCCGGGCATAATACTGGCCCTGCTCTATTGCCTGTTGATTGTAATACGGGCCCTTCGCGGAGATATTAACGTTGTGGAGCCCCCTTCAAGCTGGCGTGAAAGATTTGAAAGCGTCCAAAGGGCGTTCTGGGGCCTGATTATCATCCCTGTCATTATCGGTGGGATGTATAAGGGCTGGTTTACACCCACTGAGGCAGGCGCCATAGGTGTGGCGCTGGCGCTTATTGCCAGCGGACTGATATATCGGACTCTGAAAATGAAAGACATGATTCCCACGCTAATGAAGGCACTCACGCCATCAGTAATGATTTATGCCATTTTGCTCGGGGCCTCTCTTTTCAATTATATGATAACGCTTTATGGCATCCCGGCAGTGGTTACCGATTGGGTTATCAATCTTGGCCTGCCTCCACTCGCTACCATATTCATGCTGAACTTCCTCTTTTTGATCTTGGGATGTTTTGTGGATGCAGTTACCTTGATGCTCATAACCCTTCCGCTGGCTTATCCGGTAGTTACTGCCTTGGGCTATAGTGGTATATGGTTTGGCATCGTCCTGATGGTCAATTTTAACATGGCGGTTGAGACACCACCTGTAGGTCTCAATCTTTACGTACTTAAAGGGATTTCAAAGGACATCACTTTATCAGATATTATCAGGGGTGTAACCCCTTTTTATATCTGTGAAATCGTTGGCCTGATCCTGATGATTCTCTTCCCGGTTTTATCCCTGTGGTTGGTTAGATATATGGGTTAGATTGATGGGAATTAAAATTTCTGGAGGAGGTGGTCTTATGAATGCCGGTAATGAAAGCCCATTGAAGGTCAGGAGTGCTCGTGACGCATTGGCCCTGTTGGCCAGAAAGGTCTATGAGAGGTTTGGTCCGGAGTCCCTGCCCCTGATAGAGGATGTGTGCGGAAAATTGGGACGGTCAGTGGGGGAGCGCATGCGAGAGAACCTTCCGGATGGCAATCTGAAAACCGTTGGAAAGGCATTTTCCGAAGGTGCAAGCAGAAGGAATAATCCTGTAGATATTATTGAGCTCACAGACACTATTTTTCACATAAAGGGCTATCGCTGCAATCTGGGGCTTAAGGACACGCATAGTGAGTTATGTAGGGCAATGATGGCAATGGACAAAGGGATTTTCGAGGGTGCAACAGGAGAAAAGATCGATCTTAAGATCCTAAGAAGTCTGGCTGGTGGTGATCCTTACTGTGAGATGATATTTCGGCTTGTGGAATGAAAGGAGGAGAGTGAATGGAAAAGAAATTAACTGATATCTTGGGATCGCAATATCCCATTATCTTAGGTCCAATGCGTTTTATTACTCTTGGCAAAATGGCTGCACTTGTATCTGAGTATGGAGGCTTCGGCCAGATTGCAGCTTCAGCAATGACGCCCGAAAGGCTAAGAAAAGAGATAAGGGAAGCAAAGAGATTGACCAGAAAGCCCTTTGGAGTGAATTTTCCAATTTATAGGCCCAGAACAGATGAATTGATTGAAGTGGCTATTGAGGAAGGGATCAAGGTCATAACAACGTCGGCAGGAAATCCAAAAAAGTTCATTAAAAGGATTAAGGGGGCGGGGCTGAAGGTCTTACATAAGGTCGCTACCATAGACATGGCAAAAAAGGCCGAAGATGTTGGTGTAGACGCTGTTATTGCCACAGGCATAGAGGCTGGAGGACACGTGGGAAGGGACGGGGCCACCACTTTCTGCCTTATTCCCCAGTTGGCAAGGGCCTTAAGCATACCGGTGGTGGCTGCAGGTGGCATTGCCAATGCGAATACATTTAGGGCTGTGCTGGCCCTTGGTGCAAGTGGTGCAGAGATTGGCACCCGGTTTTTAGCCACAAGTGAGTGCCCGGTGCCAGACTATTTCAAGGATATGATTTTGCATGCAAATGACCGTTCCACCGTGCTCGTGGGCAAAGGGGCAATGCCTATGAGGGTCTTAAATAACCAGGCGGCCCAGAAGATTCTCGATATGGATAAAAGACGGGAAGATAGTGACAAGATTAACAAGAAGGCCGATGATCTGTATATAAAAGACAGAGAAGACGCTCAGGCTTCTCTCCTCCCCTGCGGTCAGGTGGCGGGGTTGATCGACAGGATATTGACTATTGAAGAAGTTATCAAAGAAATTGCACAAGGAATTGAATAGGGGTTGGACCTATGAAATGGAAATATGTCATGCTTGATAAAAGGGAAGGTATTGCAACCGTTACACTAAATCGTCCTGAAAAATTAAATGCCTTTGTGGAAAATATGCGTGAAGAGATCCTGGAAGTCTTAGAAGATGCGTGCACAGATCATGATGTGAGGGTTATTGTCATTACAGGGGCTGGGAAGGCCTTTTGTGTAGGGGGTGATGTGGATGAATTCGTGGCCGGCAAATCGCAGGCTCTTAGAAAGGGGGCAACCAGTGAGCGATATACCTTCATGAAAATCGTTATGTTAATTAATTCGGTGGAGAAACCGGTGATCGCCTCTGTCAACGGGGTAGCAGCTGGTGGTGGGTGCAATCTTGCCCTGGCCTGCGATATCCGAATCGCAAGCGATCGGGCCAGGTTCGGAGAGGTATTTGTAAAGAGGGGCGTATTCCCGGATTGGGGGGGTATCTATTTTCTTCCGAGACTGGTGGGCTATGCCAAGGCAGCGGAAATTCTTTTT
This sequence comes from uncultured bacterium, assembly GCA_965613025.1. Lineage (GTDB taxonomy): Bacteria > Desulfobacterota > DSM-4660 > Desulfatiglandales > JALVMZ01 > CAYTXJ01. Next base: position 12,236 of record CBFDUE010000043.1, read on the forward strand.
TCGGGTGAAGTCATCGATGCCAACGAGGCATTGAGAATCGGTTTGGTCAACAAAGTGGTTCCTCACGAGAAGCTGGCTGAGGAGACCAGAAAGTTTGCACTTAATATTGCCAATAATGCGCCTCTTCCAATAGCTTTTATCAAAAGGGGGCTCCAGAATTTTGGGAGGATGGATCTTGCACAGACCCTTGACTTTGAGAAAATGGCAGTCGATGTCTGCTGGAACAGTAAAGACAGGGAAGAAGGGTTCAAGGCATTCCTGGAGAAGAGAACCCCGATTTTTGAGGGGAGGTAAGAGATGAATATAGCGAAACAGATTGCCCAGTATGCAATCGGGACAAAGTTCTCGCAAATCCCCCAAGATGTATTGGAAATAGGAAAACTTTGCCTTCTTGATTGGCTGGGGGTTACGATTGCAGGGGCAAAAAGCGATATTGGTTCTGTTGCTAAAAAATACTTGTCCGCTTTTTCAAATCCAGGCCCAGCAACTGTAATTGGATTCAATAAGAAGTGTGACCTGATAAACGCCGCTCTTATAAATGGCATGCTGTCACATGCCTTGGATTTTGATGATTACCACATGTCTACCATATTGCATACCACTGCTCCCACTCTACCTGCAATCCTGGCTATAGCGGAGTATATGGATTCCAATGGAAAGGATTTGCTTACAGCCATCGTTCTTTCCATAGACACCACCTTAAGGCTTGGCATGGCGGTGGGTCGCGTTCACTATGAGAGAGGATGGCATATAACCTCTACTATTGGACGGTTTGGCGCTGTTAGCGGAGTTGCAAGTCTTCTCAATCTTGATCTGGATACCACAGTAAACGCCTTGGGCATAGTAGGAACCTCGGCAGGAGGACTTCGGAACGTATTTGGCACCATGTCAAAACCGTTTCATGCTGGAAAGGCTGCTATAGATGGCCTTATGGCCTGCTTTCTTGCGAAAGAAGGACTGGGGAGTTCTTCCGATATTTTTGATGGAAAACACGGTTTTTTTGATCTGTTCACAGAGAACCCTGATTATAACTCTTTATTAAATGGGTTAGGTGAAGAATTTTTCCTCTCAGAGGTCTGTTTCAAGACTTACCCTGCCCCATTGTGAGTGCATTCTACAGTAGATCTCATGGTTGAGATCCATAGAACAGAGGGCCCTCTAATCTCAGATGTGAAAGAGATAGAAATAGAGATTGATGAACTTCCACTTGATGCTGCTGGCATAGTCGAGCCAAGAAACGTGCATGAAGGAAGATTCAGTATTTACTTTCTTTCAGCCCTTGCCCTTGCTGAAGGGAAGATAACGACGGAAAACCTCACTGAAGAGAAGGTGCGAGATCGTGAACTAAATGAACTAAGGAAAAAGGTAAAAGCAAAAGGGCTTTCTAACGTTGGGCTTAGCTCCCATGTTAAGGTACACATGAAAGATGGGATAACATATGAGAAATATACTTCTGCACCCAAAGGGTCATCTGAAAATCCGTTGACTGTTGAAGAACTGAAGGAGAAGTTCATGACCGCAAGTGCTTTGTCACATTCTGCAGCAGAGAAGGTGATTGAGAAAATTATGCATCTGGAGACAGTGCAATCTATAGGCGAGATTTTGTCAGTGATTTGAAGTTCTGTATCATAATAATGGTTAGATATGAAGTTATGAAAGGAGGAGTAAAACATGAGGTTTCAAACTATTGAATTAGTCAAAGAGAATTATTTGGCGACATTAACCTTGAATAGACCAGAGAAGAGGAATGCTATCAGCAGACAGATGATGGAAGAGTTGGTGGAGGCTCTTTCAAATATTTCTGAAGATGACAGCATAAGGGTGTTGATCCTTACTGGAGCGGGAAAGGCCTTTTGCGCAGGTGCCGATGTGGACATCATGCCGGGCGGAGGTGATGTAAAGGAACTTGGTGAGCAGAGTGTTGAGAAATTGAGACGTTCTTTTATTTTCAAGTCTGCCAAAAAGATTATCCTCTCCCTCCATCAAATGGAAAAACCCACTATAGCCATGATCAACGGGGTATGTGTAGGGGCAGGATTTGACCTTGCCTTAGCCTGTGATCTTCGGACTGCAAGCGAAAACGCAAAATTCATGTGTGGATTTGTAAAGATTGGGCTTTTTCCGGGATTCGGTGCGGCCTGGCTCTATCCCAGGGCCATGGGATTGGGGAAGGCACTTGAGTTGCTGTTTACTGGGGATATGCTCGAAGCGAGGGAAGCTAAAGAGATTGGTATGGTTAATAAATTGGCAGCGGCCGAAGAATTGGAGAATGTTACTATGAGCCTTGCCAGAAAGATTGCAGATGGCCCTCCCATTGCCATTAGATTGATGAAATCGCAGGTGTATAAAGGCTTACGGACAGATCTGGCTACAGCCTTAGATGAAGCAGCATTTTGTGAATCCATTACACTTGCATCAAAGGACCATTTGGAAGGGATTACGGCGTTCAGGGAGAAAAGGAAGCCAGTATTTAAGGGAGATTAAGCGCAAGCAGGGGGTGAATATCTATGGAAGATAGGACAGAAGAAAGAATCAGGCAACTTCGGGAGATAAAAGAGAGGGCACTGAAGGGCGGGGGCGAGGAAAAGGTTGTTCTTCAGCATCAAAAAGGGAAGCTAACAGCGCGAGAAAGGATAGACTATCTTTTGGATAAAGGTAGCTTTGTAGAGTTTAACATGTTGCTTAACCATCTTGAGGAAGCCCCAGGAGATGGCATTGTATGTGGCTACGGTACCATAGACGGAAGAACCGTGTGCCTGTATTCTCAGGATGCGACAGTTCGGGGAGGTTCAATAGGCGCTTTACATGGTTACAAGATGTACAAGACGGTGGAAATGGCCCTTCGAATGAAAGTCCCACTCATCGGTCTTCATGATTCACCTGGTGCTAGACTTCCCAAAATCGAGGAGTCAAAAACTGTTTTGGGAGATCTTATGGAAAAGAGTGGCGCATCGATATTCTATCCCAATACTCAAGCCTCAGGATTTATTCCTCAGATATCAGCCATTATGGGAACCTGTGCAGGAATCTCTGTCTACTCACCTGCCCTTACTGATTTCATCTTCATGGTTGATAAGAAAAGCCATATGTTCATAACCGGACCTGCAATGGTTAAGACTGTAATAGGAGAAGAAATATCATATGAAGACCTGGGGGGTGCAAAACTCCACTGTCAGATAACCGGGGTAGCTGACAGGAGATATGCCAGTGATAAGGAATGTCTGGATGGTATAAAGGAACTCTTGAGTTATCTGCCATCCAACTGCTTAGAAGATCCACCTTACATAGAAATGGGGGATAATAAGGAAAGGCTCAATAATGAGCTTAATGAAATCGTTCCTGCATCACCGAACAAGCCATATGATATGCACAAGGTAATCCTTTCACTTGTTGATAGAGGTCGCTTTTTTGAAATAAAACCCGAGTTTGCTGGAGAGATAATAGTAGGTTTTGGACGTTTGAATAATAAGGTTGTAGGAATCGTAGCTAATCAACCGATGGTTCGGGCAGGGAGTCTGACCGTAGACAGTTCTGACAAGCAGGCCAGATTCATAAGGTTCTGCGATTGTTTTAATATACCTCTTGTCTTACTGGTAGATACCCCTGCCTACCTACCTGGAAGCGACCAGGAGCGCAAAGGTATTATCCGCCATGGGGCAAAGGTCCTGTATGCGCTGTGTGAGGCAACTGTTCCGCGGATAGCAGTTGTTTTGCGAAAATGTTATGGGGGAGGAAATCTTGGTATGGGAGTGGTGCCAGGCTTGGGCACAGATCAGGTCTATTATTGGCCTATTGTTGAGGTAGGTGTTTTGGGAGCGGAGGCATCAGTGGAACTCTATTTTGGTAAAGAGATCAGAGAGTCCAAAAATCCTCAAGAAGTCAGACGAAAAAGGCTCGAAGAATTTACCGAAAAGTATTCCAATCCGATGCGGGAAGCTTCGGCAAACTGGGGAATAGATGATATTATCGAGCCCAAAGATACCAGAAGGATGTTGATTAGGACACTGGAATTCCTTCAGACAAAACAACGTCCTCAAAAAATATACCCTAAATATCACGGAAATATTCCCCTGTGATGAGCTGAAGGATGTGGATAGGCAGGAATTATTCTAATGGCTGATACAAAAGCTAATATTACCTCAGATCATCACAGGGTGATTATATTAATTATTTTCGTCCTGTCTCAGCTCATTCTCTCAATCGCAGGATATAGCTGGGGCCCGCTTGCACCGTTTCTAAGAGACACAATGTCTTTGAGTGGAACACAAATAGGCAGCATAAGTTCGACATTCTATTTTGCTGCTGCTCTGTCGGCTTTACCTGCAGGGGTTGTCGTTGATTGTTTTGGAGTGAGAAATAGCATCCTCTTATGGTTAGGACTAACTGGTGTGCCTTTGTTTTTTTTAGACCTTGCACACAGTTATTATTCAATTTTTTTGATTATTGTTGCGGTTGCCGGAATCGGTTATGGAATGGGAAATCCGGTAGCATCAAAGGGCCTCTTCATATGGTTTGATCAAAAAACAAGAGGTACTGTCTTTGGGCTGAGGCAATCTGCTGTAACTGTTGGGGTGGATTAGCTGGTATATTGTTGGTTTTTCTTTCCAAGAGGCTGGGGCCCTTTGCAGCAATGCAGGTTGTTGGATTAATGATTATGGCCATGATAGTATTTGCTTTCACCCTTTATCGGAATCCAAGAGGTGACAGAGATAATAAAAAGAATTTATTATCAAAAGATAGCCGCTCTTTAACATCTGAATTCAGGGGGCTTTTTACTAATAAGGCATTACTTGCCATATCAGTGGTTATGGCGATGCTTGGGTTTGCACAAGGCATCATTGTTACTTTCCTGTTGCTCTATATAAATGAAATGCTTGGTTACTCATTGACCGCAGCGGGTTCGCTTTTTGCTATCGTGATGATCAGCGGTACGGTTGGCAGGATTTTTTGGGGGGTAGTTAGTGACCGTCTATTCAATGGGAGACGAAAGCCGATTTTGATGACTATATGTGGGCTGGCCGCCTTGAGTATTACCATATTGGCCCTTTGTAAAAAAACTTGTCCACAATGGTTCTTGCTTCCTATAATTGTTGTGATAGGCCTTTCCACTTTGGGCTGGAATGGTATTGCCATGGTTATGGTAACAGAAGTCAGCAGCGATAAAAAGACCGCTACCTCCGTAGGCTTTGCCTCGACAATTTCCTGGTCTGGCCTTTTCCTTGGTCCAGTGACCTTTGGGAGAGTGACGGACTCTTTTGGATATTTTTATGGCTGGATGTTTTTAGTGGTGCTGTGCCTCTTTTCTGTTATTTTCTCCTTTTTTGTGCCAGGTTCAGATCAACATCCGCTGGAGAGTTCACCCGGACAACCTTCAAAAGGGAGGTGGGCTGGTGCTTAAAAAGTTTGGGATCTTACCGATATATCGGTCCTAATAAAAGACACATTTCTTGTTGAAAAGAGAGTAAAGATGGAATATAGACTTACAGATGAACAGAAAATGCTATAGGATATGGATCTTGTTACCCAGATAGATTTGTGTATGGAGTGTGAAATTTGCTCTGATGTCTGTCAAATCTATTTGACAGCCCCCAAACAAGTGTATTTACCCATATCAAGGCTTAAGGCAGCCGGTAAAATCCTCCAGGGGGAAAAAGCTAGTTTGGAAGAGATAGAAGGTCTTTATAGCTGTCTAAAATGTGAGCGTTGCCTCAAAGTGTGCCCAGAAGAAATAGATATACCTCAAATCATCCGAAAAGCTCAGGGAGAACTCATAAAAAAAGAAGATACCCCATTATTAGTGAATAAGGTGAAAGAGCAAATGGAGGCAATCCGAAAGACAGGTAATCCAAAACTTGGGCCACCGGAAAAGAGATGGGAATGGTTGCCAGAGAAATTCCCTAAGAAAGAATCGGAGACTCTACTTTTTGTTGGTTGCATGCCTTCTTATTGGCTGAAGGATATTGCTATCTCATCATACCTTCTGCTTAGAAAATTAGCTATTGATTTTACCATGACAAAAGAAGAGGTCTGCTGTGGACATTACCTATACAATATGGGAGAGAGTGAGCTTGCCAGGGGGCAATTCATTGAGAATATCGAGAATTTCAATCGATTAGGAATAAGAAGAATTATTACTCTTTGCCCTGGTTGCTATCGTACTTTCAAGGACTGGCTTCCAGAATTACTTGGGGAAATGGACCTGAAAGTATTCCATATAGTTGAAGTATTGCTTCCTGTGCTAAAAGAAAGAGGTGAGACCAAAGGTCTAAGATATCATAGAAACTCAGAGTCTACCTATCATGACCCTTGCGAATTGGCAAGGGTTGGGGGGATTTATGAAGAACCCAGAGAAATATTGAGATTATGTGGTATTAATTTAATAGAAATGGAAGAAAATAAGGTCCTGGCGCCATGTTGTGGGGGAGGTGGAGGAGTGGCTGGAAATTTCTTAGACTTAGCTATAGATATAGCTGCTCAGGTTCTTGATAACGTCCCAACAAGAGATGTAATAACCTCCTGCCCAGCATGTTTTCTCCGCCTAAGTCATGCTTCCAAGAAGAGACAGAAAGGTAAAAGGGTATATTACGTGAGTCAGGTAATAAAGGAAACAATATTATAGGCATAATCGAAAAATATATAATTTGAAAGGTTAGGCAAGATGAAAAACAATAGATCTTTAGGTACCTACTTTATAGATTTTGAGAAGGATATATGGACTGCTGAATATGACCAAGTTTAAAGTTAAAATAATATGATGGGAGGTAAAACAAGATGGCTTTACCCTTGGAAGGTATACGAATCCTAGATTTCACAAATTTTGTTCCAGGTCAAATACCTACTCTAATTTTTGCAGAAATGGGCGCGGATGTGATAAAGATTGAAAGGAGTAATTTCAGAAAAAGAATTTACAGTATAACACATGGCGGAAAAGAGCCTACAGATGAACTGATGAAACGATGGACAGCTGCTAATACTTTAGACCGCAGCAAAAAGAGCATTGTTCTGGATCTTAAATCTAATGCTGGACGAGAGATCTTTTTCAGGTTAGCAAAACAATCAGATGTTGTGATAGAACAGAATAGACCTGGAGTAATGAAAAGTCTGGGCATTGATTATGAGACTGTTAGTAAAATTAATACCCGGATTATTTACTGCTCCCTCACAGGGTATGGACAGGATGGGCCTTATAGTCCCTTGCCAGGGCGTGACCTAACTTGTATGGGGGTAAGCGGTATACTCAGTGTTGTCAATGAAGGCGCTTTCCCTCCCATAGTGCCAGGAATTAAGATAGCTGATCTTGCCGGAGCTATGTATGCTACCATAGGTATTTTATTGGCATTGGCAGCTAGAGAAAAGACAGGCCGTGGACAGTTTGTTGATATAGCCATGATGGATGGTGCCATATCTTGGCTTACAGCACCACTTATCCGTTACTTTGAAGATGGTCAGGTTCAGCCAAATAAGGGAGAGGTTTTTCTGAGTGGAAAGAGGCCCGCATACAACATTTACAAAGCCAAAGATGGCAAATACCTATGCATTGCAATCCGCGAACCTCATTTTTGGGAAAAGTTATGTGAGAAATTGGGCCGAGAAGACCTGATCCCTTATCAAAATCCTGGTGATGAAAAGGTAAACGAGACAATTGCGGAATTTAGAAACATTTTTCTTACTAAAACCAGAGATGAATGGATTGATTTGTTAAAAGATGTAGGGGTGAACAAGGTCCATGAGTTTGATGATCTTGTCTCTGATCCGCATGCGCTTCATAGAAATATGTTTATAGATGTCACTACACCGGGGGTTGGTACCTTTAAACAGACTGGTTGTCCCATTAAGTTATCAGAGACACCTTACAAGGTTAAAAATCCTCCTCCTGCCCCTGGACAGGATACGTTAAGTATTCTAAAGGACTTGAATTATTCTCAAAAAGAGATAGACGAGTTTTATGCATCAAAAATAGTTGAATAGGAGCGATTTAACAAAACTTTTTGGACAGTTGCTGGAGGAAGAGGCGGCCAAAAGCCTTGTCAAGACCGGATCACTACTTGAAAAATGTAAATAAGTTAGTGCCAACTATGGAGAGCTTTGAATTT
>CBFDUE010000044.1:0-20290 GCA_965613025.1 uncultured bacterium
ACGCCCTCCTATACTTAACTGGAAATACTATGTGGAATGTATCTGCCATGCACAATGATATCCCTTTTTTACCTCATTCCCTTGACTCTTACTTCTAACCACATAACCACACTACTACATAAGGTAACCCTGTGGCAAACCACGGGGAATTAGCAAGTTAACCCCTTTTTTATAAGAGCTTTGAAAAATTCAAAGCTCTTATCTCTAATTTCAATCCACATAATTTTATAATAGAGCCTCATATTTATTGACAATTATTAAGAAAATCCTATTATTTATATGTGATTTTAAATACAAAAGGAGGTGGGGTATGCCTGTATATGAGTTTCGTTGTGAGAAATGTAAAAAGAGTTTTACCCTGAGCATGTCCATCTCGGAATATGAAAAGGGAAAATTCAGATGTCCCAAGTGTAAAAGCACCAAAGTTAAACAGCAGATCACCCCATTTCATACCATTACCTCAAAGAAGAGTTAAAGAGAGATGGTCCGTCCCTCTATAAAAATATCTATCCTATGGAGGGACGGGCTCTCTTAGAGGAGATCTTTATGTATGAGATAAAGATAATTTCCCATTTTTCTGCAGCCCATCAACTAAAGGATTTTACTGGACGATGTGAAAGACTACACGGGCACAACTGGAAAGTAGAGGCATACCTTAGAGGGAAAGAGCTAAATAAAGATGGTATGCTTCTGGATTTTAGAATCCTTAAGGATACCTTAAATCGTGTGCTCAATAGGTTTGACCATCAATTTTTAAATGAATTGCCTGAATTTAAAGATAGGCCTCCATCCACAGAAAACATTGCACATCTTATCTTCAAGAGGCTAAAGGAGGAACTTCATTTTGAAAATGTTAGGGTTTCCAAAGTAAGTGTATGGGAATCAGAGGATAGTTGTGCAACTTATCAGGAAGATTAGATGAAGATAGTTGGCATTATACCTTCCAGATATGGGTCCAGTCGCTTCCCTGGGAAACCCCTTGCCCTAATTAAAGGTAAGTCTATGATAGAACATGTATTTTTGCGTGCATCAGAATGTGAAAGATTGACAGATATCTGGATTGCTACGGATGACCAAAGGATAAAGAGCCGTGTTGAAGAATTTGGGGGAAAGGTAATAATAACTAAAAGGGAGCATCCTACAGGAACTGATAGGGTTGCTGAGGCTGCAAGATACTTAAAATTGAGCTCTTCGGATATAGTAGTAAATATTCAGGGGGATCAACCTCTATTCAAGGGTAATGTATTAAATCTTCTTATAGATTCCATGCTAAATGATCCATCAATTCAGATGAGCACCCTTATCTATAGGATTAGAGACAAGAGAGAAATTGATGATAGGAATTGCGTCAAGGTGGTTATGGACTTAAATGGATTTGCCATATTCTTTTCCAGATCTCCCATACCATTTTATAGGGACAGCGAGATAGAGAGGATATACTATAAGCATTTAGGATTTTATGCATACAGGATGAATTTTCTACAACAATATACCACTCTTCCCCGTGGAAGGCTCGAAATAGCAGAAAGTCTTGAACAGTTAAGAGCAATTGAAAATGGAATTAAGATCAAGGCGGTAGAGAGTCCTTTTGACTCCTATGAGGTTGACACTCCCCAAGATATCGAAAAGATAGAGAGACTATTAAGTTGAAGTCTCTTCTTCTTTAAATATCTGAGCTGCAAGCTCTATATCTTCAGGAGAAAATACAAAGAGAGATTTTTCATCTCCAGGAAGTGCAGATCCATATACATAGTTGATATTAATACCCTCTTGACCAAATTTTTTAGCCATAGCGGCAAGTGTGCCTGGTCTATTTTCAAGCACAAGGGCAATTACCGGCGTTATATCAAAGACATATCCATTCTTTGAAAGAAGATCTATGGCCTTATCCGTATTGTCCACCAAGAGGCGAATAAGTGCAAACTCTGCAGAGTCTTTCTGCATGGATCCATATGAGGCAGCCGGAGCTATCCTTTTAAGGGATTTCCCCCTTGCCTTAAATAGCTCTTGCACATATGCTGATGCATCCTGAATGGTGAGTGCATCAATGTTTATACCTGCACCTGCAAGAAGCTCTGCAAGCTTTCCCAACTCACCTGGCACATTCTTTAAAAATAGCTGAATCTCTGTTCTTACCATATCTCTATTCCTCCTCTGAGGAGTCTTTATATCCCTTTAGATATCCTAAAAATTCTGAATCTGTGGAAAGCACCAATGTGGTATTATCCCTTAATACCTCTTTATAGGTTTCAAGGGTCTTAATAAAGGAATAAAATTGGGGATCCACTGAAAATGCCTCAGCATATATCCTTGTTGCTTCTGCATCACCTCTGCCTTTTATCTCCTGTGCCTTTCTATAGGCCTCTGATGTGATACGCTTTAATTCCTTTTCCATCTCACCTTCAATCTTCTGTGCTTCACCCCTTCCTTCGGAACGAAATTTCTCAGCCATCTGTTTTCTTTCTGCAATCATCCTCTGGTATATGGACCTTCGCACATCCTCAATATAGTTCAATCTCTTTATCTTAACATCCACAAGCTCTATGCCAAATTCCCTTACCTTTTGTTGGGCCTGCTTCATAATACCTTCAAGCATCTTCTGCCTTCCCACCTTTACCTCACCCAAGGGGGTTAATTCCTTAATCTTATCTGCTCCCAGCTCAAGCTCCTGGAATTTTCTGTTGCTCTTTCTAACTGTCTCTATCAGTGGAAAGGAGGTAATAAAATTCCTTACCGCTGAATCAATAATATCATCCAATCGGCTCTGGGCTGCAATCTCATTATTAACGGTCTGAAAGAACCTTAAGGGATCCCCAATCTTCCATCTGGCAAAGGTATCAACCCAGATAAACGTCTTATCTAAGGTGGGAATCTGGCCAGGGTCTCCATCCCACTCAAGCAATGTCTTTGGAAAGTAGTTTGCCTTTTGGATAAAGGGAATCTTGAGATATAGGCCTGGTTTGGTCTTGGGTTCTCCCATTGCTTCACCAAATTGGGTTATCACGACCTGTTGTCTTTCATCTACAATAAAAAAGGAATTGTATAAGATAATCAGGAAAACTATCAGCAAAACTATTAAAGATCTCTTTCTCATCTAAGTTTCTCCTTTTCCCCTGAATTCAGCTTCAGGAAAGGAAGAAGATTTTTCTGATTTTCATCCACGATATATTTCTTTTTGATATTGGAAAAGACCTTCTCTATTGCCTCTAAATACAGCCTCCTCTTTGTTATATCCTTTGCCTTTACATACTCTTGATACAATGCCTTAAATCTTGATGCATCACCCCTTGCCTTATTGATTCTCTCCAGTGCATATCCTTCGGCCCTTCTTATTGTCTTTTCAGCCTCACCCCTTGCAGCAGGAATCACCTTATTGTATTTTTCCTTGGCCTCATAGATCATCTTCTCCTTTTCCTGGATGGCCTGATTTACCTCATTAAATGAGGGTTGAACAGGCTTTGGAACACTGGTATTTTTCATCTCTATAGTGGTTATAGTTATACCACATTCTGCCCTGTTGAGCTCTTCTTGAAGAAGGGTCTTGGCTTCTAATGCAATCTCTGCCCTTCTACTTATTACCTCATTTATGCTTCTATCACCCACAACAAGTCTCATAACTGCCTCTGATATGTCCCTGAGGGTTCCTCTAACATCCCTTACTTTGAATAGATATTTATAGGGGTCTGAGATCCGGTAATGAACTGCCCACTGAACCACCCCCACATTCAGATCCCCGGTAAGCATTAGATATTCATCCTGATATTTCTTATCAGGGGCATATCTGGTCTTTATACCTGCCTTAAGAGTCCTGAAACCGAATTCCTCTTTAAATATCCTTCTAACCTTTACCTTAGTTACCTTTTCAATTCCAAAAGGGAGTTTTATATTTAACCCCGGATGTGTGATCCTGACAAATTTTCCAAATCTCTGAACTACTCCTACCTCATCAACCTCAACTGTATAGAACATGGATGTTGCCATATATATGGCAAGGAATATGGCAATTAAAAGCCATATACCAGGGAATCTCCCTTTAAATCTCTTAAAGAAATTCCCTATATCTTGTGCTCTGAACTCAGGCCCCCTCTGTTTCTGTCTCTGCCACTTTTCCGGATCCCAATCTATAGGCATATTTTCCTCTTTTATTTTAAGGACTATAGATGATAAATTATAGGTTAAATTTAGAGGCGTCAAGAATTAAAGGTTATGAAAAGGAAAGATCCTGTCTCCATAAAAGAGATATTATCTGAGATAATTCAAAGAAGGGGCAGATTCCCGACCCAAGACGAACTCCGCGTATGGAAGATCTGGGATGAGGTGGCAGATCCAGACATAAAAGAGAACTCAAAGGTTCTCTGGATTAAGAATGGAAAGATAAGGCTTGCAGTAAAGGATTCCATATGGATTCAAGAGATAAGATTCCTTGAAAGAGATCTTATCCATAAGATAAATAAAAGACTTGGAGTCAATGTTATAAAGAAGATAGAGCCTATTTTGAATTCAGGATAGGCGGTAAGATGGTTAGTTGAGGCCTTCCCATATATACAGATTCTATTAAAAACAATCTACATTCTCTTTGAGGGCCTGAATATATAAGCTGAAGCCTCTTTGGCTCAAATGAGTATCTTCGCATGAGATATATCATATCAATAAGTCTATCTGCCCTGTATATCATAGCTATCCTTCCCTTTGGTCTTAAGAGGTAGCCTGCCACCTTAATGATATCTTCCAAAGATACCAAGATCTCATGCCGAGCGATTGCCTTTTGAAGATCTGGATTTATTCTGCCACTCTTTGCTCTTCTATATGGAGGGTTGCATATGATACAATGTGCAAAATGTGATTTTAAAGGGATCTGCCTTAGATCTGCCTGAACAATTCCAGTGCTATCTCCAAACCCGTTTATCCTCATATTTCTCATTGCCTGATAGGCAAGATCCCATTGTATTTCCACACCGATCGTATATGCTGGTCTTACCTTTTCTGAATTAATGATAAGAGGTATGATGCCACAACCAGTTCCCAGATCCACCACGATCTCCTTTTCCCTTACGGTTACAAAACGGGCAAGTAAGAGGGCATCCACTGAGAATCTGTAACCCCTCTTTGACTGAATTACCTTAATCTTTCCCTCCAAGAAGGGATCAAGGGTCTCATCATTCAGGATTTCAGCTCTTAGATATCTTGATTGTCTCATAGGGATTGATCTTATTTATAACAATGCCTGTTAATACCTTTGGATAAAAGAAGGTGCTCTTTCTGGGCATTATAAGAGAGTTGGAGGTTACCTCTTTGACATGCTCAATCTTAGTGGGATTTACCATAAAGACCATATCATAGTGGCCATCTCTTACAGATTTTATACACTGTAAGATTTTGTTATTATAGTGAAAAATCTTTTCATCATCAAGATCACCCTTTGAAAATCCAAGCACTTTTTGAAAGATTAATCTTGAAAGCACCAATACATCAAGCCTCTTAAGAGAGGGATGAAGATCATCACCCATCTCTTCTCTTCTTCCCTCTTTTAGAGTAAGCAGAAAAAATCTCTTATCACCTTTAAAATGGAAAATGAAGGCGGTATTATCTCTGCCTGCTTCAGCAAGTATCTCTGGTAACTTTTCATGATTTATTCCTTCAGATAGGATCTTAATAGAAAAATATCTTTTAATATCTTCAAAGAATCTGGAAAGGGAAAAGCCAGGGCAACTCTTTATAAGTCTGTGCGCAGGCAGGATCGTGAGTCCTTCCTGATACATATTGCAAAGATAAAACATAACAAAGTTATATACCCTCTCTTTGGGCTTGGAACCAAACCTTGCAACCATCATATTCCTATATATACGAGCTGTCTCATATCTATGATGACCGTCTGCAATAAATATCTTCTTATCCTTCATCATCTCTATTACATATTCTATAATCTCCCTATCTTCCACTTCCCATATCATGTGTTCTGTCCCATCCAGATATCTGAATTTAAAGAGGGGCTCATCCAAGATTCCTCTCTTCAATGAAGATATGATAAGATCCTCCCGATCTTCATATAGACCAAATATGGGGCTTAGCTGGGCATTACATGCCTTCATTAGTTTTAAACGATCCTGTTTATATGCAGAAAATGTCCTTTCATGGGGAATGATTATCTCAGAGTCTTCCTCTTCAATCCTCACCACACATAAAAATCCCCATCTGATCTTTTGACTTTCACCATTCAGAGGATCGTATCTTACAGAGTATAAGAGAAAACAGGGCTCCTTTAATCTTATTAATATCTCATCTGAAATCCATCTCTGAAGACAATCGGCTGCTCGAGTATATTGGTTGTCCCAGTCTGTATCTCCCCTCTTCTTTTTACCCAGAATCAGCCTAATGATATTGTATGGATGAATCTCATGATAGTAGTCCTGCTCCTCTGGGCTTATTACATCATAGGGAGGGGTTAGTAATTTATGAATCTCTTCGCTAAATCTGCTGTTATACACCCAACCTCTAAACGGTAAGACCTCTGCCATCTTAAACTAATAGCCCCTTCCACTACAAAACATAACCTGCCCCTCTATTAAATAGACTTATATTATGGAAAAAAAGAAAGACATAAGTAAAGGGAAATTATATGGAAAGCGAGAGCTTTGAATTTTTCAAAGCTCTCATAAAAAAGCTGTAATTATGGGTTATTTTAGGTTAATTTTTGGGGGTCTGGGGGTGTAACCCCCAGTATAAAGAGGGGTTATGCAAAGGTCTCGAAAGCATAATAAGGGTTGCAGATCTGCCTGTGATACCTTCTCTTCTAAATGAATAGAATAGATCTGACCTACATCTGGTGCAGATTCGAGAAATCTCTATATTCTCCTTAGGAATTCCTGCCTCTCTTAGCTGATATTCGCTGATATCCCAAAGATTAAAATGGAATTTATCCATTTTAAAGCTCTCAAATTCCTTCGGAAATATCTCACTATATGATCTAAATTCTGCACAGCATGGACCCAAAGAGGGGGATATATAGCAGAGGATGTCTGAAGGGGAGGAATTAAACTCTTCCATAAAGAGATGCACTGCTCTGGATAGAACATTCCTTACAGCCCCTCTCCATCCGTTGTGTATGTTTCCTACAACACCTCTTTTAGGATCAAACATAAATATGGACTGGCAATCTGCCACCTTTATCATTAAGGCTATGGATGGGATATCAGTGATTATCCCATCCCCATCCTCTTTGCAGTAATCTTCTTCCCCACTTTTTATACATACTATCTTGTCACTGTGGATCTGATTAAGAAAAATGATCCTTTTTGCTCCAGATATATCCTTAATAAGAGAGATATTCTGTCTTACATCCTCCTCCCTATCTCCCACCCAAAAGCTTACATTAAGCTCATGAAAGGGCCTCTTACTATACCCTCCCCATCTGGTAAATATGAAATGGCTTATCTGAGGATAGGAGAGGAGAGATTGAAACTGGGAATATATGATTTTTCTATCTCTATATCTGTATTTAGTAAACTTTAAAGAATTTATATAAAATATTCCCTGGTCGTGCATCCTTATTCGAACCCTATCCGAAATTGCCTCCTGCATTGAGAGTGGGAATAGATTCCCTCACGACACAGACCGAACTTACTTACCGCTGCTTCCTTCCGGACCTGACGGGATTCGTAAGCGTCTGACACGTGAGTTCCATTCCTCCCTCAACACAGTAAGGTTGAATTCCGGACAGAAGCCCTCATTAAGGACTCTCGGCCCCGCTGAGCGGATTTCGGGTTCAGGGCACCGCTAACTCCCCGCCTAAGCACGACCAGGGAAGCTATACTCATCAATATATATCCACCCTCTCTTTGAGTTCCTTTCCAACTTTAAAAAATGGAAGTCTTTTAGCCTTCACCTGAATCACTTCACCAGTCTTGGGATTCCTTCCTAAGTAACCATCGTAGTGTTTCACTTTAAAACTTCCAAATCCTCTGATCTCAATCCGTTCCTCCCTTAAGAGGGCCTCTTCCATTCCTTTAAAAACAGAGTTTACCACCTCCTCTGCCTTTTTTATAGAGATATTTTCTTCCCTTGCCAGTGTCTCAATCAATCCTGACTTATTCATAACTCCTTCCTCCTGCTTTGGCTACCACTTTTAAAAAATCATAAACAGCTGTTTTTATAAAAAAAAGGCAAAATTCTGTCAATTAATAAATCTGCAAGGCTAAAGGAGCAATAATTTGCTTGATATTTTTTAATCCCTTATATAGAAAATCATAGCTTATGAAAAGATTGGTGCCAGAATGGATAGAGGAGATTCCACCCTATGTGCCGGGCAAGTCCCTGGAAGAGCTTCAAAGGGAATTGGGAATTAGAGAATCCATAAAGCTTGCATCCAATGAGAATCCATTAGGGCCATCACCTTTAGCGATTAGAAAGATCAAAGAATACTTGGGCAATCTTAACAGATACCCAGATGGTGACTGTAAGCTCTTAAAAGAGGAATTGTCATCCAGACTTGGTATTTCAAAAGAAGAGATTATCATCGGAAACGGCTCAAATGAGATAATAGAACTTATAATGAGAACATTTCTTAGACCTCATCAAGCAGTAATTATTCCTGAACCTGGCTTTTTGATGTATGAAAAGATCTCCCTCAGTATGGGTGCCAAGATAAAAAAGACGCCTTTAAAAGAAGGATTTACCATTGACTTAGACAGTATCCTAAACCTTATTGACAGCGATACAAAGGTGATATTCCTTAACAATCCTCATAATCCCACAGGATCTGCAATTAAATTTGATACCTTAGCAGAATTTATAGAGCAGATTCCGCAAAAAGATATAATAGTTGTAATTGATGAAGCCTATATTGAATTTGTGGATGACCCTGAAATAAGGACTGCAATAGAACTTCTCAAAAAATTTACCAATCTGATAGTTGTAAGGACATTTTCAAAACTCTATGGCCTTGCAGGCCTAAGGGTAGGATATGGAATTGGAGCTTCAAAACTTATCCATTTTATGAATAGGGTCAGACAACCCTTCAATGTAAACACATTAGGACAGATAGCAGCGACAGCAGCACTGAAGGATAGGGATTTCATAGATGCAATCCTTAGACTGGTCTCTAAGGGAAAGGAATATATCTACTCTGAACTTAAGAGGCTAAGGCTCAATTATATTCCTTCCCATACCAACTTTATCCTCATTGAGACACCTTTGGATGCAAAGACCCTCTATACTCAGATGCTAAAAGAGGGGGTAATAATAAGACCTATGGATGGATTTGGTCTCCCCAGACATATAAGGGTAAATGTGGGGCTGATGGAGGAAAATAGAAGATTTATAAAGGTCTTGGAGAAGTCCCTTAGAGAACAGGAATGAAACGTAACACCGTAATAACAATAGATGGACCTGCTGGATCCGGAAAGAGCACTATTGCAAGACTCCTTGCTAAAAGACTGGGGTTTACCTATCTGGATACAGGGGCCTTGTACCGTGCTGTTGCCTATGAGATAAAAGATAAAGGGATTGATATAAAGGACAGAAAAAGACTATATGAGATTGTAAAGAATATGGATATTAGGTTTGAATATGATGAGGATGACACCTTTATCTATGTAAATGGGTTAGAGGTAAGTGAGCATCTAAGAACCCCAGAGATGGATATGTTATCATCCCGCATATCTGCAATAAAAGAGGTCAGAGAGGCGCTGCTTGAACTCCAAAGAGGATTGGCAGCGAAAGGAAATGTGATTGCAGAGGGAAGGGATATGGGAACCGTGGTATTTCCCCGTGCAAAGATTAAATTTTTTCTCACTGCCACCCTGAAAGAGAGGGCAAAAAGGAGATATATACAATTAAAAGAAAAGGGAGTGGTTGTGGAATTTGAAAAGATTATGGAGGACCTAAAGAGGCGTGATGAACAGGACATCTCAAGAGACATTGCTCCACTTAGGGCTGCAAAAGATGCAATAATAGTAGATACCACGGAAATGGGGATTCAAGAAGTGCTTGAAAAGCTAATTTTTAAGATAAAAGAAGTTGAATTATATGATTAATTCTGATAATAGAGACTCTATCTTTTAAAATTTCAATAGGGGGAAAGAGTTTAAATGAATGAGATAATATCAAATGAATCAACAACACAAGAGATTACTCATGAAGATTCTAATGAATTTAGTGACGATCCCTTTGCGGAGTTATACGAGAAGAGTCTTAAATCCATAAGACAGGGGGAACTGCTTAAAGGTGAAGTGGTAAAGATCGGGAAAGACTGTGTAATAGTGGATATTGGCTATAAGTCAGAAGGTTATATACCATTGGACGAATTTATCAACTCTGATGGAGATCTCCCCGTAAAAGTGGGGGAAAGCATTGAGGTGCTGGTGGAAAAGGCGGATGAAGAAGACGGAGATATATTGCTTTCATATGATAAGGCATTGAAGATCAGGATGTGGGAAAAGATTAAGAGGATGCATCAGGAAAATGAATACATTAAAGGTAAGATAGTTGCCAGGGTTAAAGGAGGAATGTCGGTGGATCTTGGAGGATTAAAGGCATTTCTTCCAGGCTCCCATATTGATCTTAAACCTGTAAAGAACTTTGACTCCTGGGTGGGGACAGAACACTCTTTTAAGATACTCAAATATAATCTTAAAAATGGGAATATTGTGGTTTCCAGAAGGGCCATTTTGGAGGAAGAAAGGGAAAGAAAGAAGAAGAGACTCCTGGATATGCTCAAAGAGGGGCTTGTGTTAGAAGGTGTGGTAAAAAATATAACAGACTATGGACTATTTATAGACTTAGGGGGACTTGATGGTTTAGTGCATATAACGGATATGTCCTGGGGTAGAGTTAAACATCCTTCTGAAAATTACAGGGTGGGAGATAGGATAAAAGTAAAGGTGCTTCATTTCGACAGAAAGAAAGAGAGGGTATCCTTAGGAATAAAACAGCTTACCCCTAATCCCTGGAATAGGGCTTCTGAAAGATACCCTATAGGTAAGAGGGTTAAAGGAAAGGTTGTGAGTATCGCTGATTATGGTGCATTTGTGGAATTAGAAGAGGGAATAGAGGGGCTGATTCATATATCTGAGCTCTCTTGGTCCAAGAAGATTAAACATCCTTCGCAAGTGGTTAAGATAGGAGATATGGTTGAGACGGTGGTATTGAATATAGAGCCTGAAAAGAAGCGTATCTCCTTGGGGCTTAAACAGGTTCAGCCCAACCCTTGGGATATTGTCTCTGAAAAATACCCTGTAGGCACTGTTATTGAAGGAAGAATAAAGAATATTACAGACTTTGGTCTATTTATAGGCATAGACGAGGGAATTGATGGATTGGTTCATGTATCAGACATATCTTGGACAAAGAGGATAAACCACCCTGCAGATCTATACCGAAAGGGGCAAAAGGTGCAGGCAGTAGTATTAAATATAGATAAAGAAAATGAGAGATTTTCACTTGGAATTAAACAGCTTTTACCTGATCCTTGGGAGAGTGTTCCTGAAAGATATCCGGTGGGTAGCAGAGTAACAGGCACAATTACAAATATCACAGACTTTGGCATATTCTTAGAGCTTGAAGAGGGAATAGAGGGGCTGATTCATATATCTGAAATCCCTAAGGACAGTCCAGGGAATCCGACAAGTAGGTATAATGTGGGAGATGTGATTGACGCAAAAGTCATAAATGTATCAAAGGAAAAGAAAAAGATTGGTCTATCTATTAAAAGAATCCAGGAACAGGAAGAAAAGAGTGAAATCAGAAGCTATATGCAGAAGAATAAAAGCGAAGTTACATCCAATCTGGGTGAGATCCTAAAGAGAAATCTCATAAATTTGAATGTAAAGGGTAAAGAACTCTCCTGATGAGGACAAGGGCAAAGACCATTGTCTGGGCTTTAGGGGTCCTTGTAGGTGCAATAATAATATTGAGTGTATCTGCCTATCTCATATTAACCATATTTGGAACTGACTTTCATATTCAGGACAAAATCGGTGTTATACCCATTAAAGGCCCCATAGTTCGTTCTGAATCCATAATATCTCAGCTTGTTAATTTTAGAAAAGACAAAAGCATTAAGGCCATAATTTTGAGGATAGATTCACCGGGAGGGGGAGTAGGCCCTTCTCAAGAGATTTATAGGGAAGTGATTAAGACAAGAGAAGAAAAAAGGGTGATCGCATCCTTAGGGGGTATTGCTGCATCTGGTGCCTATTACATTGCATCTGCTGCAGATAAGATTGTTGCAAATCCTGGCACCATAACAGGAAGCATTGGAGTGATAGTCAACTTTATTCAGCTCCACGAACTCTTTAAAAAGATTGGAATAGGTTTTGAAGTGATTACCAGTGGTGAATTTAAAGGTATGGGATCTCCACATAGGAAGTTGACCGAAAAGGAAAGGGAGCTCATTAAAAATCTTGTATATGAAATAAAAGAGCAATTTATAGCAGATGTGGCAAAGGGGAGGAAACTTCCCATTGAGGATGTGGAAAAGATTGCAGATGGTAGGATATTTACTGGATCTCAGGCAAAAAGATTGAAGCTATTGGATGAGCTTGGAAATTTTCAAGACGCAGTAGAGATTGCCAAAAAGCTGGTAGGTATAAAAAAAGAGGTCAGTTTAGTGTATCCTCCTAAGAAAAGGTTCAGACTACTGGATCTTATACTTGGAAGATATAGAGACAGACTTAAAGAGATCATTGAAGGCACTCTAAATTCCCCTTTTCAGTATCGCTGGAATCCTATTCCCTATCCATAAAAGATGCTTACATCCCCTTTTCCTTCCCTCAACACATGAGGAATGTCATCCACCAAAGATATTACACTGGATGGTGTTGGTCTTATTACCCCTCCATCTATGACCATATCAATATATCCCTTATACGCCTCTTCTATCTCATAAGGGGTTTCATAATCTGCACTGCTACTTATGATGGGCATACCCAGTTCTCTTACTATGGCTCTACAGATGTTATTATCCGGAATCCTTATACCTATCTCCTTTCTCTTGGTAAGCATTATCTTTGGAACCAGCTTTGTGGCATCTAATATAAAGGTATATGGTCCAGGTAATAGCCTCTTCATGGTCTTATATGCATAGTTTGATACCTTTGCATATCTGCTGATCTCATGAAGATCATCACATATGATGGAAAAAGGCTTATTTTTAGGCCTATTTTTTATCCTCCTTATAATCTCTATCCCCTTCTTATTCTGAATTGCACATCCAATGCCATAAAATGTATCAGTGGGATATGCAATTACACCTCCCTCTTTGAGTATCTCACATACCCTTCTAATCAACCGTTTTTGTGGATTTTGGGGGTTTATATCTATTATCATACAGTCTTTTTTATATTGATTATTCTTCCATATTCAAGAATAATTCTTGAAACTGAGGTCTTAAGGTGGATCTATTTAATATATTTCCCATATTCTCTTTTTTATTTGGGCTTTCTCTTGGAAGCTTTTTAAATGCCTGTATCTACCGCATGCCAAGAGATATATCTGTCCTGAATCCTCCCTCACACTGTCCATACTGTAAAAACAGGATAAGATGGTATGATAATATTCCTCTACTCAGCTATGCACTTTTAAGAGGAAGATGCAGAGATTGTAGAGCACATATTCCAATACGCTATCCAATTGTAGAACTTATAGAAGGAATCTTTAGCCTTTCACTATTTCTTCGCTTTGGCATTAGTATCTATTATCCTCTATATCTCTATTTTGTATCAACTCTCATAATAATAACCTTTATTGATCTGGATTTTCAGATAATACCAGATATCCTTTCTATTTCAGGAATAATATTAGGTCTTTTATCTTCTCTCTTCTTTTTCAAACACCTAACTTGGCATTCATCTCTGCTTGGGATTCTCTTCGGAGGTGGTGGGCTACTCTTAGTGGCAACGGCATATGAACTTCTTACCAAGACTCAGGGAATGGGAGGAGGGGATATTAAGCTCTTTGCAATGATAGGTGCATGGATGGGATGGAGACCCCTTCCCTTCATAATATTACTTGCCTCAATCCTGGGACTCATCGTGGCAATCATATATCTTTTAGCTGAAAAGAGGGGATTCAGGACCCGTATCCCCTTTGGGCCCTTTTTATCAATAGGTGCGATCCTGTATCTCTTTTTTGAAAGACAATTGATCTTTTTCTATCTTAACCTTATCCATCTACTCTGATTACCTCTATCATATCATCTCTTCTTGTTGCAATAAGAGCAAATCCAAATAGATCTCTTTGAAGGCAGATCAAAGGATCTTCAGGTGGAAGATAGGGCCTTTTCCTCTTTAAAAACTTCTGAGCACTTTCTCTGTATATCACCTCCTTTAATGTCTCAATATGATCGTATCTTCCTTCCCCTCTTAAAAGATATTCCATATAATCCCCACATCTTTCATCCTCAAAGGATTGAGACTTACCCCTCTCACCCATACTCACTATGGTAACCTTTTGAGGAGCTCTCTTTTTAATATATTCACATGTGGCCTTGGAAATGACAAAGCTTCCAAGCAGCACTTCATCAGCACCTTTAATTGCTTCACTTACACCCTGAACTCCTGCAGTGGTTCTATGTATGACTGTCTTTCCCTCAAAAAAATCTCTTCCTCTCTTAATAATCTCTGATGGGGAATTTCCCATATCCCCTTCTTCAATTGGAACCTCATCCACCTCTCCAACCAAGATATATGAAGGATTTAAACTCTTCATCCTTATGGCACGCCCTGTATCAGGCTCAAGTATCACCCTCTTTGAACAAAAATAAAAAAACAGCGGAACACATGTAAATGCCCTAAATACATCTATTATAACAGCCATCCCCTCTGCTTCCCTTGCACCCTGAATCAGGCTCTTTCTTATAATCTCCATCTCTTTCACCCTTCAAAGGACAAGAAATTTTCAATTATTCTACAAAGCACTACCAGTTCCTTAACACCTATCCTTTCATCCGGGCAATGGCATATATCAAGTCTTCCTGCACCAAATATAACCGATGGTATTCCTTTTTTAAATAGATTTGCTGCATCTGTCCATGCAGGCATAGATGTAAATTCCACTTTAATCTCCTTTTTAACCGCCTCAGAGAGCCTCTCTACCACCTTTTCTTTTTTAGATATTGCATAGGGCATATCCATATATTCAATCTCATAGCTTATCTGGTATTCCTCTTTTAGCTCTTCAAAGAGCTGAAAGACCTCTCTTTTATGGTGTGCCTCAAATATGGGTATATCAAGTTCAGCCTTACAGATTGGAGCAACCACTTGGCAATCAATCCCACCCCTTATCTTACCGATATTGATACCTGAATATTTAAAATCCTCTGATCTTTCCTGAAGAAATAAAAGATTTTTAACTCTTTCATAGACCCTGTAAAAGATCTCAATGGCATTTTTGCCTTTTCCTGGAACTGCACCATGTGCGCACCTGCCTCTACATTCAATCAATAGCTCAATACTTCCTGCCTGTCTTGTTGCAATCTTAAGATCTGTGGGTTCCAGAACCACTGCTCCACTAAAATCAATAGGGGGTGAGAAATTTCGTGACCCCCTTCCCTCCATCTCTTCATCCACAAAAAAGGCAATGGCACAGGGAAGATCCCTTCTGTTTTTAACTGCGATAAGAAGGGATGCGATCTGACCCTTTGTATCAATTGCTCCTCTGCCCCAGATAGTATCTCCTTCAACCTTTGCCCTATATGCATAGGGATGCCCCCATCTGGGCACGGTATCCACATGGGTTGAGATAAGAAATTCAGGATTCCCTCTTATCCCAATAAGATTATATCTATCCCCCATTACAATCTCCTTTTTAATTTCAAATCCACAATCTCTAAGATACCTTAAAAGAAAATCTAAGATCTCCTTTTCTTTTCCGCTTGAACTCTTAAAGGAAAGGAGCCTTAAAAGTATCTCCTTTATCTCTCTTCCCTTATCATCCTGATCCATATCCCCACCTTTCCTGTCTCAAAAAAGCCATATCTCTTGTAAAACCTAATTGCCCTATGATTTTCTTCACCTACCCAGAGCCCAACAATCCTTCCCTTAAATAGCCCCAGTAATGCCTCAAGTAGCCTATCTGAAACCTCCTTTCCCTTAAAAGAGCTCCTTACCACAAGCTCATGTATCTCACTTATATCGCCATATCTGGAATCATTCCATCTCCTTGAACCTGCTATAAATCCAGCTCTCTTTCCATCCATATATCCTACAAAAAAACCAAAGGGATCCACCTTATAGAGCCACTTAATATATGATCTGATATCCCTTCTCTTTTTGTAATGGTATCTTTCCAGATCCCCATATCCATCGCTATAGATCTCAATCAGCTCTAAAAGCGCCTCGTTAAAATCCTCTTCCCTGAGTCTCAGGATATCAATCTTCATATTTTTTGAATTTTCTTTTATTTAAAAATTATTTGACGAAAATACTACTAACTCCTAATTCTGTAAATAATATGTTTATAATAGAGATATGATGATACAGGTTCAGCTTAGAGGCCAAAAATTTAAAGATATAAAGGACATAGCAAAGAGATTGCCCTCAAGCCAAGGCAGGAAATATGTAACCATTGTAGATAGATGCTCTTCTCTGTCATTGCCAGGAGTC
Source organism: uncultured bacterium (assembly GCA_965613025.1). GTDB lineage: Bacteria > Desulfobacterota > DSM-4660 > Desulfatiglandales > JALVMZ01 > CAYTXJ01. The sequence continues at coordinate 16,599 of CBFDUE010000044.1, forward strand.
CACGTAGGGGACGACGAAGCAATCTCTCTTTACCCAAACACGGTGGGTTTAAATTTCTCCTTATTTATAATGGCAGCACCACCTTCATCTGTCTGGGTCAACACAAATAGCCCCTTTCTTTCTGCATACCTGCCCACCTCATCCTTAACCACTAATCCACCCACTGCACCCAGCAGCTCCTTATTTTTATACTCTGGAAATAACCTCTTAAATTCAGGCAATTGATCTTCTAAAAAATTATCTATATGTCTCTTCTTTAATTTATTTTTTACCTCCACAACCAGCACCTGCCTTCCATTTGTTGCAACTATGTCATACTCTGGATCATCCCGCCTCCTCCTTAAATTCCTCCTCACCCTGTTAAACACTATCCCCCTCTTTTTAAATACACTCTTTAGATTCCTGTAAAACAGCTCCTCACCAATTTCACCCTGAACAAGCCCTAAATCCCCAAGCTGAACCCTCAGATCTCTAATCCCCCTCATCACCTCCTTTAAAAACCTCTCTGTCTCCTTCTGAGATTCTCTAAGCTCAGCAATACCTTTCTGGTTTTCCTTTATCATCATGTCAATCTCTCTATGAGCCTCCCTCTGGGCTTCCTTAAACTCCCGAATCTCTGCTTGGGTCTGCCTTATCTCTTCCTCAGTCCGCCTGTGAGATTCCTCAAGCTTTTTTTCTGTCTGTTTTTGGGCTTCCCTAAGCTCCCTTATACTCTCTCTCAATTCCTTAATGCTTTTATATAACTCCTCCCACCTGTCCATTAAAGAATCCTTATGATCTTGAATTATATAATTAATTTAACTGCTTTAATAGATGCGTGTCAATCTGGAATAAAGGGTTTGAAATTGCTTCAGCCACTTCGTAGCTTCGCAACATGGAAGGGTCATTGCGAGGAGCGTAAGCGACGAAGCAATCTATGGATAGGTTGAGATTGCTTCGCTCACTGCGTTCGCTCGCAATGACTTGCTACAACGTCATTGCGAAGGAGCAAAGCGACTGAAGCAATCTTAGATTGCTTCGCTTCGCTCGCAATGACATTGAAATGGGTCGCAATGACATTTTGTTTTGGCAAAAGGTAAAAATGTAAAAAAGCAGAAGGTTACTCCATCCCCCGCCCCGTGAAATATGGCTTTGCTATTTCACGGGGCACAGAAGACGGAACCCCACATTGATGAACATGTGGCCCGGGGCGTTGTAGTACCGACGGGTGCATCGCACGTCTCCCGGTTCCTCGCCCCAGCTACCGCCACGGAAAACCCGGCTGGCCCTCTTATCCTTTAAGGTGTCGTATATATAGGAATAACCCTCCCTATATATAGAGACCCATTTGCCTATATATACGGGATCATCTACCGACATATCGGGATAATTTACCGTAAATATATCTAAGCACCACTCCCGTACATTTCCAAGCATGTCATACAATCCCCAGGGATTGGGGTTAAAGCTCTTTACAGAAGCAGTTTTAGCATATCCATCATCACAATTCTGCCTCCTTTACCTTAAATCCAAGTTTCTTTAATGCTTCAGCAACCTCCCTTGCATCCTTTACAGGATTGGGTAGCTTCGGCCAGTATCTATAATCACCACAGCCTATAACCAGTGCATAATAGCCAGAGTAGAGCTTCAAAGGCTTTACCTTGCCATTGGGAAGCCTTGCCTTAACCACTATGCCACGCTTTGCTGGATAAAGAGAGGTGGGAAATATAAATACCACAACCAATAAAAGAAGGAAGATTACTTTAAAAGACCTCCTCATCAGATACCCCCTTCCTTCTCTTATTAAACGAGCATAAAGGCTAAGGTGTTACAAAATTTTTTAAAAGCTCTTAAGATATGTGAAATTTCTTAACCAAATTTTATGTATTCTTCAATAGTTATTCGGATAAGTAAAAGTTATTTTCCTACTCCCTTCCCACTATATAACCACAGGCTCCACATAGACCATTATATCTCCCATATTCCTCTCTGCCTTTAATTGCATTGCCTCATCTTCTTCCACACCTGTCAAAAACACTACCAACACTATGGATCTTAAATTAAGCCCCTCTGCATATCTGGATGCCTGAACTATGGATTGCTCAAGGGTGTGCATATCCTTAAAGCTCTTTATCTCTATAACCCCTTCCCTATTATCACACCTTAGGTGTATATCCACCCTTCCATTTCCTGTGGGAAACTCTGGACTAACTGAGCATCTCCTGCTTAGGGCGTTCATCAACCAGTGATACAGATGAAAATGCCCCCCTGATTCATATATGTTTAAATCAGATCTCTTTGGTTGTTCTTTAAATGGGGATAGACCTTTGTCTTTTAACCTCTTTAAATAGTCCCTGTATCTGTCAATAAGAGCAGGTAGATTAAGATCATCTCCTTCAAATACATTCCTCAGATCATCCCCTATCCTCAGAGCATATATAGGGGTCTCTTCCCCTACCATATCCAGGGTAAATGCCTCATAAAGGGTATCCTGCACAAATGGTGATGAAAATATACATAGCTTCTTCCTCTTTCCATTTACATCCTTTGTATCTTCATAGTCTATAACACCATTTAAATAAAGATATGAGCACCACTCACTCCTCAGATTAAATTCAAGATCCGGGCTCTGAAATAGCCTTAATACCTTATCAAGATATCTACCTTTTGCTTTCTTTAATATATTTAATATGGTATTATTCCATTCAAATTTAACCGCATTGTAATAGACCTCCTCCCATACTGCTATATCTATAACTTTGTCCTTGCCAGGATTATACTTCTCTGTGAGCAACTCCCCAAACCAGCACACCAACCCTGGCTGCCCCCTTGTAACCCTATAGACAGATTCTATCACCTCATCCTCTATCTTCTGGTCACTCTCCTCTATATATTGATTGTATAGGTCATAGACTTCATCCTTAGTGAAGTTCTCCACATGCAAAGAGCGTTGAATATTAAACGGAGAACCTCTTTCGCTTTCCACTCCAAGCACTGCACGAATCCCAATGAGTGCAAGTCCATGTAAAAGATAATTATCACGATTAAGATATATGTCCCTGAATAGGGTTACAAGCTGATCTATTACCCTGCTCGGCAAAGAGTCAAACTCATCTATAAATAGTATTACAGGGGTCTTGAAGACCCCAATTTCTCTATGAAATAATCCCTGAAAGTCCTCCCATGAATTAGGTGGGGCATCTAAGTTAATAGAAAAGGTATCCCTGAATAGCTTTGGAACCTTATTTAAAAAGCCTTTTATTGATTCATCTTCCTCCATCACTACCCCCTGCATGCTCATCATTCCCAAAGTGAATCTATCCTCATAGCGTCTTCCTATCTCCTTCTTTACCTCTCTCATAAGCCATGTCTTTCCTGTCTGCCTCGGTGCCCATACAGTAAAATAATGCCCAAAGTCCTCATCCTCTCCCACAAGCTGGATCACACACCTATCAATGAGCTCCTTTCTTGGCACACAAAAGTGCTTCCTGCAATCCACAGGCCCATAGGAGAAAAATGTGCGCATATCATATACTCCTTAGTTATTTAACTACTTAGAGAGCTTTGCATAACCCTCTTTTACACTGGGGGTTACACCCCCTCCCTGCCGGGGCGGAGTCCCCTCTAGGACGGAGTCGGGTCGGATGACCCTCCGGGTCGGAGACCAGACCCCTGTCATTGCGAGCGAAGCGAAGCAATCTCATACCTTTTAT
>CBFDUE010000045.1:0-20143 GCA_965613025.1 uncultured bacterium
CTTTAAGTCATCTCCAATCCTTAAGGCATAGATAGGGGTGTCTTCACCTACAAATTCATTTGTAAGTGCATTGTATAGCCTCTGTTGTATAAACGGATTGGAAAATATACATACCTTGTGCTTTTTCCCCTGCTCATCTATTACAGTATCTACATCTATTATCCCATTCAGATAAAGATATGAGCACCATTCCCTATCAAGTGAAAATACAATGTCTGATTGGTTAAAAACCTTTAATACCTTATCCAAATACCTCCCTTTAGCCTTCTTAATAAGATTTAACACCGTGTTGTTCCACTCAACATAAATAGCATTTAGATACACATCCTCCCATACTTCCATATCTATGATTTTATCCTTGCCAGGATTATACTTCTCTGTGAGCAGCTCACCAAACCAACAGACCAGCCCAGGTTGCCCCCTTGTAACCCTGTAAACCGATTCTATCACCTCTTCCTCTACCCTTTGACCACTCTCTTCAATATATTGGTTGTATAGGTCATAGACCTCTTCCTTAGTAAAATTCTCTACATGCATGGATCTTTGAATATTAAATGGGGAGCCCCTTTCACTTTCTACCCCAAGAACTGCCCTAACTCCAATGAGTGCAAGGCCATGCAAAAGATAGCTTTCACGATTCAGGTATATGTCCCGAAATAGGGTTACAAGCTGATCTATTACCTTGGATGGAAGGGAATCAAATTCATCTATAAACAGGATCACTGGCCTCTTAAATATCCCTTTTCCCTTCTCAAATAGCTCCATTAAGGATGACCATGAACTAATAGATTGAGCAAGGTCAATCTTAAAGGTAAGTCTAATTAACCGTGGAATCTCATTTAAAAATCCCTGTTCATCTTCCACCACAACTCCCTGCATGCTCATCATCCCCAAAGTGAATCTATCACCATAGCGTGCCTCAATCTCTCTCTTTACCTGCCTCATAAGCCAAGTCTTCCCAGTCTGCCTTGGTGCCCACACCGTAAAATAGTGCCCAAAGTCTTCATCCTCCCCCACAAGCTGGATTATGCATTTTTCAATTAGCTCCTTTCTTGGAACACAGAAATGCTTCCTGCAATCCACAGGACCATAGGAGAAAAATGTGCGCATACTGTTATGCTCCTTAATTTTTTAACTATTTAAGGTATTTTGGCTAAAAAGGGGGCTTATTGTCAAGCTGTGAGGAAGAGATTGCTTCGCTTATTGTGTTTGCTTAACAATGACCATCGTCCGTCATTAGGAAGCTATGAAGTGGCTGAAGCAATATCAAAAAAATAGTTCGATCTGCGAAATTGTGCCTGAATTTAAAAATAGACCCCTATCTCCTATCTTTAGCTCTGGGATTACAAGGAGTGCCATAAAAGATAGGGTCATAAAGGGCTCCTTTAAAGAGCTTCCAAGCTTTTTTGCCATATCCTTGCATCTCTTATATCTTCTGGAAACCTCTTCAATTTCCATATCACTAATAATACCTGCAATACTCAGTGGAAGGTGTTCATAGCTGTCTCTGTCAATTGCACATATTCCACCCTTGCTTTTTATAATCAGATTTAATGCATTACACATATCCTCATCCCTTACACCAACGCAGATGATATTGTGTGAATCATGGGAAACAGATGATGCTATCGCCCCCCGCTTAAGTCCAAATCCCTTTATGAATCCTATGGAAAGAGGTGCCTTTCTGTATCTGTTTACAACACATATCTTTAAGATATCTCTTTCAGGATCTGAGATACAATAGCCATCCTTTATCTTTACCTTTTCAATCAGCCTCTCTGTAATAAGTGATTGATCTTTTGCACCTATCACATTTACTCTCTCTCCCCTTGCTTTTATTTGCAAATCTTCAATACTTACTTCATCTATGTTAAATCTATTCAATATTCTCTTTTTCTTTACCGGAATCTCACTCTTTCCTTCCCTTGCACAGAGTCTGCCTTTAATGTATGTCTCTCTGATATGGAATTCTTTAAGATCATCTATGATGATAAGATCTGCCCAGTCTCCTTTCCTGAGGCATCCCACATCCAGCCCATAGTGCCTTATGGGATTTAAGGTTACGCACCTCAATACCTTAAATAGATCTATCCCTTCAGATATGCACTTAGATACTAATCTGTTAATATGCCCTGTTAATAGATCATCTGGATGTAGATCATCTGAGCAGATCATGCACCTATCGGGATATCTATCAATTAATTCCATGAATCTATCAAGGTCTTTGGAGGCAGAGCCCTCCCTTATCATTATCTTCATTCCCAATGAGAGCTTTTCCTCTGCCTCATCCACCTCTAAGCATTCATGATCTGTATCTATCCCAAAGGAGATATACTTTTTAAGATCTTTCCCTCTGAGCCCAGGGGCATGTCCATCAATCTTCTTTCCATATCTCCTTGCTATCTGGATCTTTTCTATGACATCTGGTGCCTCTGATATCACTCCCGGGAAATTCATCACCTCAGAAAGATACACTATATCATCTCTTTTAAGGAGATCTTCCACCTCTTTGGGGCCGAGCTCTGCTCCACTGGTCTCCAATGGTGTTGCAGGGACACAGCTTGGGGCACCAAAATAGATCCTGAAAGGTATATCCTCCATATCCTCTATCATATAGAGCACCCCATCTGTACCCAGCACATTTGCTATCTCATGGGGATCAGAGAGGGTTGCAACTGTTCCATGCACTGATACTGCCCTTGAAAATTCAGAGGGAGTTAGCATGGAGCTTTCAATATGGATGTGGGAGTCCACAAATCCAGGGATAATATAATGATCATAATTTCTATGGTCCTCTTCTATATTCTCTATCTTTCCATTCTTTATATAAAGGGTTCCCGGATAGATTCTCAAACTCAGTACATCTACAATATTTCCAGATATTATTAATCTCTCTTCCATCTATCCCCTCTCTTTCTAAGTCCCTCGGTTACTGCTGTTTATTATGCTTGCTGCATATCCTGCACCAAATCCATTGTCAATATTTACAACAACCACCCCAGGAACACATGAATTTAACATGGAAAGAAGGGCTGAAATTCCCCTGAAACTTGCACCATATCCCACACTTGTAGGAACTGCTATAACTGGCCTGGAGACCAACCCAGCAACCACACTGGGAAGTGCCCCTTCCATCCCTGCAACCACAACCAGAACAGAGGCATTTACAATCAGGTCCTTGTGATGATAGAGCCTGTGAATTCCTGCAACTCCTATATCAAAGAGGGTCTCTACCCTGTTTCCCATAAAAGAGGCGGTAATCGCTGCCTCCTCTGCAACGGGTATATCAGATGTCCCTGCACATATAACCAAGATATAGCCTATGCCATGCTCTTCTATGGGTCTATTGATAATCTTAACTATTCTGGCCCTTTCATGGTATTCTGCCTTTGGGAAGTGTCTTAAAACCTCAGCTGCCTTTTGGGGTTCAATTCGGGTAATAAGTATATTTTCACCCTTTTCCATCATCCGCTCAACTATCCGAAGAATATCCCTTATCTCCTTACCCTGACCAAATATAACCTCATTCAATCCCCTGCGAAGTCCTCTGTGATGATCAATACAGGCAGCTTCCATGTATTCAAAGGGAAGATCCTTGAGGCTTTCATATGCCTTTTGTGTGGAGATCTCCCCCCTTGAGACCTTCTCTAAAAGATCCTTTATAAATGAAGGATCCATCCTATCCTCTCAGCTTCTTTGAAAGCTCAGCAACCCTTGCCCCCAGCTTTCTTGCATTTTCCTTTGTCTTTTCATCTGGTGCTCCCACACATGCCACCCCATAGTGCCCTGTGGCGGAGAAGGGATCACCCACAATGATCATTCCATAAATTAGAAGTGCCTGAATGATGGAAAGCATCGTGGTCTCCTTTCCACCTGTGGGATCTCCAGAGGTTGCAAATGCAGCCCCTATCTTATTTTCCATCCTTTTCCTGATTCCTACAAAATCATCAAATACCTTCTTAAGTGGAGCTGCCATAACACCAAAATATACGGGAGAGCCTGCAATCACTCCATCCGATTCAACAAAGTCATCCTTTGTGACCTCATCTGTGTTTTTAAGCAATGCCTTAACCCCTTCAACCTCTTCAATTCCCTTTACAATCTCCTCTGCCAGCTTTTTTGTATTCCCACTCCTTGAATAGTATAGCACAAGTATCTGCATATCTATCACCTCCTTATAATGTTTTTTAGTCTAAAAATTTGGGGGGTAGATCTTCGTGCCCCTTAAATTTAAGGCCCTCTAAGATCATCATGGTCTCTGTGCCATGGGCTAATAACCTTCCATCTTCACCCTCTATGAATCCCTCACCCAGACAAAGGGTCCTTCCTATCTTTATCGTCTTTCCTCTGGCAATGAGTCTCCCAGAGGACTTAGGTGCAAGATAGTTGATCTTAAGCTCCACAGTGGTAAGACCTAAGCCATCCTGAATCTGTGGATAGACTGCCCAAAATATGGCCGCATCCATAAGGGAGGAAAACACTCCACCGTGAACCATTTCAAAGGGCTGGAGATGCTTTTCCTTAACCTGAACCTCAAGCACCGATTTTCCCATACCCACTTCTTTTATCTCCATTGAGATCAGAGTAAAGTAAGGACAATTATTTACCATCTTTTTTATAGACTCTATATATTCAGGATTTAATCTTTTCATCTCTCCCCCTTTCCTTTTATGAGCCAATCCTTACCACCTCAACCAATACCCTGGCAGTCCCCTTTTTATAAAAGCCAAGCCTCTTTGCTGCGCCAACACTGAGGTCAATAATTCTACCTTTTACAAAAGGCCCCCTGTCATTTACCCTTACTATAATAGATCTCTTATTTTCAAGATTTGTAACCCTTACAAAGCAGGGCAAGGGAAGATACTTGTGTGCTGCAGTAAGTCCTTCTGGATCAAACACCTCCCCATTTGCAGTCATATACCCCCCCTTTTTATTCCGTGTTTCATATCCATACCATGATGCAATTCCAACCTCCCTATAGGATTTTGCCTCCTCAATGCTCATGGGAACATACCTCTTTCCATTTACCACATAGGGGCTGTTTTTCACCTTCCCCTTCTTAATTGCCTCCTTGGGAGGAAGCCCCCCTATGGACTCTATCCCTTTTCTTGTAAAAGGCCATTGAATAGGAGCCTTTATCACCTTAAATGTGTATCCCCCCACCTTATATATCACCTTACCAGTGCCCATCACCACCTTTGTTATCCCCTTTGCCACATCATAGCTTGCATGGAATAGGGTGCAAGAGCACAAGTTCAGTATGAAAGCTAAAAAGATATACAGTATAGTGAGGCAAGCTCCAGTTTTCATCTTAAGATCCCTATCCTGAGGTACAGATCTCCAGATCTTCCATTCTTTATATGCCCTTTTCCTCGTATTCTCAACTTTGTCCCTTCCTTAGTATTAGGAGGAATCCTAACCCTCAGGGTCTCTTCCCCTGTGCCTCTGTCTATCCTGATATTGATCCATGTCCCTTTCCTAAGCTCCTCCTCTTTCAGCCTTATATTGTAGACAATATCTTTCTGGATACCATCCTTTGGAAGAGATATAGAAGGTCCAGCTAAGAACCTGGATATCCTATCTTTCAGCTTTTTGATAATCCCTATATCTTTCTTAAGCTCCCTATTAGAGGTGTCCCTTCTTTTAAGAGGTTGGAAGTCTTTTATCTTTCTAAATCCAAAAGGGCCCCAGATAAACACTCCACCAAAGAATATCCCTCTTCCTCCAAAAAAGAGATTATCAAAAAAGGCCTTATCATATCTAAGCCCTGCCCTTTCAAATTCCCTGAGTAGCTCATTAAAGATTGAGTTAAATCTGGCATCTCTTAGTATATCTTCAAATATCTTATCCTTAGAATAGGAAAATTCAGTCTGCCATCTGCCTTCACTCTCATAGGATGCCCTGATTCTATCAAATTCAGCTCTCTTTAAAGGATCAATCAAAACACCATATGCCTCAGTGATTTCCTTAAAACGCTCTTCTGCATGGGGGTCTTCAGGGTTTCTATCAGGATGATATCTTAATGCAAGTCTTCTATATGCCCTCTTTATCTCTTCTTCTGTGGCATCTGGTGATATACCTAAGATCTTATAGTAGTCTTTCATACTTAGATTTACTATCTAATCTCTTTTTTATCTTGCACCTGAAAATGGACATCCTCCCTCAACACCCTCTGCCATTATCTCATAGGCCGCCTCAAAGTAGCGATCAAATTCATCCTTTTTAAGTTCCCTACTTGGAAATGAGATCAGCCTCAGGCACTTAGGGCATCTCAAAAGCTCTTTATCATTGTCATCAATCATATACCCACATACACACCTCATCCTTTTCCCTCCCCAATACTAAAGAGATGATAAATTCAAAATTTGAATCAATCAAGATCCATATGGAGAAATTCCTCTGGAAGGCTGTTTAGGATCTCCATAGCCAATATGGCATCTGGCTCTTTCATCGTCCCCAGTCCACATGATGGGGTTAGTATGGAGCTCTGAATTATCCTTCCAATATTTCCATCGCATATTCTGTTCCATGCCTCTAAAAGCTGTTTTTTTAATTGAAACACGGTTATATCTTTACTGAACTTATCAGTGGGCACTATCCCCCATGCAATATACCCCCCTCTTTCTAAAAAATTGGAAATATCGTTTTTATATAAGAGAAAGTGATCCAGATATGAATATGCATCAAAGCTTATTATATCTACTTGAGTCTGCATCAGCATGGCCCAATCTGTATTTCCACAACAATGGACACCCACCAGTACCTTCTCTTTCTCTTTTATATATCCGATAATGTCACTCAGAATATCAATCACCTCATCTCTGGAAATTGCCACAAATGCAGATCCAAAACCTGAGAGATAGGGCTCATCCAAAAACAGGATAATCCTCTTTCCTGTCTCCTTTAATTTTCTAACCTGCCATAGCCCCTTTAATGCCATGGCCTTTGTAATGGCCTCTCTGAGCTCCTGATCAAACAGAATAGTTTTCCCATCTTCTCCCATTACCCCTGCCATAAAGGTTATGGGGCCAACCATCTGCCCTTTAATAAAAGGACCATATCTATCAGGCTCTTTTTTGATCTCCTCTACCACGTAATATAGCCCAGGGGCATATTCAAAACTAATTAAAAAAGAAGACAGATCCTCCGCAAGGAATCTTTCCCAAAACCTTAAAAGCTCATCCTCCTTAGAGTGTCTTTTAAAAATAAGCCTCCTCTCTTCCATATCAAAATATATCATGGGAAGGCCTTCGCTGAATTGCACATTCATATCTTCATAAGGGCTTCTCTTTGGAAACTGTGGCCAAAAGGGCATCTTTGGAAAGAGCTTTAAGATAGTATCACACACCCCTTTGACCTCTCTATGGGGAACACTTCCAATTCCGGTAGCTGAAAGACCAAGTTCTGATCTCAAATATTCTTTATCTTTGTAATCCATCTCTCAAATATATCTATAAGCATTTTCTCCTTGGAACCTATGGCCTTTAGCTCTAAGAGCCTCTTTTTTAGAGTTTCATCATTAGGTGCTTTCTCTAAAAGCCTTTCATAGATATCAATGGCATCTTTAATAAGACCCTGCTTTATATATATTTCAGCAAGGGTCTGGGTAGGAAATGGCTCTTCTTCAAACTCATGCTCCTCTTCACCTTCAAGCAATCTCTTTGCCTCCATATCTTCTGGTTTCAGTATCAAATAGTCTTTAAGAATATCTTCTGCCTCCCTGCTCCTTCCCGCCTTAAGATATATCTTACCCTTTAACTTTAATATTTCAAAAAGCTCTCCCAATTGCTTCGTTGCTTTATCAATGTATTCCTCTGCCATATGTATGTTTCCGGAATCCAAGAATGTCTCTGCAAGGAATGCCTTAAGACGGATATCTTCAGGGAATCGGGATATTGCGTCCATTGCAAGCCTTATCACATCTGCATTTCCATATAGCTCTTTAATCTTTAATAGGCACATATGGACCGATTTAGGATCATTACTTTCCTTTACTATCTTGAAAAATAGCTCCTTATCTTCCATATCAATTATTTGTCCCTTTTAAATTGATATATGATCTCATTTTCCTTTACAAGCCCCAATTCCTTTCTTGCAACCTTTTCAATATATCTTGGATCATTTTTAAGCCGTTCTATCTCAAGGGCAATCCTTCTATTTTCCATCTGTATTTGATAGATTCTTTGAAGTAATCTCTCCCTCTGCTTTTCCATTCTATAGAGGTTCAAAAATCCATTTTTTCCCAAAAATAGCCAAAATACTATCAAAAAGAACAGTCCTATTACTAACAGGATATTTATTCTTCTCTTCTTTTTGTTACTTTTCATCCTTAATACCTCTTCAATCCCATATAGAGAATCTTTACTCCGGCAGCTCTTACCATATCCATTATCCTGATAACATCTCCATATCTGGAATCCATATCAGCATATAGTGCAATCTTAAGATTCCTTCTCTCTTTAGATAACCTACCTATCTTACCTTTTATTTCAGATATCTCTATCTCCTTTCCCTCAATCAGCACCCTGCCATTCTCTTTTAGGTATATCCTTAACATATCTTCTGAAAACACAGGGCTCTGTTTATCACTGGAAGGCATATTGATCTTGATTCCAGTAAAAGAGGAAAGTGCCCCACTGGATGTGAGTGTAAAGAATATCAAAAGTAGAAACACCACATCAATCAGGGGGGCAAGCCCTAAGGTGAACTCTGCTTCCTCTTCCCTTCTAAATCGCATAGATCTCCTATTAGTCCCTTTTTCTGTTCAAGTAATTCTAAAAATCTCAGTGTCTTTTCTTCCATCTTGAATATCAATGACTTTGCCTTTCCTTTTAGTATCCTATATCCCAAAAGCGAGGGTATCGCCACACTGAGCCCTGCAGCAGTGCTTATAAGTGCCTCTGATATTCCACCTGCAAGCCGAGAAGGATCGGTTACCGGACCACCAGATAATATATTAAATGTCCTTATCATACCGGATACAGTTCCTAAAAGCCCTAAGAGTGGAGATAGATGCGATATGGTTGAAAGCATACCCAGATTTCTCTCAAGCACCACTGCCTCCCTCTCCCCTCTATCTTGCATAAGCTCTCTGATTGCCCAGAAATCCTTTCCCATATTTTTAAGTCCAATAAGGAATATCTTTGCAATAGAAGAGTTATGTCCCTGGCAGATGAATATCGCCTCCCTTACTTTGCCCTTTTTCAAAAGCTCTTCAATATGCATGATAAATCCATCAGGGACTATTTTCCCCTCTCTCAGTGCCAGAATACGATCGATAAATATCGCCACTGAAACAATAGAACACAACAAAATAGGATATATAAATATCCCGCCTTTTTTTAATATAAGCCACATCCCTTCCATTCTTATCTACCGAGACCTTTGCATAACCTTTTTTACATTGGGGGTTATACCCCCAGACCCCCAAAAATTAACTTTAAATAGCTCATAATTATAGCCTTTTTCTGAGAGCTTTGAAAAATTCAAAGCTCTCCTATCTATATCCCTTTTGGAAAAGTAAAGTCAATATTTAATATTTCTGATCTCTTAAATTAATTTATCATAATTGTTGACAATCTAAAAAAATAATTTTATATAGCATTCCATTATGAAAGAGGGGAAGGAATCTGCATCACAAAGGGCAAAGAGGATCTATCAGATATTAGACCCTCTCTATCCAAAGGAAAAGACAGCCTTAAAGTTTACCAATCCGTTTGAGCTCTTAATTGCCACCATCCTCTCTGCCCAGTGCACAGATAAGAGGGTAAATGAGGTAACCAAGAGCCTCTTTAAAAAGTATCGTTCACCTCAGGACTATCTAAATGTTCCCTTAGAGGAGCTTGAGCAGGATATAAGACCCACAGGCTTTTTTAAAAATAAGGCAAAGGCAATAAGGGGATGCTGTGAGGCTCTGATTAAGAGACATGGAGGGAAAGTCCCATCCACAATGGAAGAGATGTTAAAGCTTCCTGGGGTGGGAAGAAAGACAGCAAATGTGGTCCTGGGAGCGGCTTATAATGTCCCAACTGTTGTGGTGGATACCCATGTAAAGAGGCTTTCAAAGAGGCTTGGATTTACCAAGGAAAGTGATGCTGAAAAGATTGAAAGAGACCTTCAAAGGCTGCTTCCAGAGAAGATGTGGAGGAGGTTTTCAGATATACTGATCTATCATGGAAGGGCAATATGTAAGGCGAGAAGACCTGATCATGAAAAATGTCCCATAAGAGAGTTATGCCCCTCAAATAATATATAGTTGTCTATGGAAGATCTAATTAGAAGTTTAGAGAAGAAGCTTGAAGAATTTCCAAGGCATTCCTTCTCCTTTACTCCCACTCCCTGCCATCTTCTAAGGAATATCTCAAGAGAATTTGGCGTGGAGGTATATTGTAAAAGGGAAGATATGACCGGTTTTGGATTTGGGGGTAATAAGAGCAGAAAGCTTGAATTCCTAATAGGTAAGGCCCTTAAAGAGGGCCTCAATGCCGTGGTTACCTCTGGAGGAATTCAATCTAACTTCTGCAGGATGGTGGCAGCAGCAGGGGCTTCAGTGGGAATAAAGGTATTTTTGGTCTTAGGTGGCATAATACCTAAGAAAAAGACAGCTAATCTCCTCTTAGATGAATTGTTGGGGGCAGAGATCCACTTTGTAGACTCCCCTGAATGGGATATATGGGAGCGGGAAAGCAAAAGGCTTGCTCAGAGACTATCCCAAAAGGGATTTAAAATTCTATATCTTCCAATTGGAGGCTCTATCCCCTTAGGGGTTTTAGGATATGTATGGACATTCTTAGAGATATTAAGGGATGAGATGAAGTTAAACATCAACTTTGACTATATAGTCCATGCATCTGGATCAGGTGGAACTCAGGCAGGGCTTGTTACTGGAAAGTCATTGACATGCTGGAAAGGAGATATTATTGGAGTGTCAGTTGCGATGAAGCAGGAGGAACTGAAACAGAAGGTGCTCAGCCTTTCATCTCAGACCGCCTTTCTCTTAGATGGAAGTGTTGATCCGGACAGTATCCATATAAATGATGAATTTATTGGCAAGGGTTATGCCATACAGACAGAGGAGGCAGTGGATGCCATTGAGACCTTTGCAAGGAGAGAGGGGATCTTTTTAGATAATGTATATACAGGTAAGGCTGCTGCGGCACTGCTTAAATGGTTATCAGAGGGTAGATTTGAGGGCAAAAAGGTTCTATTTATTCATACAGGTGGGCAGGTGGAACTCTTTTCTCATTAGATGGATATGTTATAATCTTTTGGAGGAGAGGTGATATGGCACCCTTAGAGGTGATATTTTTGGGAGTAGGTGAGGCATTTGACGAAAGGCTTCCCAATACATCTGTGCTTCTAAAATATCAGAGGAGTGATAAGTCCTATTTTCATCTCTTATTAGATTGTGGTTTTACAGCCCCTCCTGAACTCTGGAAACAGCTCGGAGATAAAGAGGCCTTAGATGCCATATGGATATCCCATTTTCATGGAGATCACTTCATGGGAATCCCACCCCTTCTGGTAAGATTCTGGGAGGAGCAGAGAGAAAAGCCTCTTACCTTAATCTCACAGAAGGGGATAAGGGATAAGATGGATAAGGCAATAGAGATTACCTATCCTGGGTTTAAAGAGAGGATGAAGTTTGAAATACGCTACCTTGAACTTGAACCTGGAGAGAGCCTAAGGGTAGGAGATTTTATATTAAGCGCAGCAGAGAGTGAACATTCTCAGAGAAATCTCTCTTTAAGAGTGGATTTAGAAGATGTGAGCCTCTTTTACAGTGGTGATGGAAGACCAACAAAAGAAAGTAAGGCCCTTTCAAGGGATACAGGGCTCTTGATACACGAATCTTTCCACCTACGTGAGGATGTGCCAGGTCATGGAACTGTTATGTCATCTATAGAGATGGCAAAGGAATGTGGAATTCCAAATCTGGCTCTTGTCCATATACACAGATACGTAAGAAGAGATTATAAGGATGAGATAGAGGAGATGATTAAGGGTGAGGATAAATTAAATGTATTCATGCCAGAGCCAGGAGACAGTTTCTTTCTATGAATATCAGAAGACAGGACTTCTGTAACTTCTGCCATCTCTTATATGAGAGAGGATTTGTAAGAGGCAGTGGAGGTAATCTGTCTTTAAAGAGGGGTAAAAGGATTTGGATTACTCCTACAGGCATCTCTTTAAGAGATATAAGCCCAGCTGATATTGTAATAATGGATCTGGATGGGAAGGTCATTAAAGGAGGCACTCCTACCACTGAAAAGGATTTTCATCTGGGAATTCTTAGAGAAAGGGAGGAAATATCCATAGTATGCCATGTTCATTGTTCCAAAATTATCTCTGCCACCATGCTTTTGAATCCATCTGATAACTGTTTTCCACCACTAACTCCGGGATTTGTTATTAATCTATTTCCACTTAAGATGATTCCTTTTATGGTGCCAGGGAGTAGGGAATTTGCCACAAAGGTTATTAATTCATTTAAAGGGGAGAATAGAAGGGCAATCCTTATACAGAATCACGGAATGGTCTGTGTAGGATCGAATTTTAAGGAGATCCTGAATATCTTAGATGAGATAGAAGAGGCATCTGAGATTCTTCTTTTTAGTGGGAAAGAGGTAAAGGAGATATCTAAGAGATATATATCCCAGATGGGGATATATGGAAGATCTAAATTCTTAAAGATTTGACTCATCTATGTTTCTCTGATATAAAGGCCTTAAAGCCGTGATCCTAAGGGGAGGGAAGATATGAATACAGAGAGTCCCTTAAAAGATAAGGTAATATTGGTGGTAGATGATGAACCTGATATCTTGGATACAGTAGAAGAGGAACTGGATATGTGTGTGGTTCATAAGGCAAAGGACTATGATACCGCACTTCAATATCTCCTAAGCTATAGCTATGATGTGGTGATATTGGATATAATGGGGGTTAATGGATTTGAGCTCTTAAAGACCTCAGTTTCCAGAGGTTTTCCTACAGTGATGCTTACAGCCCATGCACTCAGCCCAGAGTCCCTTAAAAAGTCAATTAAACTGGGTGCGGTATCTTTTCTTCCAAAAGAAAAGATCTCTGAATTGCGGGAATTTATAGAAGATGTGGTATTGCAGAAGGGGAGATCCATATGGCTCAAACTATTTGACAGAATGGGTGAGTACTTTAATAAGAGATTTGGGCCTGACTGGAAGGAGAAGGATAAGTTCTTTAAGGAATTTGAAGAATCTCTCCGAAAGGAACTATCTCAAAATGCATAGTATATGAATATTAGAGAGCTTCACCCCTGGGATGTCTCTCCAAAAGAGGCCATAGAGATCCAGAATCAACTAAGCTCCCGTATTGTAATTACACCCCTTAAAAAGGATGTAAAAAAGATAGCCGGAGTAGATGCATCATATTCAAAGAGAGATCAAACCATGTGGGCAGCTGTTGTGGTGTTGGATATGCAAAGTCTCCAAACCATTGAAAAGGGCTGGTATGGGGAAGAGGTCAGATATCCTTATATACCAGGACTTCTGAGCTTTAGAGAGATTCCTACTATACTAAAAGCCTTAAAAGATTTAAAGGATGAACCTGATCTGATACTCTGCGATGGTCAAGGTATTGCACATCCAAGGCGTATGGGAATTGCCGCACATCTGGGTCTTATCTTGGATATACCCACCATAGGCTGTGCAAAGAATCTCTTAATAGGTAATAGTAAAGCTCCTCCTGATAGAAAGGGATCGTTTACATACATAAGATATAAAAAAGAGATTGTGGGTGCATCTCTGAGGACAAGGGAGGGGGTAAAGCCTGTCTATATCTCACCTGGATATGGTATTGATCTTGAAGATTCCATATCCATTATTATGAGATGTATCACCAAGTACAGACTTCCTGAACCCATAAGAGAGGCGCATAGGCTTTCTAATTCCCTTCGGAAGAAGGAAGAGGCATGCTATAAGAGCATTTAGGATCTATACATCTCACCTGAGGCTCTTTTCCCTTGGATCTTTTAATAATCAGAGGGCTCTTTCCACATTCCGGACACTTTCCAGGATATGGCTCATTCCAGATCATAAACTTACATCTGGGATAATTACTGCACCCATAGAATCTCCTCTTATTCTTTGTCCATCTTATAACGATCTTTCCATTACATCCCTCTATGGGGCATGGAATATCCTGTTTTGATGAAGATTCTAATTTTTTGGTATTCTTACATTCTGGATAACCAGAGCAGGCTAAGAACTGCCCATATCTTCCCTTCTGAATTACCATTGGTCTCCCGCATTTTTCACATATCTGATCGGTCTTTTCAGGCTCTTTCCTTTTAATCAACCTGATATTACCTTCCTTGTCCCTTTCAAAATTGGAGGTATATCTACATTCTGGAAATCCAGAGCATCCCACAAAAAGCCCTTTTTTGCCACTTCTTATAAGGAGCTCTCTTCCGCACTCTGGACATCTTAAATCTATGGGTATCTCACCTTTCATTAATCGCTTTGCCTTATCAAGCTCCTTTGAAAAGGAATTGTAAAAATTGGCAAGCACCTCTGTCCATTTCACCTCCCCCCTTTCAATCCTATCAAGCTCTGATTCCATCTTGGCTGTAAATTCAATATCCAGAATCTCTGGGAAGTTCTTTACAAGCATCTCAGAGACCAATAGTCCTAACTCTGTAGGCCTAAATCTCCCCTTTTCAGTCCTTACATATTCTCTGTTTCTGATGTTTGCTAAGATGGTTGCATATGTGGATGGCCTTCCTATACCATTCTCTTCAAGGGCCTTGATAAGGGTGGCCTCTGAATATCTGGGAGGAGGCTGTGTAAAGTGTTGGGTTGGCTCCAATTTGAACAATTCCAGTCTTTGACCCTCTTTTAAAGGCGGTAGCCCTTGTTGATCTTCGCTTTTGTGTTCATCATCTCCCTCTTCCCAGACAATAAGATATCCGTTAAATATCAATGTATTTCCTGTTGCCCTGAATATGGCATCTCCCGCTATTATATCCACCTGAAGCTGTTCAAACTGTGCAGGCTTCATCTGGGATGCCACAAATCTGTTCCATATCAAATGGTATAGCCTGAGTTGATCCTTTGTAAGAAAGGGCTTTATTCTATCTGGGTCAAGCTCAGGGGAGGTAGGTCTTATGGCCTCATGAGCCTCTTGAGCACCCTTTGGGCTTTTAAATTGATTTGGCCTTTGAGGCAGATATTCCTTTCCATATCTATCTGAAATAAGATCCCTTACCCAGGACAATGCCTCATCACTTATCCTGTAAGAATCCGTCCTCATATATGTGATAAGGCCCACAAGTCCCATATCTCCCAGTTCAACACCTTCATAGAGGCTCTGGGCTATCTGCATGGTCTTTTTGGCCGGGAAATTTAGCCTTTTAAACGCCTCTTGCTGCATAAGGCTTGTTATAAAAGGAGGGGGGGGATTCCTCTTTCGTCTCTTTTTCTCAATCTTAAGCACCGAAAAGTCCTTCCCTTCAATCTTAGCGATCAGTTCCTTTACCTGTGATTCATTCTCTAACTCTACCTTTTTATCCTTATACAATATGAGTCTTGCCTTAAAGGGGGGCTCTTTTCCTGCCTTCAAATGCGCCCAGATTCTCCAGTACTCCTTTGGGATAAATGACTGTATCTCCTTTTCCCTGTCACATATCATTCTGAGAGCAACGGATTGCACTCTTCCAGCACTGAGATTCTTTTTTTTCATTTTATTCCAAAGGATAGGGGATATCTGATATCCCACAAGCCTATCAAGTATTCGCCTTGCAAGCTGCGATTCAAAACGCTCCCTGTTAAGAGTCTGGGGAGAGTTAAGTGCCTCTTTTATGGCCTTAGAAGTAAATTCATTAAATAGAACTCTCCATATCTGCTTTTTATGATTACCTATCTCTTCTGCTATATGCCATGCAATGGCCTCACCTTCTCTGTCAGGGTCAGGGCCAAGATAGATAGTTGTGGCATCCCTACTGGCCTTCTTTATCTCATTAAGCACCTTTTGCTTGCCTTTGATAATCACATATTCAGGGCTAAACCCATTTTTTATATCAACCCCCAACCTCTTCTCAGGTAGATCCTTAACATGGCCCATTGAGGCCATTATCTTAAACTCTTTCCCCAAGTATCTGTTAAGGGTCCTTGCCTTTGTAGGAGATTCTACAATTATAAGATCTCTTTTCATAACCTGATCACCTTACAAATCTATTTCCTGGAAGCTGTCTTATAAGCCCTTTAAGTTCCATATTCAAGAGTGTGCATGAAAGTTTTGAAAAATCTATCTTTAATCTGTCTTTAATCTCATCCACATGGATTGGATAATCCCCTATCATTTCATATATCCTCTTTTCAAGAGAATCTTCAGGAAGCTGGATCTCTTCCCTCTTCCTTTCCCTCTTTGGGATAAATGGATAATTTAGCCCCAGTTCCTCCATTATATCATCTGCATTTTCAACTAATTTTGCACCTTGCTTTAGTAGATAGTGGCAACCTGTGCTTTTAAAAGACCTGATACTACCTGGAACTGCAAATACTTCTCTTCCATGCTCTAAGGCCAATGAAGCGGTTATAAGGGAACCACTCTTCTTTGTTGCCTCAACCACCACTACTCCACGACTCAGCCCTGAAATTATCCTATTGCGTATGGGAAAATTCTTTGCATCTGGAGGTGTCCCAGGAGGAAATTCGGTAATGATACAGCCTGTCTGCACAATCTTTTCAAACAGCCTTTTGTTGGATGCCGGATAGATCCTATCAATCCCTGTCCCCAATACTCCCACTGTAAATCCCCCTGCCTCAATGCAGCCCCAATGGGAGGCAGAATCTATCCCCTGAGCCAATCCGCTTACAATTCCCATCCCCCTTTTTGCTAGAGCATATGCCATATCCTTTGAGACCTTCACTCCATATGGTGTAGGATTCCTGGAGCCTACCATAGCAATAAAGCCCAGATTTTGGGGAATATCATTACCTTTTATATAAAGGAGCATAGGAGGGTCATAGATCTCTTTTAAGAGTTTGGGATAGGTGCTATCTTCTATAGTAATTATCCTTGCCCCTTCTCTTTCAATCTCCTTCAATACCTTTTGGGGATCTTTTAAAAATTCCCTCCTTACTATCCTGGCTGCAACCTCAGACCTTATGTTTTCAACCTCCAAAATATCAGACAGCTCTGCCTCAAATACCTCCTTAGGAGATCCAAAATGCCTTAAGAGATTTCTGAAACTGATACTTCCAAGCCCTTGAATCAGATGAAGGGATAACCAGTATATGAGATCATCTCTCTGATCTTTCATATTCGCTTTCCTTGAGATATTTAAATGAAGATGGGCCTGCAACAATTTTTAGCCCTGTTTCAAGTTCAATTAGATAAAATTCATACTTGGATTCAATCCTCTTAATTATTCTGCCCTTAGAGTTTAAATAGCTGCCTTCCATCTTTATATATGCTGTCTCCATTATCCAATCCTTTTAAAGATCTTGTAATCTTATAGATATAAACTGGATCTTCCACCTCAGAACCAAAAGCTTCAATGATCTTGTATGGCTTCCAAGATGGAAATGGAAAATTAAATGATATGATTATAGAGCCTGGCTTAAGCTCTCTTTCAAATTTTCCTTTCAAAACCTGGATAATATCAGGGAAGAGATAGCAAAAGACTATATCAGCATAAGACAGATTCTCTTTTAAAAAGTCAGCTCTCTTTATCTTTATTTTTGGATTTCCTAAATTTTTCAATTTGGAATAGAGCCATAGGATAGGGTTAATTTCATAGCCAATGGCCTCCACATCAAACCTCTTGGAAAGTTCCTTTAAGATACGTCCATCACCTGAACCCAGATCAACCACCTTAAGACCTCTCTTTATCTCAACTTCATCTAAGACCTTAGAAATGGATGAATAAGGGGTTGGAATAAATAGGGCCCCCTTTGTGCTGCGCATAAAAATAGCAACAGAAAAGATAAAAGAAAATGTTAAAAGCAATATCACTAAAAAGGGCAAGATGATATAATTCATCTCTACCTCAGATTGGCCTTTAATATATCTAATGCCTTAAAGAATCCCTCCCTCTCTGCTGTAAAGGCCGCTGCCTCTGGATGTCCTCCTCCTGTAAGCAACTGTACCTGAGACCCTATAAGTTCTACAAGGGATGCAAGATCAATTGTGCAATACCTTCCTCTGCGAAGTTCACAATAGTATCTGTCCTTCCATCTCTGCCATATGGCAATGGCAATATGGGGATAGTGCCATCTTAGCTCTGATGCAATTAGACCGCTTAGTCTTATTTTGCTCTCTATCTTTTTAAGAATATATCGGGGCTTAGATATCCTCTTTATCTCATTGCTTATACGGTTTAGAAGCCATGCCTTTTCATTTTCTATTAATCTATGGATATTCCTTAAGATTTCGTATTCTTTTATATCTTCCAATCTCTCCATATCTATTCCGTTTTTACCCTTTGGGAGAGACAATAAGAGATTTATGGCATAATGAGTGGTTGGCATATCCTGAACCAGGAAGTTGGAATGGATCATTTTTGCAACCAGCTTTAATTGCTCCCTTTTCTTTTCGGATATATCATCAAATATATCCAATTTATCCAGCCAGCTTTCTGTAAAAAGAGCCATATATAGGATCTCTTTTTCCAATAGGCCCTTTTGCTCTAAGAGTTCCCAACCAAAGAGAGAAGCAGGATAGTCTTTAAGGTCATGTTCAAGAAGAGGGTTTATGTATAAGATATCACCTATGAAATCTGCTACGTCATGGAATCTGTGATGATCATAGATAAAGACCGGAGCCTTAAGGGAAAGCTTCAATATCATCTCCTTTCTGTTATCAACTGGCATATCCAGAAATACATATAGTGAAAAGTGCTTATCCATCAAATATGATTCAGCCTTTTGGAAGTCAAAATCAGGGGTGGCAACCCAATAAAGATCGGTATTTCTGTTGATGAACTCCTTTAAAAAGAATCCCGCACAGCATCCATCCCCATCTCCATGATAAACTATTATTGGATGCAAAGTAGCACCTTTCAAGGCCTCCCTTATAAAGTCTCTGGCCTTCTTAAGAGTATCTTCCTTCAAGAATCTCATTCCTTTCTAAGGGATAGGCAAGAAAAGTCCCTATGTCAAGATGGATAAAAAGGGGATTCTATATAATTCTTGACAGATTTTAAAAAAATATTAAAAAAATAATTAATTGCGAGAGTGGCGGAACTGGCAGACGCGCTGGACTTAGGATCCAGTGGGACACTTTACCCGTGCGGGTTCAAATCCCGCCTCTCGCATTAATTTTTGCCTCTTTTCCACACCTTGGCTTACCTCCCCTAAATTTCCCAAAACGGAAAAATGCGGTAAAATGCGACCAAAAAATTGCCTGCAAAATGCAGGTAATTTATGGCCAATGTAAATTATCCGCCACCTATCTCTTTAAAGATACTTCCGGAGCAGGATATGGGCTTTGAATCTTTTTGTAGATGGGTATCAGACAGGGAAAGTTCGGAGGAATTTGTTATTTCAAAAGGAGTGATCAAGAGGTTTGACAGGTACATTTACTGCGGAAAGGAAAATGTGAGAAGAGTAAGGAGGGGGAGGTGTAAGTGTTATAGGTGCAAGAGGGAGTGGTCTCCATACAGGGGAACTGTTTTTGAAAAATTCAGAATTGAACCACAGAAGTTTTTAATGGTTTTAAAAATGTTTGAGCTGGAAGTAAATACAGAGCAGGTTTCAAAGGAGGTAGAAATCAGCCGTTTATCTGCTGGAAAACTTTACAATTTTTTTCAGAAAGAAAATATCTGAATTTCTTGATGAAAGAGAAACACCGGAGGCTGGTGTGGAGAAAAACAGCCCACAAAGAAATGAAAATTATCTCAGGAATTATATTGAGTATTTTCTGGACAGGGTTTTTCCACTCTTTGGAATATACTGTGATAATGGCCGTATGAAGATCTGGACAGGCGATTTATACAGGGTTCGGCATCCTGACAGAAATTCTGGGAGAAAAACATATCTTTGGCTTGAAAAATTCTTATCTTTTCCCTAAGTTTGACAATTAGTAGTTAAAAATTTACTGATATTCAGACTGTACATCTACTGTCTCTTATACACATCTCCGAGCCCACGAGACTAGGCATGATCTC
>CBFDUE010000046.1:0-19043 GCA_965613025.1 uncultured bacterium
TGATACGGCGACCACCGAGATCTACACCTAAGCCTTCGTCGGCAGCGTCAGATGTGTATAAGAGACAGGTGTTTTTAGTAAACAGTCGCCTCCCCCTCTTCACTGCGACCCCCTTCGGCTCCATCCGCAAGGGACTTCACCTACACAGGGGCACACCTTCTCCCGAAGTTACGGTGCCATTTTGCCGAGTTCCTTGACCAGGGTTCTCTCGAGCGCCTTAGGTTTCTCACCCCGCCTACCTGTGTCGGTTTGCGGTACGGTCACCAGATTGACTGGTTAGAGGCTTTTCTTGGCAGCGTGGGATCAGCCAGTTCCGCCCAAAATAGGCACCTCATCACCTCTCGGTGTTAATGAGGAGACGGATTTGCCTATCTCCTCCACCTACAGGCTTGAACCCCGTATTCCATCACGAGGCTGGCCTACCCTTCTGCGTCCCCCCATCACTCATAACGCCAATCTGGTGGTGCAGGAATATTAACCTGCTTCCCATCACCTACGCCTTTCGGCCTCGGCTTAGGGGCCGACTAACCCTGAGCAGATTAGCTTTACTCAGGAAACCTTAGGCTTACGGCGAGTGGGTTTCTCACCCACTTTATCGCTACTCATGTCAGCATATTCACTTCCATCCAGTCCACCAGTCCTTACGGTCTGGCTTCAGCCCGAATGGAACGCTCCCCTACCCCCGGCACCTACTTTAAATCACGAGAGATTTACTATTACTAATCCTTTCTATCAACTGACGCCTTGCACGCCCATCCTTTAATCTCTTTTCCCGACGAATAGCATCTTTTTTACTTAAATATGCCTCATAATAAACTAATTTCCATCTCCTTCCTTTTGTAAAACCGCTTTTAGAGCAATTGTGCTCTCTCATTCTTCTCTTTAAATCAGAAGTATAACCTATATAAATTTTTCCATTCTCATTTACTAATAAATACACATAATACATGATATCCCTCATAATTTAAAGTAGGTGCCGGGCCGCAGCTTCGGTAATGTGCTTAAGCCCCGTTATATTTTCGGCGCAGAACCGCTCGACCAGTGAGCTGTTACGCTTTCTTTAAAGGATGGCTGCTTCTAAGCCAACCTCCTGGCTGTCTTAGCGGTTCCACATCCTTCTCCACTTAGCACATATTTTGGGACCTTAGCTGGCGGTCTGGGCTCTTTCCCTCTCGACCACGGAACTTATCTCCCGCAGTCTGACTCCCACAATATAGGCTGACGGTATTCGGAGTTTGGTTGGGTTTGGTAGCCTTTTGGGGCCCCTAGCCCATCCAGTACTCTACCCCCGTCACCCAATTGTGAGGCTATACCTCAATATATTTCGGGGAGAACCAGCTATCTCCAGGTTTGATTAGCCTTTCACTCCTATCCACAGCTCATCCGGGAAGTTTTCAACCTTCTGCGGTTCGGGCCTCCATCCCGTATTACCGGGATTTCACCCTGGCCATGGATAGATCACCTGGCTTCGGGTCTACCCCATGTTACTTACGCCCTTTTAAGACTCGCTTTCGCTACGGCTCCACCTGACGGCTTAACCTCGCAACATAGGGTAACTCGCTGACCCATTATGCAAAAGGTACGCGGTTGAACCTGGTATTAAAAGGAAAATTCCTTTTAAATACCAATGGTTCTCCCACTGCTTGTAGACAGACGGTTTCAGGTTCTATTTCACTCCCCTCCCGGGGTTCTTTTCACCTTTCCCTCACGGTACTGGTCCACTATCGGTCACCGACGTATATTTAGCCTTGGGAGATGGTCCTCCCAGCTTCCCGCAGGATTCCACGTGTCCCGCGGTACTCGGGAACCTTAGCCAGCAAGTTCAATAGATTTCGCCTACAGGGCTATCACCTTCTATGGCCAGCCTTTCCAGGCTGTTCGGCTATCTATTGAATTTGTAACTTGCCGAGGTGTCTGCAACCACCTCCGCTAAGGCCCCACAACCCCGAACATACAACGCTTGCAGGCTTTTACATATGTTCGGTTTGGGCTACTCCCCTTTCGCTCGCCGCTACTGAGGGAATCGCTTTTGCTTTCTTTTCCTGAGGGTACTAAGATGTTTCAGTTCCCCTCGTTCGCCTCTACCACCTATGTATTCAGTGGTAGATGCACAGGTATTACCCTGTGCGGGTTTCCCCATTCGGAGATCCCCGGATCATTGCCTGCTTAGCGGCTCCCCGAGGCTTATCGCAGCTAGCCACGTCCTTCATCGCTAGTCGGTGCCAAGGCATCCACCGTCTGCCCTTAGTAGCTTGACCACACCTAAGGACGCTCATAAGGGCTCACCTGTATTTAATTTTCAAAGAACTAAAGATAATTAGTGGAGGTGATCGGGCTCGAACCGATGACCTCCTGCGTGCAAAGCAGGTGCTCTCCCAGCTGAGCTACACCCCCACTTATATCCTCTCTGGTGGGCCTAGTTGGAATTGAACCAACGACCTCACGCTTATCAGGCGTGCGCTCTAACCTAAGCTGAGCTATAGGCCCACAAAATATATAACTAAATAGTGGCAACCCTTGAATTATCAGATTAGAGTTTTTCTCCTTAGAAAGGAGGTGATCCAGCCGCAGGTTCCCCTACGGCTACCTTGTTACGACTTCACCCCAATTATCAGCCATACCTTCGGTGCCTGCCTCCAGGCACTCAACTTGACCTCAGTCCTCCTGCCTGCCCTGACCCTCTCTAATAGAAATAAAGTTCAGCAAACTTTATAGGACTGCTGGTCAAGTTGAGTGCCTGGTTAGCCCAGCAACTTCTGGTACAGCTGACTTTCGTGGTGTGACGGGCGGTGTGTACAAGGCCCGGGAACGTATTCACCGTGGCATGCTGATCCACGATTACTAGCGATTCCGCCTTCATGGAGTCGAGTTGCAGACTCCAATCCGAACTGGGGGCGGCTTTTTGGGATTAGCTTCACCTCGCGGTGTCGCAACCCTTTGTACCGCCCATTGTAGCACGTGTGTAGCCCTGGGCATAAAGGCCATGATGACTTGACGTCGTCCCCACCTTCCTCCTGGTTAACCCAGGCAGTCCCCTTAGAGTGCCTAACTTAATACTGGCAACTAAGGGCAGGGGTTGCGCTCGTTGCGGGACTTAACCCAACACCTCACGGCACGAGCTGACGACAGCCATGCAGCACCTGTCACCCTGTCCCAGCAAAGCCAGGAAGACCCTGTTTCCAGGGCTGTCAGGGGATGTCAAGCCCAGGTAAGGTTCTTCGCGTTGCGTCGAATTAAACCACATGCTCCACCGCTTGTGCGGGCCCCCGTCAATTCCTTTGAGTTTTAGCCTTGCGGCCGTAGTCCCCAGGCGGAGAACTTAACGCGTTAGCTTCGGCACGGCAGGGTTTAACCCCCACCACACCTAGTTCTCACCGTTTACGGCGTGGACTACCAGGGTCTCTAATCCTGTTTGCTCCCCACGCTTTCGTGTCTCAGCGTCAGTATTGGGCCAGAGAGCCGCCTTCGCCACCGGTGTTCCTCCCGATATCTACGAATTTCACCTCTACACCGGGAATTCCGCTCTCCTCTCCCATACTCCAGCCTGGCAGTATCAGATGCACTTCTCCTGTTGAGCAGGAGGCTTTCACATCTGACTTGCCAGACCGCCTACACACGCTTTACGCCCAGTGATTCCGAACAACGCTTGCACCCTCCGTATTACCGCGGCTGCTGGCACGGAGTTAGCCGGTGCTTCCTCTGGTGGTACCATCAGATCCTATGGCTATTAACCATAGGACTTTTTTCCCACCTGACAGAGCTTTACGACCCGAAGGCCTTCTTCGCTCACACGGCGTTGCTGCGTCAGGGTTTCCCCCATTGCGCAATATTCCTCACTGCTGCCTCCCGTAGGAGTCTGGCCCGTGTTTCAGTGCCAGTGTGGCTGATCATCCTCTCAGACCAGCTACCCATCATAGCCTTGGTAGGCCATTACCCCACCAACAAGCTAATAGGCCGCGGGCCCCTCCTTGAACGGCAACTTCCATGGAGAGGTCACCTTTCATCCCTGAGACCGGAGTCTCAAGGACATTATCCGGTATTAGCCCCGCTTTCGCGAGGTTATCCCAGATTCAAGGGCAGGTTACCCACGTGTTACTCACCCGTGCGCCACTTTACTCCTCCACCCGAAGGCGGAGTTTCTCGTTCGACTTGCATGTGTTAGGCACGCCGCCAGCGTTCGTTCTGAGCCAGGATCAAACTCTCCGTCAAAAGTTATATTCAAGGGCGCCACTATTTAGTTTTCAAAGAACCAATGCTGATTATTTATATTAATTAAATTTATTGGACTGTCAACCTTTATTGTGAAAAATTTTTAAATAGTTTAAGTGATAAAATTTCTCATGTCAAGTCCAATTATGATTTAAAAAATCTATTTATCAAAGATACAATATATTCAATCTCTTCTGGCCTGAGCTCCGGGTATATAGGTAATGCCAGGGTACTCTTGGATGCCTTAAGTGATACAGGGAAATCATCCTCTTTGTAGTTGAGGTAGCTCAGGCAGTCCTGAAGATGAAGGGGAAGGGGATAATAAATTTCGGTACCAATCCCATTTTCACTTAAAAATTTCCTAAGTGGATCTCTTTTATTTGGATCCTTTAGCCTTATTATAAATTGATTATAGGTATGTCTATGAGAATTCTCATAAGGAGTGTCAATAAATTCCTCTAAGCCTTCCTTTTCTATGAGTTTTCGGTAAATTGAAGCATTTTCTATTCTCTTATCTATCCATTTGTCAAGATACCTGAGTTTTACCAGCAGTATAGCGGCTTGGATCTCATCCAGTCTAAAATTTCCACCTACAATCTTATGAAAATATTTGGGCTTTGCCCCATGAACCCTCAATATCTTGAGGAGTTCATATCTATGTTGATCATTGGTGGTGACTATACCTCCATCTCCAAATCCCCCCAAATTTTTGGATGGAAAGAATGAAAAACAGCCATAATCCCCCATAGAGCCAGCCTTTTGAATTTCTCCATCTTTAGATCTGTATTCTGCCCCCAAGGCCTGAGCTGCATCTTCAATAACTATTAATCCATATCTCTTTGCTATATCTATAATATGATCCATCTCAGCGCATTGTCCAAAGAGGTGGATCGGGACAATCGCCTTAATCTTTCCTCTATTGGGTCCGTTATTAATCTCTTTAATCTTTGATTCAATGAGATAGGGGTCTATATTATAAGTATGAGGATCTATATCCACAAATATGGGATTAGCTCCAACCCTTATTATGGATCCAACAGTTGCAAAAAAGGTATAAGGAGATGTTATAACCAGATCATTCCTTCCAATCCCCTCACACATAAAAGTAATAAGTAATGCATCTGTCCCTGAAGAGACTCCAACTGCATATCTGGAATTACAATAAGTGGCAATCTCTCTTTCCAGCCTTTCCACATTAGGTCCTAAAATGAATCTTTGGCTTTCACATACCTCAGCTATGACCTTCAATATCTCCTCTTTGATATCTTGGTATTGTCTCCTTAGATCTAATAAAGGAATATTCATTATCACCTCTCCATTTAAAAACTTTTTTATCTTTGAAAAAGATCCCAGGATCTCAAGAGCTCAAATGCATATCTTATCTGATTATCTCTTTTAATCATATCTTCTGCTTTTTTATCATAATATTGGGACTTTTCACTTATGTCCTTGGATCTCTTATCTTTTATAAAGTGCTCTTGCAGGTCTTTTTCTCTAAATCTCTTCTTACTTTTTCCTTCCTTTTTGGCAGGGTTAATTAATTCCACAGTAATATCTGGCTCAATACCTGTTAGTTGGATTGACCTCCCTGAAGGTGTATAATACATTGCAGTGGTAAGCCTTAGCCCTGATCCATCAGATAGGGGAAGGATAGTCTGAACAGTGCCTTTTCCAAAGGTCTTAGTTCCAAGTATTATGGCCCTATGATTATCTTTGAGTGCTCCTGCAACAATTTCAGATGCACTGGCACTTCCCTCATTTACTAATATTATAAGATGCTGACTGATATCATCCTTTTCACTATGTGCCTTAAACTCCATCTTATCAGAATCTCTCCTACCCTTGGTTAATACAATTGTCCCTGAACTCAGGAACATGTCTGCCACCTTCACAGCCTGTGACAAGAGTCCCCCTGGATTATTCCTGAGATCTAAAATTAATCCTTTTAGGTCTCCATTCTGCTTTAATTTTGCAAGCTCTCTTTTAAGATCTTTGTAGGTGGACCCCTGAAAGCTGGATATCCTGATATATCCTATCTCCTTAGTAATTGGATGGGCCCATACACTTTTTAAAGGGATCACATCCCTTTTTATTTCAAATTCCAGTGGCTTTTCTTCATCTTTTCTTATTATTGTAAGTCTTACCTTAGTTCCCTTTGGCCCTCTTATCCTCTTTACTGCATCCATAAGGGTCATATCATGGGTTGATACACCATCTATCTTAATTATCCTATCTCCTGCCTTAAGACCTGCCTTATAGGCCGGGGTTCCTTCAATGGGTGATACAACCGTCAATACATTATCCCTTATGGTTATTTCAATTCCTATTCCCGTAAAAGAGCCTTTAGTTTCTATAAGTAGTTCTTCATGCTCCTCTTTGGTAAGATATGAAGAATGGGGATCTAATTCTTTAACCATTCCTTTAATGGCATTCTGAATCAGCTTATGGGGGTCCTGAGGAGTTACATAATTTTTTTCTATATATCTTAATACCTCTGAAAATATCTCTAAACTCTTATATAGCTGCTCATCATTATCAGTGGCATGGATAGTAATGCAATTAAAAGATAGGAATAAAAGCAGGATCCATATTATCTTTCTTTTCATATCAGACTCCAAAATAAAAAATTCTTAAATCTATCAATACTTACCAATTGCCCGTAAGAACCTGGCCTTGGCAAGATTAAACTCATATAGGGCATTATAGTGATTAAATCTTGCCTGGGTCAATAGGGTCTGAGCATCCAAGACAAATTTTCATAAAAGAACTATCCTTCTATATGTCCTAACATTATCATTCTCTTTTTAATTGCCTCCTCCCTTTTCTTTTCCCAGATTTTCCAAAATTCTTTTAATTGAGCCAACCTCTTTTCCAGCTCATCTATATATGAGTTATCACTATCTTTAGATCTTAATATCTTTTCTTTCTCATCCCTTAGCCACCTTACCTCCTTTTTAATCTTTCTTAGCATATTAAGTGCCTCCAGCTCTTCTTCTGTAGGAATCTTTAAGATGCCACATTGTCTCTTAAATCCCTCTTCTTTATTATTCATACATCCCATTTTCTACTCCTTATTTTTAGTGTTGACATAAATTATATTTCAGTAATATATTATAAGTTATAGTATAATTGAAATAGCTGTGTGGAGATAAATATACTAAAAGATGAGGTTATCTACAAGAGGACGATATGGAACAAGGCTGATGTTAGAGCTTGCAAGAAATTATGGAAAAGGTCCTATTAGTATGTCTTTTATCTCAAAGACCCAAAATATCCCCATTAAATATCTTGAACAATTAATTATACCTTTAAAAAAAGCCAGGCTTGTAAAGAGTGTAAGGGGGCCTAAAGGGGGGCATATGTTAACAAGGCCTCCTGGATCAATAAGTATCTGGGAAATACTGGAACTTTTAGAGTCAAAATACTTTCTTGTGGACTGTTTAAAAGATGATAAGGTGTGTGAATTTTCAGATAGATGTGTGGTCCGTCCCATTTGGAGTAAGGCATATTACAAGATAAGAGAGGTATTTAAAAAGACTTCTCTTCAAGATATCTTGGAATCATCACCCATATGATAAAAATTACAGATAACATCTATGCATTTATTTGGAATAATCCTACTATAAATAATTGTAACACCTATTTTATAGATGGAAGAAAGAAGGTTATTATAGATCCTGGGCACTATCATCTCTTTGGCCATGTAAAGGAAGGGCTAAAAGACATTGGCCGATCCATAGATGATATTGATATGGTTATTATCACCCATGCCCATCCAGACCATATGGAAGGAATTAAGCATTTCAAAGATAAATTGATATCAATTCATAGGGATGAGATAAAATTTTTAACTGATATTAATCCCCAGTATAGAAATATCGTGGGCTTAGATGAGGTATATATCCCCATATTACTTCAAGAGGGAGAGCTGTTTGTAGGCGGAGATAAATTTACAATAATTCATACCCCAGGCCACTCTCCAGGCTCTATCTGCATCTATATGAAAGATTATGGAGTGCTTTTTACTGGTGATCTTGTATTTTACAGAGGTATTGGCAGAACCGATCTTCCTGGAGGAGATCCTGAATTATTGAAAAAAAGCATAAATAGATTATCTGAATTGGAGGTAGAATATCTTCTACCTGGTCATGGGGATATCATTTCAGGCAGATATAATATCCTCAATAACCTAAATGAAGTTAGAAATCTCTGGTTTCCTTATCTGTAATATTCAAGATCTCTTTTAATCTATGATGAATCTCCTCTTCTTTTTGTTTCAGAAATCTTAACCATTTAGGATCTTCTTCTATATTAGGTATTAAGGCTGATCCATAAATCTCTTTATCCTTTAGCTCGTCCAGTCTTTCCTTAATTAATTGTCTCTCTTTTTCTTTAAGCTCTAAATTTAGCTCATCTAATATGGAGGATATATCTATATTTAAGATCTCTTTCAGGATATCTATGATAATCAGGTTCTTACCTCTTATATCAAAATTTTGGATTATCTCCTCCTTTAATATCTCTTTTACTTGCTCATAAGAAACACCATCAATACCGTGAAGTTCCTCTTTAAATCTCTCTAATTTTAAATCGTTATTTAAGCATCTTTTTAAAAGACGACTAATCTTTCCCCTTATATCTCTCTTTTTTATCATATCCCTTTCATCTTTACTTATTTCAAAACTCTTCATCTTTTCTAAAATGAGATCCAGAGTGCTCTTTATCTCTGTCATATCTTCTCCTTAAAGTAAAAGCTGCATTATCTTGTCATGCAGATATGGTCTAAAATATCTAATTTTAATATTATTCCTACTTGGGTGAATCCTATTTGTAAAGAATATTATTATGATCTCCCTTTTAAGATCCATCCAAAAAGATACCCCCGTATATCCCAGGTGTCCTACCGAATAGCGTGAAAAAAATTTACCTGCAGAGGAATTTACAGAGGATGGTGTATCAAAGCCCAATGCCCAAGTATTATCTAATATTATCTCTTGCCTTGTAAAAAATTCATTAACTAAATCCCTTTTAAATAGATTATCCCTTTTCCCATTGTATGAGCATAATAAGGCATTCAGTATCTTAAATATATCGAATGCATTGCTAAATAGGCCTGCATGTCCAGAATATCCTCCTACAGAGAATGCATTTTCATCATGAGTTTGACCATGTATAAGCCTGTTTCTCCAAGTGCAGATTTCAGTTGCAGCAATTGTATTTAGATCTCTATTATTTTTCATATTATATATATAAGTGTCTTTCAGTTTTAAAGGCGCTATCACATATTCTAAAAATAGTCTATCTAATGTCTTATTGGTTACCTCTTCTATAATCCATTCTAAAAGAATAAAACCTATATCACTGTATAGAAAGGAACACATTGGGGAATACTTGAGAGGCCTGTAAAGTATCCATCTTCTTAGGAGAGGCTTTCTGATCTTTAATGTAAATCCCCCGAGTATCTTATAAAAAGGATACCAGCTATCAATGCCGGAGCAGTGATTTAATAATGATCTTATGGTTATCTTCTTTTTATCATAAAGCCTATATTTGGAAATGTATTTGGATATAGGTGAGTCAAGGTCAATTATATCTTTCTCATATAGTTTCATAATACATAATGTAGTGACTATGGGTTTAGTGAGGGAAGCAAGATCAAAGATGGTATCTCTATGCATCGGTTGAGGTCTGGGTATAAGGGTAGAAAAACCTTTTGCTCCCCAAAACAGGATATGATCTGCTTTTGCTACTAATAATACACACCCTGGAAAAACTCCAACAGATATTCCTTCTTTTAACAGCTCATTAAAGGAGCCTTTCAGATCCTTCATAAATCAATCTTTTGAATCTTTAAATACAGGATGCCTATGGGAATAGGGGGTATTGACTAAGATTGCCTGGATAGCCTCTCTTTTTTCAGTATTAATAATAAGTGGACCCATAAGGTTTACGGTCATATCCTTAGGTCTTCCTTTGGGGATATTAACGATAACATATACCTCTATATTCTCTCTATTAAGAGAATTCCATTTCATCTCTTTGATAATACCATTGAGATCAATATTATAATCGGGGAAAAATATATAAGGGTTGGTGATGACAAATGCAAGAGATGGCTCATCCACAGATTGATACCAATAAAATGGGGAATCTTCTTTATGTCTTAACATTACAAAATCCTTTCTTTCAGGGAATCCAGGTATCCCAAAAGGCATATGTATAATCTTTTTTTCGTCAATATCTATTTGGCCAAATCTGGTTGTTTCAATCTTCAAATCTCAATCACTCCTTTTTAATAAGACTATTATATACACTATCAAGATCTTTCCTGCTAACATTTAATGCATCAAAGTTTTCAGATCTAACCCTTTCATATAACTCCTCTCTTAATATAGGAATCTCCTTTGGAGCATCAATACCTATCTTAACCTGGGAGCCTTTTATCTCTATAACTCTTATAGAGATATGATCTCCAATATGTATCTTTTCGCCCACCTTCCTGGTCAAAACTAACATATGCCTTCCCTGGCCAAGATATCTGTCTATTTTATGTAATCCAATAGGGTCAATTTCATAATCTTGGACGATGAGGCAAGGGCAGCCTTATAGGCTAATTGTATATTTTCAAGATCAATAACCGCTTCTGCTATATCTGCATCTTCCAATTCAGACACCATCTCCTTATCTGTAAGCTCTAAATCATCCAAGATATTTTCCTTTGTTTCAATCCTAAGGGTCTTTGCTCCAACATCTGAGATCCACTTTGATATATTATCAAATTCATTATTAAGATCTCCTATAGCCTGCTGAATGCCATCAATATCATTATTTTCAAGGGAATCTCTAAAATCCTTTAAGGTATTAAAGATGGTTCCAAAGACCTCCTGCCCATTATATCCTATCTGTATAGTTATGTCTTTTCCGGCACTGATTGTAAAGCCACTATTATTACCCCTATAATTTCCATCTTCATCAAAAGGGGCTGTATCTGTATTCTGCCCAGAGAATATATATCTTCCATTAACATTTGAATTGGCTAATACAATAATCTCCTTTAAGATATTATCTACTACTTTAGCAGCAGATCTTTGCTCCTCCTGTCCAACTGTAGAGTTACTCATTTCAATGGCTATACCTTTTGCCTCAGTAAGTAGCTCTTGGACATTATTTAGGGCGGTTTCTGCTGCACTCAGCCAGGACTTTCCAAATGATAAATTCCTCTTTATCTGATCCATTTCATCTAATTTACTCTTTAGATGTAAACTCTTAGACAATCCTACAGGATCGTCAGAGAGATCATTTATCCTCTTTCCAGAAGCAACCACCGTATTTAACTTTTGCATCTTTTCAGTAATATGTGAGATATTGTATTTAATCATCTGATAAATGGTTCTATAGGCTACTCTCATCTAATCACTCCTCTATCTTATACTCATAAGGGTCTCTAACATCTCATCTGTTATGGATATGAGTTTTGCAGCCGCTGTATAGGACTGTTGATATTGTAGAAGGGTTGTCATCTCCTCATCTATTGAAACACCTGAGATACTATCCCTAATTTCAGTAAGCTTATTTACCAGGACCTCATTAAACTCTCTTCCATTCTTTATGCTCTTTGAAACTATACCAATAGAAGATATCAAAGAATGGTAATATTCTTCCAATGTGGAAAGGACGGTTCCTTCAGTGACACCCTCTATTCTATCACAATTCCACTGGGAAATCTCTATATCCTGATTCTTTAATTCAGAAAGCTCTATGGCATTACTATTGTCTCCTGGGTATATATTTCCATCTGAATCAATCTTAGATGCGGCAATTAGGCTCTTATTCTTTCCTATATTTCCATTTATAGATATATCACCTGCACTTGATCCATTAAAAAAGGTGTTTATCCCCAAAGCAGCTAAGACATAACTTGAGTCATCTGAAAATCCAAAGTTATACCCATTTTCTGAAACTATCTTCAGATATCCATCTTCAATACCTACATTTATATCTGCACCAATGGAAGAGATCTGGGAATTCATATCATCTATAAGGTCATTAAGAGTGGTTGAAGAGGTATCAATATTAAATGTTAAAGAGCCACCTCCTACCATATTCCCATTTTGATCATATATCCACATGGAAAGAGAGCCATCAGTTATCTTATCATAATATGGCAGTGAAGAACCCTCTGAACCTAAGGGCGTATCTTCAGATGAGACAGCATAAGTGCCTTTAACCTCTGTAAAGGTTTCAATCCCTACCCCTTGACTGTGTTGTCTATTTACATGCCAGATCAGTTCTTTGACAAGAGAATCTAAGTCCCTTTTATATTTTTCCAGTATCTCGTCTCTCATCTCAAGCCATCCGGCCATCTTACCTTTTGTTATATAGTCTGTAATATCAACCTCTTGATCACCAGAACCTTCCCAACCAATCCTATCACCACTTTCACCATAAAGAGTAAGATTATAGTGACCGGTCCCCTGAACTAATGGACAACCTCTGGAGGTTATGATTGTCACTGAACCGTTTTCATGTTCAAATACTTTTATATTAATATAGTTAGAGAGTTCTGATATGAGCGCATCTCTCTTATCTTTTAAATCATTTGCAGAATAACTGCTCTTATAACTCACTATCTGAGAATTTAAATGTGAAATATTTTCTGTAAGTTCATTAATCTTCTCTATACCTGATTTGATGGCAGAGGTGAGATTATCCTGAAGCCAAACAAGATCATCCTTTATAGATTTAAACTGCTCGCACATCAATATACCATGTTCATATATGGCTATGCGTTCAGATGCTCCAGATGGATTATTGGCTATATCCTGCCAGAGAGTAAAAAATGTGGACATCATGGAGCTGATACTATTTTCAGATGTCTCATTAAATATTCCCTCTAAGATCTTCATATAATTTTCCATCTCTTCAAGTGAATACATATTGGATTGCTGCTCCATCAGTCTCTTTTCAATAAACTGATCTTTTATCCTCCTTATCTCCTTTACATTAACTCCCCTTCCTAAGAAATTCCCTGCAAAAGGAGCTGGATCAATTGCCTCAAATACGGGCATCTGCCTTGAATAATTTGGATTATTTACATTGGAAAGATTATGAGCAGTTACATTAAGGCCATAACTGCTTGAAAAAAGGGAACTTTTTGCAATGCTTAATGCAAGGCTTACTCCTGACATACCTTAGACCACCCTCTTTACCATATTACAATTTCTATCATATATGATCTCCTTATCTCCTCCAACACACAGTATAGATATGATATTATCAATAAATTCCAATATATCTGTGATTAATTTGGAATTCTCTTTTCTCAGGATATCAATATCAATGCGAACAGCATTAATCTTATCCAATCTCTCTTTTATTAAGACATTTTCAAATTCTGTATCTATACAATAATCCTGTTTAGATCTCCTAATATCATCTTCTATCTGTTCAATACTTGAACAGACATTCTGTTTTCTATCAGACAGATTAAATAACCTGTCAATATCTACTTTTATAAGAGCATCTCTCTCTTCCTTTAATATATCGTAAAGTTCCAAGTATAATTTATATTTTTTATCTAAGAGATCTTTAAAATCCATTGCCTCTTCCATCATCTTAAAACTCCTTATCTATTTAAACTCTTATACAGAAGTTCTCCAATACCCATGCCTCTGGATCTTGATATCAAAATGGATATCCTTTCATTAAATAGATATCTTATCATATCACTTCCGCTTTCATTTCCAAAAAAAGAGTAATCTTCCTTATCTTTTTCTTGATTTAATAGCTCTTTTATAAATAATGCCTCAAATTCTTTACATACCTCTTTTAGATCTTTGTTAGTCTTCAAACCCATATCTTTTATCAAAGGATTATCTAATTTTGAAATGGCCTTAATCATTTTGCTCCTCCTCTTTTACATTATAACAATCTCTGCCTGCAGAGCACCTGCTGCTTTAAGGGTCTCAAGTATGGTTATAAGATCTCTGGGAGTAACGCCAATTGCATTTAGTGCCCTTACAAGAGCTCCGATGTTGGCGCTCTTAGGCAATATCATCAGTTTTTTCTTTTCTTCCTTAACAGTAATATCTGTCTGAGGGGTTACCACCGTCTGTCCACCAGGAGCCATTAACACATTATCCTGACTCTGAAATGTGCCTCCACCTTGAGGAGCGCCTGGAGCAAAAGGAGAAGGCTGGGATACATTTCTCCTTTCTTTAACTTCAATATTTAGATTACCATGAGATATGGCAACTTGTGATATCTTTACATTTTCCCCTATTACCACCGTTCCTGTCTTTTCATTTACCACCACCTTTGCAACTGTATCTGGTTGAATATCTATCCTTTCCAGTCTGGATACAAAAGAGACCAAATCACGATGAAATTCATCAGGTATCTTTACACTGACAGTGGCAGAGTCAATAGCCTTTGCAATATCCAGATTATACTCCTGATTTATTGCATCTGCCATCCTCTTTGCAGTTACAAAATCAGGATGATTTAAGAGTATTGTAAGTTCTTTTTTACCTCCAAAATTAAGTGGTATTTCCCTCTCCACTGTTGCCCCTCCACTTATCCTTGCAACAGTAGGATGATTTTTAACAACTCCACCTCCCGCTGCTCCACTTACACTGAATCCCCCTACTGAAAGAGGCCCCTGTGCTATTGCATATACTTTTCCATCCACACCTCTCAATGGAGTTAATAGCAAAGTTCCTCCTTGAAGACTTTTTGCATCCCCAATGGATGAAACAGTTACATCAATCTTTTGCCCTACTTTTGCAAAGGGGGGTAGGAAGGCACTTACAATAACAGCAGCAACATTTTTTACCTTTATATCATTTGGATCAACATATATGCCCATATTCCTTAACATATTTGATAGACTCTGAATAGTGAAGATAGTTCCTGATTGATCTCCAGTTCCGTTTAATCCCACCACCAGACCATATCCTATTATCTGGTTAGGTCTTACACCCTTTATAGATGATATATCTTTTATTCTGGCACAATAGCCCTTATTTATAGAAAGTAGCATTACAAAAGAGAGGACGATTAGATATCTAAAAAGGCCATACATGATCTAAAACCCTCCCCATCCATCCTGGTTTCTGTTTATCAGATAGGGGTCCAATACCAGAGTATGTTATCCTTGCATTTGCAACATAAACAGAGGACACCTCATTATCAGGGCCAATATCTTCAGGCCTTACTATTCCCGATATGGTGATATATTGAAGTTCATTGTTTACCTTTATCTCCCTTCTACCTTCTATGTATAAGTTTCCGTTAGGTAGGACATTCATCACAATGGCTGATATATATGCCTTTACATGCCCTTTTCTGTTACTGGAGCCCTTTCCATCAAAACTAAACCCTAAGGAACTATCTATTAGGGTGTCCTGACCAGGATTCTGAGCTAAACGTGGATTCTTATCAGCAAGTGCCTTCATAAAACCCAAAAATTTTAGCTTTGCCTGAAGAGAAGAGCTTCTATCTGTTTTAGTATTTGCATTTAGCTCTGCTTCCGGATCTTCTACAATTCTTACAGTAATTACATCTCCCACCCTTATTGCCTTTTTATCTCTAAAGAGAAATAGCCCTGTCTGCTCAGACCAAAGGGAATTCTCAGCTCTCTTTTCTGGAATATATTTAGGATATTGGGGGAATATAAGGGGACTCTCTACTTTAGCATATCTATTAGTCCCACAACTACTATTTAAGATAACTATTGTAAATAGGATTAGAATCTTTCTCAAAATACCCATAGGCACTCTCCTAAAAATTGACTTTAACAATGGAATCGCTGATGACTCTTGCATAAATCTCTTTCCTGCTCATCTCATTAATAACCCTTATGGTTTCTCCTAAGAGGCCGTCTTCTAAGCTGATACCCGGAGCTGTTATCTTAAAAAATTGGTTTTCAGCAAGAATTATTACTCTTTCGCCCTTTTTAATTACTGGTGGAATTTCAACCATCCATCTCTTTATATATCTACCTTTTAATATATTGTGTCTTGCAATCTTTCCGACTACAAGCTCAGGGTTATTGATATAATCATCAGAAATACGAGAAATATTTACCTTGGATAGATATATGTCATCTCTGCCTATGATCTGCCCTTTCTTTATCCTTCTTTTAGCAACTACTATATTTTCAAATATATCCACCCATCCATTTAAAAGAATCTTTCTCTTAACTTTTCCCTTTTTTATAAGATAAGCTAAAAGCTTTACATATCCCTTAAGATCGCTACCTTTTTCATTAATTATCTTAATTATTAGTCTGCCACTGGGGATATTGCGGTTTCCAAATACATTAAATTTTGAAACCACTATATCCGATGATTCCATATTAAGATGATCACATAGATATTTTTTAAATAGAGCTTCTAAAAGGTCCTTAGAAATAGCTCCTTTGTGATCCATGCTTATAGTGAAAGTATCAGCTGCATACACTAAGTGGAATGTAATTGATAATATCAAAGATGTTATTAAACCTATAAGGACTATCTTATTAATCATAATATCACCCTCTACCTTTTTATATTATTTGCCATCTGCATCATCTCATCTGCCACTTTTATTGCTTTACTATTTAATTCATATGCCCTTTGAGCCATGATCATTGATACCAACTCTTCCACCACATTCACATTAGACATCTCCAAGTATCCTTGAGCTATTGTCCCTATCCCATTTGTGCCAGGTGTCCCTGCAATAGGCTCACCTGAGGCCTCTGTAGGTCTATATAGATTATGCCCAAGACTTAGAAGACCTGCTGGATTAGGAAATGTATACAGTTCAATTGTTCCCAAGTTTGTCCCTCTACCATCTGGGCCAAATGCTGTTACCACACCATTTTTATCAATGTGAATAGAGACTGTATCTGGTGGAATAGTAATTTCTGGCTGGAGCTTATCCCCTCGCGATGTTACAATATTTCCTTCTGAATCCAACTTAAAGTTTCCTGCCCTTGTATAAAGCTCCTCTCCATTAGATAACACTTTGAAAAAACCTCTACCCTCAATAGCAAGATCCAATTCGTTTTCAGTATGTTGAAAATCCCCTTGACTGAATTCCTTATGAATAGAGGCTGGCATTGTCCCCATTCCTATCTGAATACCTGTTGGAATTTGACCACCTTCATTAGTGGTAGATCCTGGCTGATATAAGGTCTGATACATAAGATCCATAAAATCTGCCCTACTCTTTTTAAAACCTGGAGTGTTGACGTTAGCAAGATTATTGGCTATTACATCTATCCTTAGCTGTTGAGCAGCCATTCCTGACGAAGCTGACCACATGCCTCTTAACATAATCTACCTCCTAATTATTGAATTAAGATGGGATCATTAATCAGCTTTCTATTCAAATCGTCTATAATATGAAGTGAATTCTGTAATGACTCAAATGTCCTCAATGTCTCAATGAGTTTTACCATCTCTTCAGTGGGGCTCACATTGGAGCCTTCAAGATATCCTTGTCTTAGGGTGAATTCTTTAGAATTTACTATCTCCCTTTCATCACCACTGTATCTATAATAATTAAAACCTTCCTTTATGATCTTATCTTGCCTTTCAAAATCTATTACAGCTATCTTTCCTCTTATCTCTCCATCAACCACAACAGTTCCATCATCATTGATCTCTACCCTCTGTCCCTGAACATTTATTTCTCCATTCTGACCCAAGACAATATCTCCCCTCTTTGTAACAAGTATCCCATCTCTATTTATTAAAAATGCTCCATCTCTTGTATACCTTATACCCCTTTTGGTCTTTATCATGAAAAAACCTCTTCCATCAATTGCTACATCAAGGGGATTACCTGTTTTAAAGATGGGCCCTTGAGATAGATCAATAACACTTTTACTCTTTGAGGGATCAAAGCTATAGTATACCAATGCCTTTTTAAAGGCATTGGTATTTATATTTGCAATATTATGAGATATGTTTTCAAAATTGACTTTTTGCTCTAAGATATTTCTTAATATT
The DNA here is from genome assembly GCA_965613025.1 of uncultured bacterium. Lineage (GTDB taxonomy): Bacteria > Desulfobacterota > DSM-4660 > Desulfatiglandales > JALVMZ01 > CAYTXJ01. Next base: position 18,210 of record CBFDUE010000046.1, read on the forward strand.
CCAAAGACTCCACTCTCTATCTCTCCCATACTTCAAACCCATAAAATCTAAATTTTTTAATTATTTTATTAGCAATATTAATGCCAAAAAATAGGGAGGATTAAAAATATAAGTAGAGAATATTACTAAGAATTTGAGGGATATTTTGACCCATAGAGGAATTACTTCAGGGTAAAAATTTCCTGCTCCTGAGTATATTTTTTCCCGATTCTGTAAACAAAGGCTAAGATCTCAGCAATAACTTGATAGAGATGGGAAGGGATCTCTTGTTGAATATCCAGGGCGGAAAGTATTTCCACAAGTTCCTTATCTTCATAGATAAAGATGCCATGAGATTTTGCAATTTCAATAATCTTTTCAGCTACTTTCCCACTTCCTTTTGCAACTACCTTAGGGGCATTTTCCTTTTTTTGATCATACCGGAGTGCAACAGCCTTTTTTCTAAAAATATCAACCATGACTATATAACTAGGTGAAGTTCATCTTCTAATAGATTTAAGACTTCTTCAACAATCGGATTAATATCTTTAAACCTCTCAATTTTAATTTCTGAAAGATTATAATCAATATTGCTCATATTCTCAATTAAAGAGACAACTTCTTGCTTTAAAAGCTCCTCCAGTCTAAAAGAGTTTGTATATAGATATGCCTTTATATCTTTTCTATCCACGTAGAATATGGCTTTAAGATATTCTGAAGGCAGAAGCTCAATGAAGAACTCTATTTTAACTCTTTTATCTTCCCTATCAGTAGCCCCCTTTTCATCCTGTCTCTTATACACATCTGACGCTGCCGACGAAGGCTTAGGTGTAGATCTCGGTGGTCGCCGTATCA
>CBFDUE010000047.1:0-18955 GCA_965613025.1 uncultured bacterium
TTAAATTCAGGTAATCGCTCCTCTAAAAATTGATCTATGTGTTTTCTTCTAAGTTTATTCTTTACCTCCACCACCAGAACCTGTGTTCCATTAGTGGCCACTATGTTATATTCCCTATCATCCCTTCTCTTTCTAAGATTCCTCCTTACCCTGTTAAACACCATACCCCTCTTTTTAAACATGCTCTTAAGGTTCCTGTAAAATAGCTCCTCCCCTATCTCCCCCTGCACTAAACCCAGATCCCCAAGCTGAGCTCTAAGCTCTCTGATCTGAGCACTTGTCTCCTTCTGAAACTCCCTTAGCTTATCAATCTCCCACTGATTTTCCTTTATCATCCTATCGGTCTCTTTCTGGGATTCTCTCAACTCCCTTATACCTTCCCTTAGCTCCTTTATTCCTCTAAACAATTCTTCCATGTTCTTCTCTATTCTATCCAATCGCTCAGACATATATGAACCCCTCTTTTAAGTAAAATGCTATTTTTAGGAGATACTATCATTGGATTTATTGAAAAGTCAAATTCTTAGGTAAGAATAAGAAAAGCTGAAGCAATCTCATTGTGCTTTACTGAAATCTTTGCTTACCTCTATCTCACTCTTTTTAAATAGCTTAGTGATTCCTCCCTCAAAGATCGTCTCCATCAGCTTTCCCCACTGCCCGGTAAAGAGCCTTTCAAGCCTGGTTAAATTTCTGTCTGTATCCTTGAACCTTTGAGCAAGCTCCTTTATCTTAGCATCTGTGTCTTTAAATCTATTTTCTAAGTCCTCTGATATTCGGAAAACTCCTATTTAGCTTCTAAGGCTTCAGGGCCTAAGGAATTTAGGTATCTGTATATGGCTCCATCATATTGATGGGTAAGCTGAAATGCCTTTTTTGCAAGCTCAAACCGTAACCTCAAACTGGTATAACCCCCACTCTCTTTCATCTCATCTAAGACCCTCTGATAGTCTTCAGGATCTACTACCACAGTTACAAATCTATGGTTCTTTGCCCCAGCTCTTATAAGTGTGGGGCCACCTATATCTATCTCCTCTACAGCCTCTTCTAAGGTAATCCCTTCCCTTGAGACAGCCTTTTCAAATTGATAGAGATTTACTGCAATAAGGTCTATCCCAACGATCTGATGCTCCTTTAACATCCTTATATGATCCTCTTTATCCCTTATGGCAAGTATTCCACCGTGAATCTTGGGATGAAGGCTCTTAACCCTTCCATCTAAGATCTCCGGAAATCCTGTATACTTGGAGATCTCCACCACCTCAACCCCTGCATCCTTTAATCTCTTTGCAGTTCCTCCAGTAGATAGAATCTCCACACCAAATTCCTTAAGTCCCTTTGCAAATTCTACAATTCCACTCTTATCAGTAACACTCAATATGGCCCTCTCTATCTTTCTTTTCATCTTATCTCCCTCCCTCTATAATCTCTCTGATCTCTTCCACAACCCTCTTTACCATATCTATTGAGCCTAAAAGATCCCCATCTATCTCTAAGCTATGATCTGCCTCTTCAAAGACAAGCACCTTAAATTCTTCTCTCTTTGAAAGCTCTTCAATATAAGCCCTTTCATAGTGAGGATCTGAGGTGCCAATTACAAAGAGGGATCGCTGAAATGACTGCCGCAACTCCTCTCTTAGATGTCTGCTTTTAAAGACCGGGGTAAGCCATATCCCCAAAGAGTCTTTAAAACGCTGATCCTGAGAAAATAGATATCCCATTACTCTGGTTCCCAAAGACTTACCTATCACCACAAGAGGCGACTTCCATCTCTCTGACTTAAATAGCTCCTCAAGACCTGAAAGTATATCTCCAAGTGCCCACTTCCTCTTCTCTTCGGGAGGTGCATTTAAAAAGTCTTCATATCTTCCATATTCATATTCAAATCTCCATATATCATATCCAAGCTCCATAAGGTATCTTGTGGGATAATAGAGAAGTGGCATATGTGAGGTATAGCCCAATCCAGGAAGTACAATACATACCCCTCTGAATCCCTCTATGTATCTAAATAGAGTAACAGGAAACACCCTATCCTTATATCCCTTAAATTCCCTGTATGATATGGAATGAGTCTGCATGACATCTCCCTTAAAAGAATCTTTGACATGTTCTCTTTTCTTTTATGAAATCATATCCATGTCAAGTATCTTATATGCAATATATCTTATTTTATCATCAAGCCTATTTTTATCTTCCTTTCCTCTTATTATTTTGCTTTCCATCCTTCATCCCTCTTTTAAAGGCTCCCTGAGTCAACGATTAGGGAATATTCCATCAGATACCATCTTTAAACTTAAAGGGAGACCAAAGCTCTGGATACATGCATCTTCCATTGGGGAGGTAAATGTGGCATATTTTATATTAAAGGAGCTGAAGACATGTTTGCCAGAACATGTGCCTTTGCTAAGTGTTACTACCCCACATGGAATTAAGAAGGCAAAAGAGCTCTTAGGAGAAGACTATCCTATCATATTTTCACCTCTGGATAATATCATCACCATAACTCATATACTTAACAGAGTAAGACCGGAGCTTATAATATTTATTGAAACAGAGATATGGCCCATATGGGTATATGAGGCAAAGAGAAGGGGGGCCATGATCAGCCTATTAAATGGAAGGATAAGTGATAGATCATACGGAAGGTACAGATTTCTTAAACCCTTTTTAAGACATATCTTAAAGAGATATGATCTCTTCAGTATGATAGGCAGGGCGGACAGAGACAGAATTGTGGCCTTAGGCGGAGATAGTTCCAAGGCATATATAAATGGAAATGCCAAATTTCAGATTCTGAAACATGGAGTTGATACCTCTTCAGTTGAATATGTGCGATCAATATTTAGAAATGAAGACGATTTTACAATAGTTGCTGGAAGTACAAGGCCTGGAGAGGAAGAGATAATACTGAAGGCATTTAAGATCTTATATGATAGATATCGTGTCCTTTTGGTGCTTGCACCCAGACATATTCAAAGAAAGGCAGAGATAGGACAGAAGATCAGGGATATGGGGTTTAATTTTCACCTCTGGTCAAGACTAAAAGAGGGGGTGGAAAGGAAGAGGATTCATCCCATAATACTTGTGGATACCTTTGGAGATCTATTTAGATTATATGGAGCTTCTGATGTGGTATTTTGTGGTGCCAGTCTTGTTCCCTTAGGGGGACAAAATCCCTTAGAGGCCGTGTATTGGAGAAGGCCTGTTCTCTTTGGCAAACATATGGAAGACTTTTCAGATATTGCTCACATCTTGGTTGAAAGAGGAATAGGAAAGATCGTCAAAGACCCTAAAGATATGGCACTCTGTATAGAGGAATTTATAAGATCACCTGAGAAAAAAGAGGAAGTCCTTGATAAAATTGAAGAACTCAGGAAAGAGCAGAGCGGTTCAACCAGAAGGCATGTCATGTGTCTTTTGGAGAATCTAAGGGTTTTTAAGAAACAGCATGTAGGGACTTGTAAATAGAATGTTCTCATATTATATTTTTTCAAAAGGAGACTGATGATGGAGAAGGTAACAATTGAAGGAGTTGAAATTCAACTCACCCAACCAGATGATATCCCCATGATATGGGTCGGAAGAGAAGAACTGGTAAATCAGCTATTAGCCGCATGGCTTGTGCTTGGGGAGGATGATCTACCACTTAATCCCAGGCTCATTGGAAAACCTGGGGTGGGAAAGACCACTCTGGCATATCATGCAGGTAGGATATTGGGAAGGCCTGTGTATCTCTATCAGGCCACCATGGACACCCGTCCAGAGGATCTGATCATTACACCGGTAATCTCTGATCAGGGAAAGATAAAATATATGGCAAGCCCCATAGTATCTGCCATGATTAAGGGGGGGATCGCTGTAATTGATGAAGGAAACAGGATGAGTGAGAAGAGCTGGGCCTCCCTTGCTCCCCTTATGGATAGTCGCAGATATGTGGAATCGGTGGTTGCAGGTATTAAGATAAAGGCACACCCAGAATTTAGGCTCTGCACCACCATGAATGAGGATGCAAGCACATTTGAGCTTCCCGAATATATACACTCCAGACTTCAGCCCCAGATATATATAGATTTTCCAGAAAGGGATGAAGAGCTACTAATTCTTAAAAACAACCTTCCTTTTGCAGAGGATGAGATCCTGGAATATGTGGTGGACTTCCTTCAGAGTGCCCATGAGGCAGATGAGCCCTATTCTGTAAGAGACGGCATAAATATAGCCAGATATGCCTTAAAGAGATTGGCAACTGAACGGAGGAAGATGGATCAGGAAGAGCGGTTCAGAAAGAGCATAGAGTATCTAAAAGAGGCAGCAGCAATGATACTGGACAGAGAGGCAGCTCGGTATTTCAGTGAGGTGGTAGATGAGTATCAGTTTGAAGAATAGAGAAGAGGGCTCTGAACCGATTCATTGGGGGAATATCCGATTTTTTCCCGTGTTACATGGTAAGGTTGAGTTTGCCATATCACTTAGGAAAGAATTTGAAAACTTCCGTCCTGATTGTATTGCTGTTGAATTTCCATCTACCCTTAAAGATAGGATAATTCAGGCAGTAAAGAGACTTCCCCTGCTTTCAGTTGTCCATTATCAGGAAGAGGATGGACTTTTTATATATCTTCTGATTGAACCCACAGATCCCTTAATAGAGGCCATAAGGCTTGCGATTGAAAACCAAATACCTGTTCACTTCATTGACAGGGACACCGAGGGTTATCCCCTCTACTTTGAACCCGCACCTGACCCCTATGCCATCAATAAGATAGGCTATTACAGATTCTGTAGATTATATATAAAAAATGCTCCTAAGACATTCTATGATATTCAGGATATCCTAAGGGAAAAGACAATGGCCTATCATCTTCAGCAATTAAATAGAAGATACCACAGGGTGCTATGGGTAGGGGGCATGTATCATGTAAAGGGAATATTGGATAATCTGAGCTCACCTCAGACCCAGGTTATTGGGAAGGTATCCAGAAAGGGGGTGGATATTGCACATCTTCATGAAGAAAGTAGTAGAGAGATCATGTCAGAGATGCCCTATCTGGCTGTTAAATATGAGCTTTTCAGACAGGGTAAAGGGGAGGCACCAGATAGACTGAAAATAAATTCCCAACTTATAGATGAGGCAAGTAAGATCCATCAAAAGAAAAATAAAGAAGAGGTCAGCTCAAGGCAGCTAAAGATCCTGTTTCGCTTTGCAAGGAACTATGCACTAATCACTGGAGCACTTACTCCTAATTTTTATCAACTCCTCATTGCTTCAAGGGGTGCGGTTGATGACAATTTTGCATATGAGGTATGGGAACTGGGAAGTCACTATATATGGCAGAGTAATGATCCAGGGCTTCCGGTGCTCAGGCTTGAAGGGGAGGACCTATTCTTAGATCAGAAGAGGATCAGATTCCATCGGCAACTTAAGACCTTTAGGAGAAGGTTGGTCCCTGTTCCCATTAAAAAGCTCAGAGGGAGCAAAGAGGAGCAGAAGGAGTGGAAGAGGAGATTTAAAGGGATACATATATGCTCATATCCTCCAGAAGATGTGGTAGTGGAGGGATATGGTAGGTATCTTCAGAAAAAGGCACTTGAGATCAGAGCAGAGGAAAATTTGAGGATAGTTCCCTTTATCTCCTCAATGTTAGATGGACTGGATATCAGAGAGACCCTTAGAAAATGGTATAAGGGAGAGATATATGTAAGAGAGGAGATGCCTCTCAGGGGAAAGGTAGGATCAGTGGTGATAATCTTTGACCCCGATCTTCCTGACAAAGAAGGAAAGGAAAAATTTCCCTGGAAGGTCACTTGGCTTGGTGAACATGATCAGGAATCAGACATGTCATTTTATAGCACTCCTGCAGGTGAGGTGATGGTAGGGCCTGGAATTAGCAGGTGTATCTATGGTGGTTTTATGCTCACATACCCACCTCTTAGGGTCTATGACATATGGAAAGATCCCTATTTTGATACGGCACGCAATAAGCCAGAAAGACTATTGATGGCAGCCCTGGACTATAGCCTTGAAAAAAATGTGGTATATGTGGCTCCTGACCCACCTTCAGGCTGGTGCCAGAGCTTTGCTTCAAGGCTTGGGAAAAAGATTATATATATGCCCATAGGAATATTTTCTCCCATAACACTTAAAAAGATAAGGCAATTTCATGTCTTGGATGGGCATCATGTAAGGAGATATGCCAGATTTTTTATCACCTAAACCTTCCTTTCAGGTATTATCATAGTAAAGGTGGTCCCTTTTCCAGGACTGGTTTTAAAAGTAAGTTTTCCATTGTGTTCTTTAACAATCTTATGGGTTACAGGCAGTCCCAATCCAGTTCCCTTATATCCCTTTGTGGTAAAAAATTCCTTAAAGAGTCTCTTTTGAACCTCCTCATCCATACCTATGCCATTATCAATTATATCAAACCTTACCCCGCCATTTTCTGGCTCTGTCCTTATTGTTACCATACCCTTTCCCCTTGTGATCCCCTCTAAGGTGCAGGCGTCAATGGCATTACTTATAAGATTTAGCAGACATCGGTGTATCCCAATAGGATCCAGCATCGTCTCTCTTACCTTATCAGAGAGCTCACACCTGATCTGGACATTGGATACCTCTGCCCTGTCTTTAAGGAGGTTAATAACCTCCATAACCAGCTGATTTGGATTCACCTTTTTATACTGTGGCTTCCTGTCTCTGGAATAGATCAGCATATCAAGCACAATATTGGTGATGTGATCAATATTCTTTTCCACCATCTTCCATCCCTTGGAAACCAGCTCCATATCCTTCTTATTCATGCCTGAATTGATCACATATGCTCCACCTTTTAGGCCATTTAGTATATTCTTTATGTAGTGGGCAAGCCCAGATACTGTCTCTCCGATGGCTGCCATCCTCTTGGCCTCTTCCTTTTCCTTTTGAAGCTTTAAAAGTTCTCTGAGATCCTGAATAAATACTACGCTTCCTGCCTCTTTACCTCTCTGATAAAGCAATGTGCCATTTAATCTTACAGGTATAGGCTCTCCTTCCCTGTTTAACATTTCCACCTCCATATTGATTATCTTTCCCACTGGCCCATGATCTGTGCTGTAGAATGCATCCACAATTCTTTTAGCCATCTCTTTACTTAGTATATCCCTGTAGCTCATCTTTCCAATTATCTCATCTGGTCTGTATCCCAAGATCTTTTTTGCAGATTCATTGAATATCACAATCTTTCCCTTTCTCTCAGTTGCAATAATCCCATCAATGGAATTCTGAATAAGGTTTCTGGAAAATGCCTCTCTCCTTTTGAGCTCCTCAGTCATACGGACCCTTTCAGTGAGATCCTGATAAGTGACAATAGCTCCTTGGATCCTTTCCTTTTCGTCTTTAATGGGTGCTGCATTAAAATAGAGATATATACCTCCATCCCCAAGATGGGGGAAAAAGTATTCTGCCTCATATGCACCCTCAACTAAGGGTGATTCTCTAAGTTTCATATCTTTATAGAGCCTTTTCATGGTCTCAGTGTCTTCTTCCATAACCAAGTCTGCTAAAAGCGGCCTTTTATGTGGATAAAAGGGCATCCAATGATTATCTGTCCCGATCATCTCTTCACTCTTATAACCTGTAAGCTGTTCACAGGCCCTGTTCCAAAAGGTTATCTTATGATCCCTATTCAATACAAACATGGGAATAGGGGTTCCATATATGATGCCTTCTGCATATCGTTTCTGTCTCAGTGCCTCTTCCTTTGCTGCCATAAGCTCTTTTGTGCGCTCCTCTACCTCTCTTTCCAGCCTCTGTGAATAATTCTTCCTATACTCTTCAAGCCTCCTGTTGATCCTTATATCCCTAAGAATTGCCTGGAATATATCCTCTTTCTCCATATAATTTATATTGGCCTCTACAGGCATGCCTTCTCTGTCTCTGCTTGAAAGCTCCAATTCAACTCTTACACTCCGTAAGGGCTTTAGATCATTTAGATGATCTTTAAAGATCTTTTGACTCACTCCAGAGGAAAGCTCATACATACGCATTCTCAATATCTCACTCTTTCTGTATCCAAGCATATTGAGTAGTGAAAGATTACAATCTATTATCTCTCCCCTTCCATTAAATATCACAATTCCATCTCTTGCATTTTCAAATAGACTCCTATACCTCTTCTGCGAGCTCTCTATCTCCCTTTCTATCCTTTTCCTCTTTGTGATGTTGTTTAGGGTCAGAAGATATCTCTTATTGCCTTTATCATCAAATATGACATTAAATCGCAATTCATAGAAGATCTCTCTACCGTTTCTTTTAAATCTTATTTCATGGGTTTTAAGGTTCTTAAAGGAGTTAAACGGGCAAAAGCTTTCCTGGCAAGGGATGGGTCTTCCAAAGATAACCTCATGGCATCTCTTTCCAACAATATCTCCCTTTTCTTTCCCCCATTCTTTTAAAAAGGTATGATTTACGCTTTCAATTATATAGTCGCTATTAATCACAATGAGTGATTCGGGAAGCGAATGAATCAATTGATCCATATAGCTCTTCTCGGCCTCTAACCTCCTTTCCATATCTATCAATCTTTCCAGATATCCCTGACTCAGGTTTATGGTATCCCTAAGCAGTCTATTGATATTATTAAGCCTTTCTCTATCCTGAAGGTGGCTCAAAAGCCTATCTCTTTCTACAAGGAGTATATTCCAAAGGATATCTGAAAGTGAGGAATCCATAAGATATATACCCTCTGGCTTATGCTTTTCTATCTGGCAGTAAAGGTGCTTATCCCCTCTAAGATCCATTATGAGCTTGAGCCCTTCTAAATTAAGTGCCTCTCTAAAATCCCTGAATATCTTAACAGAATCTCTATCTTCTAAGAGATCTTCACCTATCAGAGCCACCACATTTAGACCCATCTCCCGAAGTATGGGAGAAGATCTGATTATCTCATCTTCCATACCCTTTCTGCAGACTATGGCCACATTTATAGCTTTCATGGTTGTCCTATTATCTCCTTTATCATCTCTATTAATCTGTCTGGATCTATGGGTTTTTCAATATACCCATCAGGACGAAGCTCCATCCCTTCTCTTTGCTTAACCCCTCTTTTGAAAAATTGCTCAAGATCAATTCCGGTCTCTCCAGCAACCCCTGTCACCATGATTACAGGGATATCTTTAAATTCATCTGTTCTCTTTATGTCTCTAAAGAATCCCAAGCCACTTTTAACGGGCATCATCAAGTCAAGCAGGATCAGATCAGGTCTTGTCTCTTTAAGAATATCTAGACCCTCCTGGCCATTATTGGCCTGATATGTCTCATATCCATTATCTGTCAAGATCGTTTCCAAAAAGAGTATAACATCGGGGTCATCATCAATTATCAATATCTTCTTAGGCATATTAATCCCCTCTATAAGATTTTTCTTTATTTTACATTAAATAGTGTGAGGATTCCATAAAAATGATAACTGATTAAGTATTCCTTATCAGTCTTACAATTTAAACTTGAATTGTGAGCTTTAGAATCATATCTTAATAGACAAATTTACCTTAAAGAGGGGTTAGAGATGGCACAGATTGACGCATTCTTTAAACTCATGCATGAACAGGGTGCATCTGATCTTCATCTTGTGGCTGGTCAGCAACCGGTTCTAAGAATCAGGGGCGATCTGGAGAGGGTAAAATATAAGGTATTGGAAAATGATGAGCTTAAGGCTATGCTATATGAGATAACTCCTGAGCCCAAGATAAAGGAATTTGAAGAGACAGGAGATGTGGACTTTGCCTACGAGATTCCTGGGCTTGGAAGATATAGGGCCAATTTTTTCCTTCAAAAAAACGGTGTTGGCGCTGTATTTCGTCAGATTCCATCCGAGATCCTCACCTGTGAACAATTGGGGCTTCCTCCTGTGATCAAACGCTTAGCTCATCTTCCAAGGGGGTTGGTGCTGGTTACTGGCCCAACTGGAAGTGGAAAGAGCACCACACTTGCTGCTATAATTGACGAGGCTAATAATACCCGAAAAGACCATATCCTTACCATTGAAGATCCCATTGAATTTGTGCATCAGAGCAAAAAGGCAGTGGTTAACCACAGAGAGGTAGGCACTCACACCCGCTCATTTGCAGCGGCACTAAGGGGTGCTCTTAGAGAAGATCCTGATATCATCATGGTAGGTGAGATGAGGGATCTGGAAACCATTGCCCTTGCCATTGAGGCCTCGGCCACTGGTCACCTTGTGTTTGGAACCCTTCATACCACAAGCGCACCTAAGACAGTGGACAGGATCATTGAGGTGTTTCCTGTTAATCAGCAGGAGCAGATAAGAAACACATTAGCAGATGGAATCAGAGCGGTTATAGCACAGGCCCTATTTAAGAGGATAGACAGGAAAGGCAGGGTGGCAGCACTGGAGATCATGATAGCCACTCCTGCAATCAGAAACCTTATAAGGGAGGGAAAGACATTTCAGATTCCATCCATGATCCAGACAGGTAAAAAGTATGGGATGCAGACTCTGGATGATGCCATATGGGATCTGCTACAAAAAGGGATCATTAGCCCTGATGAGGCCTACAATAAGGCAAATGATAAGGGGAGATTCAGACCCTATCTTAAAAATCCTCCCACTGATTTTACAGAGGTATAGATTAATAAATAAGGGGATCAGATATGAGAAAACAACAGATTGATCTTATACTTTCAAGGATGCTGGAGGCCTATGACAATGTATCAGATCTAAATATCACTGTGGGAAAGCCATTTCAGGTGGAATCTTCAGGGCAGTTAAAACCTGTTGAGCTAAATCCTCCCATACCCACCCTTACCCCTTTTCAGACTGAGATATTTGCCCTTAATCTGATAAATAACGACAGAAGACTCATAAAGACACTGCTTAAAGAGGGCTCCTGCGACTGCTCCTATCAGCTGGCAGGAAAGGCAAGATTCAGAGTAAATGTATTCTCACAGAAAGGCTGTTATTCCATAGTCATGAGGCAGCTTGCCACCAAGATACCCACCATAAGGGATCTAAATCTTCCAGAGGCATTTATGAAGATGGCAGAGGAGAAAAATGGAATAATCCTTGTTACTGGCGCTACTGGAAGCGGAAAATCCACCTCACTTGCTGCTGTCTTAAATGAAATAAATGAGAAAAAGGCCGTGCATGTCATAACCTTAGAAGATCCTGTAGAATTTGTCCATCCCCAGAAAAAGGCCACCTTCAATCAGAGAGAGCTGGGAATGGATTTTGACTCCTTTGCCTCAGGACTTAGGGCCGCACTCAGACAGGCACCTAAGGTTATACTGGTTGGAGAGATGAGGGATAGGGAGACAGTGGAGATAGGTCTTTCAGCTGCAGAGACAGGGCATCTGGTATTTAGCACACTTCATACCGTAGATGCGGGACAGACCATAAACAGGATATTGGGTATGTTTCCCCAAGAGGAAGAAAAGCAGATAAGGATAAGACTTGCCGATACCATAAGATGGATCGTGTGTCAGAGACTGCTTCCTAAGGTAGGTGGTGGAAGGGTAGCCGCTTTTGAGATAATGGGAACCAATTTAAGAGTGAAAGATGTGATACTGAATGGAGAATCTGAGGGGAAGACCTTTTATGAGATCATTGAACAGGGAAGGGCATTTGGTATGATGACCTTTGATCAATGTATTGCAGAGCTATATGAAAAGGGGCTTATCACAGAAGAGACCGCTATGGCCTATGCATCCAGAAAGTCTGTAATGGGAAGGGCAATAGATGCTATAAAGGCAAAGAGAGGAGAGAAGACCACAACTATTGAGGGACTTACCATAGACAGGGACTATGGAAGGAGCAAGGAGTAGAGAATATGCTTATAACGTGTTCACAATGTGAGTCTAAATTTAATGTGCCGGATGAAAAGATCCCTAAGGGGAAAAAGATAAAGGTCATATGTCCTAAGTGTAGGAATCCCATAATTATTGGAGAGGAGATCAGGGAAGAAAAGGCACCTCCTCCACCTGAACCTACAGAAAAGAAGGAAGAGTGGGAAGAGGAGGGGTATGGCTATGAAGAATACACTGAAGATAGTCAATTGGGATTCTTTGAAGGAGATGCAAAACTTGCCCTGGTCTTAGTGGATGATGGCCAGATAGAGGATCTTATAAGGCCAGTGGTTGAAGAGATGGGATACAGATTTATTACCTCTCCTAATAAGAGAGATGCCATCGGAAAGATGAGGTTTCATCACTTTGACATTATCATCCTAAAGGATGGGTATGACGGTAAGTCCATTGAAGAGAGCCCCATATTGCGATACATTAATTCCCTTTCCATGTCTGTGCGTAGAAAGATGTTTTTGGCTCTCATCAGCGATAGATTTAAGACCATGGACAATATGATGGCATTTGCCATGAGTGCCAATGTGGTAATAAACAGTGCTGATATTTCTCAGATAAAACTTATATTAAATAAGGCAATAGAGGAAAATGAAAGGTTTTATAAGGTATTTAAAGAGCTTCTTGTGGAGACAGGAAAAGAGTGATATGAGATCTAAGGAGCTTTTAAAGGTGCGGGTTGAATCATGCATAGGGACCTTAGTGGAGGTGCATGAAAGCCTTAAGAGATACTATGGAGATATAGATTTTCTAAAACAATTTGAGACACTTAGAAATGAGCTGCACAGAATTGATCTAAGCAGAATCTCAGAGCGTGATGTGGAGCTGGTTGAGCGGGCAACAAATGCACTTCTTGGGGAATTTAGGCCTATCTTTAAAAAGGCAGGTAAAGGAATTATAGAACAGGGTCATCTCCACTAATCTATGGATAGGCCAGATGAGGATATCTCAGAGTCTAATATCTTAAATTCCCTTAGATCTGAAAATTCAGAGTTCCACCTCTCTTTCAATATCTCAATCTCATCTCTATTTCCCAATGCCCATACACATCCACCTCCTCCAGCACCTGCAAAGCGGGCTCCACAGCCCACATCCTCTGCCATATCTATCATCTTCTGAGTAACCTGGGTAAAGGCATCAGGAGTTATCTTTCTCCTCAACATTACCTCCTCTCTTAGCAATCTGGAAGCCCTATTCCAGTCCTTATCTTTGAGAGCATCAGCCATATTCCATACAATCTCATTTGCCTTTATCCACTCCTTCATTGTCTTTCCGCTCAAAAAGTCCTCTATCCATCCCCTGTTTATCTCAGAAGAAGAATGGCTAAGTCCACTGTATGCCACTACAATATGCCCTTTCATCTCATTTTGCGCATCTTCCATTAATCTGATTCTCCTATAAGGTGATAGAGGATCTCCATAGGACCATATCCATTGATTCATACCCCCATATAGTGCTGCTGCATGGTCCTGCATACCGCAAAAGCCTCCCATTACAGAGTCCTCAATCTGATAGGCAAGATGAAGGATCCTCTCTTTATCGGTTGAACTACCTCCTAATTGTTCTTCTACCTTCCAGAGAGCACCCAGCAAGGCAATAAGGGCTGAGCTTGAACCTCCAAGTCCTGATCTTGGAGGAGAGGCAGATAGGATCTCCACCTCTAATCCTGTGAAATTAAAATACCTTATGGCACATAGATAGATTGAAAAGGGATTTTTAAAAGATATCTCCTCTAAGCTAAATTCAATGGACTCTTTAAATCCCTTTGAGCCTATCTTAATCATCCCATCTTTATAGGGCAAGAGTCTTACAGTGGTCCTTAAGCCAAGAGCTATATTTATGGTAGTGGGGCTCAGCCTTTCCAAAGGGATTGCCATTGCCTTTATATCCACAGTGCCACCAATGTCAATTCTACACGGTGCTGATGCTGATATAGAATGTTTTTGGAGTAGCTCCATAATGGACAGGGGGGATCTGCGCTCCATGTATTATTAAGTATTATAATTTTGGATTATTAGTAAAGAGGCTTTTAATATTGATTTTAAGGTTGTAAATTAAATATCTTATGGCTAAAGTAATATCTTTAAATATAATTTTTAGTTAGGTAATTTATAGTGGAAAAGGGGCTTGTCCACAAAGAGAGGAGCTTAGAGGTCAGGCTTGAGCTTGAAGACAATAAAAATATGGCTACTCTCTGTGGGGAGAGGAATATCAATCTGAGGCTGATTGAAAAGCAGTTGGGAATTCGGATCTATATAAGGGGTAATCAGGTGATACTGAGAGGGGATGAATGGGCTTTAGATATAGCCCGTAACCTTTTAAATCAGCTATTTAAGCTTATAGGAGCTGGATACCCTCTATATATGAATGATGTGGACTATGCCATCAGGATGCTTAGTAGAGATCCTGCATTGGATATCAAAAAGATATTCTTAGATAAGATATTTATTACCTCCTCTAAGAAGATCATAACTCCCAAGAGCATAAATCAGAAACACTACATTGATAGTATAAGGAGATTTGACATAGTATTTGGAATTGGCCCAGCAGGCACAGGAAAGACATATCTTGCAATGGCAATGGCCATATCCTCGCTCCTTAAAAAAGAGGTAAAGAGGGTAATTCTTACCAGACCCGCTGTAGAGGCAGGAGAAAAGTTGGGATTTCTTCCAGGTGATCTCTATGAAAAGGTAAATCCCTATTTGAGGCCATTACATGATGCACTGCATGATATGATGGATTTTGAAGAGGCAGCAAGGCTTTTGAGCTCTGGCATAATTGAAGTTGCCCCCCTTGCCTTTATGAGGGGAAGGACACTAAATGACGCGTTTATCATACTGGATGAGGCTCAGAATGCAACAAGTGAGCAGATGAAGATGTTTTTAACAAGGCTTGGATTCAGCTCTAAGACAGTTATCACCGGAGATATAACCCAGACCGATCTGCCTGAGGGTAAGGTTTCGGGGTTGATTGAGGCAATTGATATATTGAAAGGGATTGAGGGTATAAAATTTGTATATTTTTCAAAAGATGATGTAGTGCGCCACCCCTTGGTTCAAGAGATAATTGAGGCATACGATAGGAAAGAGAGAGAAGCAAAGGATTAGTTGATGGGAGAGAGAAATCGTTCAAAAAAGGGGGGTAGCGTTAAGGAAGGCACTGAATCGGGCAAGTGGAAATTTATAGGATCATTTAAGGGGATATTTAAGGATAGAAATCTTCACTTTTTTATACTTCCTCTTATTAGCATAATAATCGCAATAAGTCTCTTTCCCAGCTTACTCTTTAGGCCCAAGACCTATTCTATTGGAGATATAGCTGACAGAGATATAAAGGCATCCAGCGATTATCTCATTGAGGACAAATCCCTTACACAAAAGCATATCAGAGAGGCTGTAAATAGGGTTTTAGCTGTATATGACCTGGACCCATCCGCATCCCATATCTTTTTAAGGCTAAAAGATGCCTTTAAGCTGGGGAGGGAATTTATATCTTTTGTAGAAGAAAAAGGGCTTTCACAGGAGATTCAATCACAATATAGGGAAAGATTTTATGAACTCTTAGATATAGATGTAAACAATGACATATGGGAAGCCCTCTTAAAGGCCGGCTTTCCCAAGGCGGTGGAAGACGCGATAATTGGCATATTGGATAATATATATCAGAGAGGATTGGTGGACAATATGGATGATCTTAAGATTAGACTTAAAAAAGGTGGTATAGTTGTTCACAATATCTCTGATAATAAAGAGAGGGTGATAAAAGATCCTGCATATTTTTACGATCTAAATAGTGCATTAAAAAAGATCAGGATGAGTTCAAATCGTGTTAAGAGTATCTTAAAAGACCCTGAACTTACTTCAATTACTTTAACCCTATGCAAGTTGCTTTTAAGACCCAATCTTACCTTTAATCAGCGTGAGACAGAAAAGAGAAGGCAACTGGCAAGAGAATCTGTAAAGCCCTCCTATTTTAAGGTGAAAAAGGGCGAGATGATAGTCAGGGAAGGTGAGAGGATAGGGCCAGAGGATCTGCTTAAGCTATCTAAGGAGATGGGTTTTAAGAGGTCATTTGAGGTGCTATTAAAGGTGATAGGAATGTCCTTACTTCTGATCCTCTTATTCTTTATTCTATATTACGTAATGCTAAAAGAAGAGAGATGTCTTAAAGATGACAGAAATCACTTTCTATTCCTTTCCCTATCCCTACTTGTGGTATTTGCATGTGTATGGATCTATAACATCATCTCTGAAGAGATGATAAAGGGATACCCTTTTTTTACAAAGAGGAGCCTCTTCTTTTTCATGCCCATTGGTGCATCTGCTATGCTGGTATCCATATTCCAAGGAGCCAATGTAGCCATATTCTTTTCCCTTATTATCTCAGTCTTAATTGCACTTACAGGAGGGGGCAGGATTGAATATTTCCTCTACTTCTTTCTTCAATCTCTAATTGCCATATATGGAGTGCGCGATTGCACCCAGCGGGGAGTGCTTATAAAGACAGGTTTGAAGATTGGGCTTTTGGGAGTTCTTATGGGGCTTTTGATGGAGATGATATATGGAGAAATAAGGGGAATAAACTTTATCCTTACTCCTTCAGCAGGACTTATAGGAGGGATAATATCAGGGGTAGTGGCAGCAGGGCTTTTACCCCTTGTGGAGATGGCATTTGGATTTACCACCGATATAAGACTGCTTGAGCTTGCAAATCTGGATCAACCTCTGCTAAAAGAGCTGATGGTCCATGCTCCGGGCACCTATCATCATAGCCTTATTATAAGCAATATGGTAGAGGCAACAGCTAAAGCAATTGGTGCCAATCCACTTCTTGCAAAGGTAAGTGCCTATTATCATGACATAGGAAAGATAAAAAAGCCCCTCTACTTTATTGAGAATCAGATGGATGGGATTAATAAGCATGAAAAGTTGGCCCCATCCATGAGCAGTCTCATACTGATCTCCCATGTAAAAGACGGGGTTGAGCTTGCAAAGAGGCATAAACTGGGAAAGGAGATATGTGATATAATTCAACAGCATCATGGAACCAGCCTTATAACCTATTTCTATCAGAAGGCAAAGGAAAAGGTGGAACATAAGGATTCCAAGCAGAAGGAGATAAATGAGGAAGACTTCCGTTATCCTGGCCCCAAGCCCCAGACAAAAGAGGCAGGATTGGTGATGCTCGCTGATATGGTGGAGGCGGCATCCAGATCACTAAAAGATCCCACTCCTGCAAGGATTAAAGGAATGGTTCAAAAGATAATCAATAAGGCGTTTACAGATGGACAATTAAATGAATGTGAAATAACCCTCAAAGATCTCCATGAGATCGCTAAGGGATTCATTAAGACCCTTACAGGCATATTCCATCAGAGAATAGAGTATCCTGAAGAGGAGAGGGGAGGAAAGAGGAGCGCCAATGGTCATCCAGATCAACAGACAAAAGCAGATTCCAGGGGTAAAGATCAGGGATCTCCGGAAGAGATTGAAGTTGGCATTAGACGCCTTGGGATATAAAAAAGGAGAGCTCAGCATCCTGATCACTGATGACGAGCGTATAAGGGAGTTGAATAGGAAATTTCTAAGACATGACAGGCCCACCAATGTGCTTGCCTTTCCCATGCAGGGAGAGGATATCAAAGGCCCCTATCCCGTGCTTGGTGATATCGTGATATCAGTTGATACAGCCATAAAGGAGGCAGAGAGATATGGAATTGGACTTGAGACATATGTTGTAAGATTGCTTATTCATGGCCTATTACACCTGCTTGGCTATGATCATGAAAGGGGTAAAGCAGAGGAAGAAGAGATGCTTAAAGAGGAAGAGAGAATCTTAAAAATTATCTACAAGGAGGGATAGTTATGGCAAGACTGGCAGTAAATGTGGATCATGTTGCCACCCTCAGAGAGGCAAGGGGGATAGATGAGCCCGATCCAGTGATTGCCGCAGGGATTGCAGAGATTGCAGGAGCTGATGGCATAATCTGTCATCTAAGAGAGGACAGAAGGCATATTAAAGAAAGAGATCTAAAGTTATTGAGGGAGATCGTTAAGACAAAACTCAACCTGGAGATGGCCGCTGTGGAAGAGATGATAAATATTGCAAGAGAGGTAAGGCCCGATCTGGTAACACTGGTGCCAGAGAAAAGACAAGAGCTTACAACAGAGGGTGGATTGAACGTCAAGGCACGGCCTGAATATTATAGAGAGGTGGTAGACAGAATAAAAGAGGTGGGTATAAAGATCAGCTTCTTTATTGATCCTGACCCAGAACAGATCCAGATTGCAAAGGACGTAGGTGGTGATATAGTAGAGATACACACCGGTCACTATTCTGAAGCAAAGAGTGAGGAAGAGCAGGAGAAGAGATTTTTAAAGATAAAAGAGGCCGTTGAGACAGCCCATAGTTTAGGGTTAAGGATCAGCGCAGGACATGGCCTAAATTATGTAAATATTAAAAGATTTAAAGCCCTTCCCCAGATTGAAGAATACAGTATAGGTCATAGCATTGTGACCAGATCCATATATGTGGGATTTTACAAGGCGGTAAAGGAGATGGTGGATATAGTAAAGGATTTTTAATTTAATAACCCCTTACACCCTCCACTAAGGGCCATCCCCTATATTATCTAACCCAAGTTTGGCAACCAGAAAGCATTTTTCATCAATTTTCAGTGGTTGTTGTTCCATAAGTTACTGAAAATTTGAGATTTTTAAAATATTTTGCCAAGGAATTCCATATATAGATTTACAACGTATCAGAGATTTCTCTTAGGTCTCAACAACATACTAAAAAGATTAGATAAATAAAATCTGTAGTGTCGAAAAGGGAATGCACTTCTAATAATTTTAATATGTTACAGAAAATTTTGCCAAACTTGGACTAAGCAATCTTCCTATCTGCTCCTTCCCCAAAATTTTAGCTTCCTTTTATTAAATTATGTCATCTGGGCTTCAGAAGGGGACATGGTTTTTAGAAATTTTTTGAAAAAGTTTAAAAATAATGATATCTTGCCTTTGCTTTTTTATACCTTTTGGGAGCCTTGAACTTGATAGCAGTTGAAAAGATTGAAGAACTCTCAGAGAGGCTCATCTATGGGGTAGGGAA
>CBFDUE010000048.1:0-18247 GCA_965613025.1 uncultured bacterium
ATGATACGGCGACCACCGAGATCTACACCTAAGCCTTCGTCGGCAGCGTCAGATGTGTATAAGAGACAGGATCTAGTGATTCCTTGAGATACCCTTTTAAAAATAACTCTTCTCCCTTCCTGTTAATGGAAATAGCATCTGAATGACGGGAAGATTCAAACGATAATTTATTAAAATTATCTAATCTTATAGGTAAAATTGAAAAGAGAAGATCTTTTATCTCTTTTTTTATTATCTTAATTTCTTCTTCTGTCCTTAAAGATAATAGTGGTAAATTTTTCTTATATACAGATAATATAGATTGATAGCGTTTTTCAGGGGACATATTACTAACACCTTTATCATGTCTACGATACTCAACCAGAGGTTCTCCTGAATAAGTAACTTTGAATCGAGCGGTATATCGAATTTTTCTATCCCAATCCCAATGATTAATAAGATTTTCATCACACAGACCTTCTTGAAGGTATGCATATCGAGTTACCAATTCATTCCTGAATACACTACGGTCATTTGTGTTTGGGAAAAACCTCTTTGAAAATACTTCAACAAATACATCTCCTGTTGGAGGCTCAGAACCCTGACCATTATACAATATTCCGATTCTCTTCCCTTCAGTATCTATGAGATATACATTAGAATAAGCAATTTGTGCTTCAGGATCTTTCTGTAAGGCCCGCCATTCCGTTTCTAATTTTCGAGGTAACCAACGATCATCCCCATCAATAATAGAATGATAATCACCATTGAATAATTTCCAAAAACGATTTGCATTCTTAGCAGGCCCTAAGTTCTTTTCATTTCTATAAGCCTTTATAAGGTTAGGATATTTACTCTGATATCTTTTAATTATTTCCCACGATCTATCAGTTGAATGATCATCGGCTATAATAATTTCATAGGGCGACAGAGTTTGAGCTAATACACTTTCAATGCACTCTGCAATATATCTTTCAAAATTATAGGACACAATAACTACCGTTATTCGTGGATAATCCATCTTAACCTAATTTCATTAAATTACCAATTTATAAGTACTTATTAATTTATGAAGCAAATCTTATGCCATAATTTATATTGAGATTTAGGTATCTAAAGGAAAAAGTGTATTAAACCTGTCAGAACTTTGACAAGGTAAGTGCCAAAAAAATGACACCTCAGAAAATTCCAAAAGGAAAAATTTTCCTAAAGGTTATTCAGTTTATGCCGATAAAAGAATTGGAGGTGAAAGATGGTTATATATTCTCACCAAGTAAATAATGTGCTAAAGGTGTATTCTGAGCAGTTTAGGCATGGAAAGGTGGCAAAAAGGATAAAAGATACTGAAGAAGATATGGAAGATAGGATTACCATATCAGCTGAAGCAAAGAAAAGGGCGATTGCTGAGAAATTAACTACTGATATGATAGAAAAGATTGCAAAAGAGGGCAAAAAAGGAGGAACCGAATCCTTTAATTTAGAGAATAGATCTGATATATATTCAAATGGAAATCAACTGACCTTTAAGATAATTGATGAATATGGGGAGTCCACTAAAAAGGTCTCTATTGAAGACCTTAAATCTTAGCACTTAAGATAGGGAGGGGAAGTGTATGAAAATTGATGATAAGATAATGAGCTATGAGATAGGTAGTAAGATATCAAATATCCAAAGTGAAAAGGATGTGGTAAATGAAACTGCTAAGAAAAAGGTGGCTCAAGAAGATACTCTTAATAAAGATGCCATTGTAGATATATCCCAAAGATCAAGGGAAATCCAGAAGATAAGAGAGGCCTTAGATAAGATAGATATTATTCGGGAAGATAAGATTGTGGAACTAAAGGATAAGATTGAAAAAGGGACATATCAGATTGATCATGAAAAGGTTGCTGAAAAGATGATTGATGAATTTTTAAGTGAGCTCATATGATAGAAAAAGATAGCTAAATACCTTGGCATCATTTAGTATGGAAGATATATGACAATATTCATTGGGTTGATGGGCACTATCAGGCATTGTCACCCACACTGCAGCAGGCAATCCCCTCTTTCTAAAAAAGGCAGCTACGGTTCCTCCTCCAATACCCATAGGCTTGGCTTCTTTCCCTTTTACATATCTTATAGCCTCCTTTAACATCTTAACCACCAAGGAATCTTGTGGAGTGGGTGCAGGGGCATCTTGGAGATAATGGGTCTCTATCTGAATCTCTGCACTGAAGGAGGTAGAGATCTCATCTTTAATTTTCCTTATCTCCTCAATAACTTCATCAACCCTGTAAGAAGGTAGTATTCTACAGTCCATATAAAATATATCTCTCCCCGGTATGGTATTTACATTGGGAACATTTGCCTCTATCTTGGTAGGTTCAAAAGTTGAATATGGAGGACTAAATAGGGGATCTTTTAAATTAAATTTCTCTTGTAACCTCTCTTTAAGCTTCAAGATCAGATGAGCAGCAATAAGAAGAGAATTTTTACCTTTTTCAGGGGTGCTTGCATGACACTGTTTTCCCAGTACTGTAAACTTTATCCATAACATGCTCTTTTCTGCAATCTCTATCATAGTTCCATCCTCATTTCCTCCATCTGGAACAATTATGATATCTTCTGGAGAAAAGAGCTCTGGCCTTTTATCTAAGAGATATTCAAGGCCATAACGGCTCCCAGTCTCTTCATCTGAAACTAAGACAAGGCAGATATCATTTTCTATATTTAGACCCTGCTCTTTTATGGCCTTTATAGCCAAAAGAGGGCTAATTATTCCGTGATTATTATCTTCTACCCCCCTTCCTATTAGAATATCGTCTTTGACAACCAGGGTATATGGATCTGTCTTCCAAAGGGAGCTATCTCCAGGGGGGACAATATCCATATGTCCGAGAACCCATATCCTCCTTTTACCTTTGCCACTACCTTTCCAGATAGCCACTATATTTGGCCTATAACCTCTGCTTACCCTGTCATCCATTGCTCTAATATCTTCAAGCATATCAGGGGAGAGGCTTTTAAGCTCATGCCATAGAAATTCTGCCTTTTCGTGCTCTCCGTCTCCCCCATTTTCAGGGCCAAGAGCAGGTCTGCAGACCATCTCTCTTTGAAGATATATAACGTAGGGTCTGAGTTCATCTATCTTTTTAAATACCTCTTTAAGAATCTTGTCTTTTCTATCTTCTTCCATAATTTCCGACTACTCCACTGTAACACTCTTTGCAAGATTTCTCGGCTTATCAATATCCCTATTGAGAAGCCTTGCACAGTGGTATGCCAATAATTGGCATGGAATAACGGTGAGTATGGGGTAGAGATATTCCAGGGTATGGGGAACCTCTATAATATCATCAGCCAATTCCTTAACCTCTTTATCCCCCTCTGTGGCAATAGCTATCACAGGGCCTCTCCTGCTCTTTATCTCATTAATATTGTTTATCATCTTCTCATACATGGAATCCTTTGGGATGAGTGCCACAGTGGGCATTTCAGGATTTATAAGTGCAATAGGGCCATGTTTCATCTCTCCAGCAGCATATCCCTCTGCGTGGATATAGGCTATCTCCTTCAATTTCAAGGCCCCTTCCATTGCAATTGGGTATTGATATCTTCTCCCCAAATAGAGCCAGTTATTGTACCTATAATATTTCTCTGCGATAGCACATATATGATTGTCTTTTGATAGCACCTTTTTTACAAGATCTGGTAGCTCTTTAATTGCCTTTATGGCCTCAATTCCCTCAGTAAGAGATAGCTTTTGGTGTCTTCCAAGCAGAAGGGCAAGAAGGGTGAGTATGGTAAGCTGTGAGGTAAAGATCTTGGTGGATGCAACCCCAATCTCTGGCCCTGCATGATTGTAGATTCCAGCATCTGTCTCTCTTGCAATGGAGCTTCCCACCACATTTACTATTCCCAAGAGCCCCGCTCCCTTTCTCCTTGCCTCCCTTATTGCGGCTAAGGTATCAGCTGTTTCCCCTGACTGGCTTATTGCAACAATAAAGGTATTGGGTGGAAAATTAAGCTTTCTGTAACGAAATTCTGAGGCAAGCTCTACTTCCACATCCACCTCAGTTAGTGTCTCAAACAGATATCTTCCCACATATCCCGCATAATATGAGGTGCCACATGCCACCATAACCATGTGACGGCATTCCTTTAATTTATCCCAAACAGGCATAATACCACCCAGTCTTGGCACCCCTTCACTGGGATCAAGCCTTCCCCTGATGGCGTTTTTTATGGTCTCAGGTTGTTCAAATATCTCCTTTAACATGTAATGGGGAAATCCACTTAATTCTGTATCAGCTATATCCCATTCGACTATCTCAGGGGCTCTCTCCACATATGCCCTATGGGCAGTAAATATGTTATATGTATCTGCTCTAATAGTTGCATACTCATTGTCATTTAAGTGTATCACCTTGTCGGTGTATCTCATCATTGCAGCCACATCAGAGGCTGCAAAATTACTTCCTTCACCTATTCCTATAATTAAGGGACTCCCCCTTCTTGCTATAACGATCTCATCTGGAATATCTCTATGGATCACAGCGATTCCAAAGGTCCCCTCTATCTGAGCCATGGTCTTTCTTACAGCCTCTCCCAGATCTCCACTAAAATTCAAAGCGATTAATTGAGCTATAACCTCAGTATCTGTCTCAGTACTAAATACTATTCCCTGTTTTTGAAGCCTTTTTTTTAGAATAGCATAATTCTCTATGATACCATTGTGAACCACATATACCTTATGGTGCATGTCAGTGTGAGGATGTGCATTCAATTCATTGGGCTCTCCATGGGTTGCCCATCTGGTATGTGCTATTCCACATGTGCCTGATATAGGTTTATCATTTAATTTCTTTTCAAGCTCTTCTATCTTTCCAACTGCCTTGAGGCACTGTATATCTTTACCATTATGGATGGCAATTCCTGCAGAATCATATCCCCTATATTCCAATCTCTTAAGACCTTCCATGAGAATTGGTCTTGCCATCTCTTTTCCGATATAGCATACAATTCCACACATCTATCAACTCCCTCTTAATTTATGCTAAATTATATAATCACCCACGCCCTTGTCAAAATAATATCTTAAGATCCTTGAAGCTATCCTGTTTGCAAAGACTCACTATGGTCAATCTATCTTGGGCTCTTTGGCATGATTCTTTCTATTCCATTCATATAAGGTCTTAGAGCCTCTGGTATTATAACAGAGCCATCCTTTTGTTGATAGTTTTCAAGGATTGCCACAACTGTCCTTCCCACGGCAAGGCCAGAGCCATTCAGGGTGTGGACATATTCGCTTCGTTTTGCACCCCTTCTTTTAAAACGGATCTGTGCCCTCCGTGCCTGAAAATCTTCAAAATTGCTACATGAGGATATCTCCTTATATACATTTTGCCCAGGAAGCCATACCTCCAGATCATAGGTCTTGGAGGCAGAAAAGCCCAGATCACCTGTGCATAGTGACACAACTCTGTAGGGAAGATTGAGCCTTCTCAATATCTCTTCTGCATTACGGGTAAGTGATTCAAGCTCATTATATGAACTTTCTGGAATACTGAATTTTACAAGCTCTACCTTATTAAACTGATGCTGCCTTACCAATCCTCTGGTATCCTTTCCATACGAACCTGCCTCCGATCTAAAACAGGGGGTATAAGAGACATAGTATAGAGGGAGATCCTCCTCTTTTAGGGTCTCTTCTCTGTGTATATTGGTTACAGGAACCTCTGCTGTAGGTATAAGCCAGAGATCCCAATCTTCCACTTTGAAGAGGTCATCCTTAAACTTTGGAAGCTGTCCTGTTCCTGTCATGGATGCGGTATTTACCATAAAGGGGGGCAGAACCTCTGTATATCCATGCTCTTTGGTATGAATATCCAACATAAAATTGATAAGTGCCCGTTCGAGCAAGGCACCCTCCCTAATATATAGTGCAAATCGGGCTCCTGCTATCTTTGATGCCCTTGAAAAGTCAAGAATCCCAAGCTTCTCACCTATATCCCAATGTGGCAGCGGCTCAAAATCAAAATCTCTTGGCTCCCCCCACATTCTTACCACCGCATTATCCTTTTCATCTCTACCTATGGGGACAGAAGCGTGGGGAATATTGGGTATAGTCATCAGTATTCCTTTAAGCTCTTCTTCTATAGGATCAAGCTCTGATTCCATCTTTTTTATCTTAACTGAAAGCTCTTTCATCTCTTCAAAGATCTTAGAAGTATCCTCTCCTCTTCGCTTTTTCTCTCCTATCTCCTTATTCATTGTGTTTCTTTTAGCTCTCATCTCTTCAAGATCCCTTATTATCTGTCTTCTCCTTTTATCTAAGGACTCAAATCTTGAAAGATCCAGTTCATATCCTCTCTTTTCCAGCATATCTTTAACTATGGGAAGATTATCCCTTACAAACCTCAAATCCAGCATAACTGAGCATCTCCTTTCCTATTGGTCTGTTTTGATGTTATAGATTACATATATACTCAAATTGGTCAATGAAACCTTGAAGGGGTTCTTTTGTTGTATTTTAAAAAGATAAATGATAACAGATAAGACAAATAAGATTAAAAGGGTATAAATTAGATGGAAAATAAAAATAATAACAGTTTTTTTAAAATTTTATGGAATGTGTTTAAATCTGTAAAACTTACCTTTTTTATCCTTATTATTCTTGCAATTATATCTATTGTGGGAACACTTATTCCCCAACAAGAGGAAGGTGAGAGATTTTTAAATAGAATTCCTTCTGGTAAGGCAAAGGTGATAAGATTCTTAAGGCTTCATGATATGTATCATTCCATATGGTTTAGAACTATTGTAGGGATATTGGCTATGAATCTGGTGGTATGTTCCCTAAGCAGATGGCACAATACAATTAGAGTTGTAAAATTCAGACCAAAAGAGCCAAGAGAGAGATTGTTTAAGGATATTCCAGAAGAACAAATACTTACATATAGACTGGAAGATGAAAAGGTCTTAGGAAAGATAAATAGACTTTTAGATAAAAGATATAAAAGGAGAATTAATCTTTCATCAGAGGATTCAGTCTATATCTATGCTGATAGGGGACGATATTCCTATTTTGGCGTATATTTGGTGCACTTAAGTGTGCTTTTAATACTAATTGGTGCGATTTTGGGATCTATCTGGGGATATGAGGGATATATGAATATCGCAGAAGGAGAAGCAGAAGGAAAGATATTTTTAAGGAATAGCATGGAATTAAGGCCTCTTGGATTTCTGGTAAGATGCAAAGACTTTTCCATAAGCTTCTATCCAGATGGAACTCCTAAGGAATACAGATCAGATCTTCAATTCATAATGGATGGTAAAGTTGTAAAAGAGGGGGTTTTATTAGTAAATCATCCCATTGAATTTAAAGGGGTTAATTTTTATCAATCCCACTATGGCCTTATTCCTTCAAGGGATGCCAATATCATTATAAGATATGGAAAAAATGAAAAGCAATATAATCTCAGTGTGGGCAAAAGTGAAGAGCTCCCTCAAAATGATGGAAAATTTATGATCCTAAGATTGGATACAAATCTAAAAGGTATTATGGGGCCTGCTGCACTGATATCGGTATTTAAAGAAGGGAAAGAGATAAGGTTTTGGATATTTAAAGATCTTAAGATTTTGAAAAGACGATTTCCAGATGAGATGTTTTTATCCCCCATTTTAAATCCTTCAATTGTAAGACCTTATAACTTTATCCTAAAGGATCTAAGCACAAGATATTATACAGGGATTCAGGTTACCCATGACCCTGGTGTTCCAGTAGTTTGGATAGGATTTCTGCTATTGGTTTTAGGTCTTATAATGACCTTTTTCACATCTCATCAGAGGATATGGATTAGGATTACACCGGATATCAAAAGGATTGAGATAACTGGAACTTGTAATAAGAATCCTGTATCTCTTGAAAAGGAGATCAGATGTCTCTATGAAAGGTTAAAGGAATATTCTGAAGGAGATAAGTAATGAATAGTGGAGAGATATTGAGCTATGTTACCTTCTTCTACTTTTTCTGTTTCTTTTTCTATCTGATTATGATCTTTACATTTAAAGATATATTTGGATTAATGGGTACATATCTCACCCTCTTTACCCTGCTTCTTCATTCATATGGTATAGTACTTAGATGGATTGAATCATATAAGATGGGGATAGGACATGCTCCACTTACAAATCTATATGAATCGCTGATCTTTTTTGCTTGGGCCATAATATTTCTATATCTGATAGTAGAGTTTAAGACAAAAAATAGATCTCCAGGGGTCTTTACCACACCTGTTGCATTTCTCATTATGGCATATGCATCCTATGGTGGAATGGAATCCAGGATCACTCCCCTCATCCCAGCGCTAAAGAGCAACTGGTTAATCGCTCATGTAGTTACCTGTTTTGTAGGGTATGGCGCCTTTGCCCTGGCATTCTCTTTAAGCATCATGTATCTCCTAAAACAGAGAAAAGAGAATCCTAATAGTTCTATCTTAAATATTATTCCACCCGTTCATATCCTTGATGAGCTTACATATCAGATAATTGCCATAGGTTTTGTCATGCTGACATTAGGGATCATAACAGGTGCGGTATGGGCCCATTATGCATGGGGAAGGTATTGGGGATGGGATCCCAAAGAGACCTGGTCGCTGATCACCTGGCTTATCTATGGAGCATTTTTACATGGTAGATATGTAAGGGGATGGAGGGGGAGGCTGCTTGCGGTATTATCCATAGTGGGCTTTTTAAGTGTGATCTTTACCTATCTTGGGGTTAATCTCCTGCTTTCAGGCCTGCATAGCTATGCCACAGGATAAGATCCAGAGTATGAGAGCTTTGAATTTTCAAAGCTCTCATAAAAAGCTGTAATTATGGGTTATTTTAAGTTAATTTTTGGGGGTCTGGGGGTGTAACCCCCAGTGTAAGAAGGGGTTATGCAAAGCTCTCAGAGTATATGGATATTATTAAAAGATAGATTGTATAGGTCATTTCTGATGGCAGAGCTCAGAGAAAAGAGGGTTCAGACTTATGCCACAGATAATATAATGGATATAGATAGAATGGTAAGAAAGGGGGAACTTCCGGATATCATGCTAATTGATATGGAAAATCTTATTGACCATATAAGCCTATTAAAGAAAGGCCTATTAAATATAATACCTTTGGCTGTGATCAAGGGTAATACAGAGTTAAAAGAGGATCTATTTAATGGATTGAATATTTGGAAAATAATAGATAAGCCTATCTCCATTGGTGAAGTGATAGAAAAGATAGTAAAATAAGATCCTTTAATTGGAAAGGTTCATTTAATTATTGAACTGGCTCAGATGAAGTGATAATGAATATTCTTAAGAGGTCTAAGATGCCTATAAGTGTTGAATTTATTAGAAAACTGGAGCAAGTATCTCCTGATCTAAAAGAGATATTAATAGCCCTATTAGAAGAGATAGAAAGGCAAAGAGAGGAGTCTATAACTGTCTCTGAGTTTAGAGCCTTTACGGCTAAGACAGAAGAGAATTTTAAAAAAGTATGGCAGGCTATCTCTGAGCTCGCTAAAGCCCAAAAAGATACCGAAAAAAGAATGGAAGAACTCGCTATAGCTCAGAAAAATACTGAAAAAAGAGTGGAAGAACTAACTGTCGCACAGAAAAATACTGAAAAAAGAGTGGAAGAACTATTCAAAAATCAGATAAAGAGTGAAGAAAGACTTTCAAGAGTGGAAAAGGCAATAGAAGACCTTACTGAAGCTCAGAAAAATACTGAAAAAAGAATAGAAAAACTATCCATAAATCAGATAAAGAGTGAAGAAAGACTTTCAAGAGTGGAAAAGGTAATAGAAGAATTGGCTATTGCACAGAAAAATACTGAAAATGAATTAAAAAAGCTTATCAAAGAACATAGAAAGACAAGAGAGTCCCTTGGAGGGCTCCAGCACACAGTGGGGTATGTACTGGAGGATAGAGCCTTTGTAGGACTACCTAAGCTCCTTGAAAAAGATTTTGGTATAAAGATCACTATGCCCTTAAAAAGGGACTATATGGAAATATCTCCTGGTAAGGAAGAGGAGATTAATATTATTGGAAGAGGTAAAAGGGATGGTCGTGAAATATGGATACTTGGTGAATGTAAATCCCAGATAAATAAAAGAGAGGTAGATAAATTTCTTAGAAAAGTTAATAAACTTAATAAGGTGATCCCCGGAGAAAAGATATTATTAATTATTACCTATCAAGCACCTCCTATTGTAAGAAGGTATATAGAAGAAAAGGGGCTCAAGCTATATTTTTCGTATCAATTTCCTCTATAAGGCGCGTATATTTTCCAAAAATTTCATAAAGCTTATACAATATAAGCGGGTTCCCTTAAAATAAGTTTTATCGCCCTTTCTGCCTTTGATACAAGATGAGGATGAGTATCTTTTAGATTTACAACCTGTCTCAGATGATCGGCGGTTCTCAAAATAAGAGATACCATATCACCTTCATCCATACCACTTATGAGTCTTAATTCCTCCCATGTCTTACCCTTTGCCCATAGATATAATATGGCGGAAGGCCAAAATAGAAGCTGAGGAGCTTCAAAACCTTTCTTTAATTGTAGGTCTCTAAATTCAGAAATGGTAGATTCCATCAATTTAAATGCATTGTTAATTTCTAAAATTTCTTCCCTGTTTTCCAAACTTAAGGACAAATCCTGTGTCTTATCCCAGACAAAGGTTGCCATGCATCCTGCCATACTTTCAGGGGAAAGATCATCAAAAGCTCCCTTTCTGATAGCCTCAGAGACAAGTAGTGGATGATCCAATCTGAGCTTTGAAGCCCATATACCATCAGGAGTAAGCCTATAATCTTCATCTACAAAACCTGTCTCTTTTAAAAATCTAAGATGCCTTTTAAAAGAAAGCCATAGTCCCCCTGCCATCCTTTCCATTAAAAGATATAGAGATTCAAATTCATTCAATATGGCTTTAAGCTGCCTGTTTCTTTTTCCGTGACAATCCCTTTTGTGAGGACAATTGGTGCAGGGAAGTTCGTTTTGGAATCTCTTAAGCCTATCGATCTCTTCAAGCTTAAAGGAGCTATTATCTGAGCTAATCTTTATGGGACGAAGATCTTCTACTCTTATAGCACGGATAATCCTTTGAATCTTTTCAATTGAT
This sequence comes from uncultured bacterium, assembly GCA_965613025.1. Lineage (GTDB taxonomy): Bacteria > Desulfobacterota > DSM-4660 > Desulfatiglandales > JALVMZ01 > CAYTXJ01. The sequence continues at coordinate 11,130 of CBFDUE010000048.1, forward strand.
AGATCCTGACCCAGGTCTAATCTTAGATCAAATATCTTTTTAATCCTTTCAGCCTTGATCTTCTTTAATCTCAACCTTCCCTTCCTCATCCTAAGTGGCTTATGGATATTATGAGATAGACACTCCAACCTACCATTATGCTCCTTTGTAAAGAAGAGGAGATATATTGACCTCCCTGCAAGAAAAAGCCTTCCAGGTTTTAGGTATTCCCTTAAGGCCTGAGCCCTTATCCTTCTTCTTATCTCCTTTTTAAGCCTCCTGAGCTCCTCTCTCAACTCAGCTCTTATCCTAATATTTTCCAGCATCTCCTGAGGATCATCCGTATCACATCTGGCATTGGGAATCATAGACTTTAGCTCTTCAATCAGCCCCTCCCATCTCATCTGATATTCCCTGCCCCTCTTTTTGCCTTTAAAGGCCGCAAAGGATTTATTGAGCAACTCCTTTATCTCTGAAGGCCTATGGGATAGCAGCAGATTAAGTGTCATTGAGAAATTTATATGAATCTGACTTTCAATAGGCTCTGGAAGCGAATTTTTTAACTCCAAGATCAGCTCAGGGTCTTGATATATCCCCGGGACAATTATGGCAAATCCGATCTTATCCTTACCCCTTCTACCTGCTCTTCCGATCATCTGATGAAGTTCGGTGGCGGTCAGATCCTTAAACTCTTTACCATCATATCTATCGCTTTGAACCAGTATCACAGAACGGGCAGGGAAATTCACCCCGGCTGCTACTGTGGATGTGGAAAATATTGCATCCAGATATCCTCTGTTCATAAGTAACTCGATCACCATCTTCCACTGGGGTAACTGCCCTGCATGGTGTGCTGCCACTCTACATTCCACAAGATGTCGCATCTGAGGATGATCCTTAAGATAGGGATATCTATCTATCAATCGGCTGAGCTCCTCTCTAAACATTGTTTCATCTCTTCTATTATATATATGGGGCTGGCATTTCCATAAGGCATTATTACAATCTAAGCGTGACTTTAAAAAGAAGATAGCAGGGAGCAGATTTAATTCTCTTAGGCATTCAATTATCCTTCCAAAATCTATTTCTCTCCTCCCTTTTGGCCTTCTTTTTAAAAATCTTTCAATATCAGGATTTAGTCTTCTTCCATTCTTTGAAAGGGGAACCACAAGTCCATCAGGAAATAGAAAGAGCATCTCTAAGGGGACAGGTCTTTGGAAACTGCTTACTATCTCCACATTCTTTCTTCGTATCTCTTGAAGCCAGGAGGCAATCTCTTCAGGATTGGATATGGTAGCAGAGAGCATCAATATTTTTACCCTCTGTGGAAGATATATAAGCACCTCCTCCCATACAACTCCCCTTTCAGGATCATTCATATAGTGGGCCTCATCAAGGATTACCAGATCAGTGGATATATCTACCCCATAGTGCATGGCATCATAGAGCTGATTTCTTAATATCTCAGTTGTTCCTACTATTATGGGAGCATCGGGATTCTCTTTTCTGTCACCTGTAATAATTCCACAATATCTCTGTCCAAAGAGATGGCAAAATTCTGAATATATGGAATTAGAAAGTGCCTTAAGAGGTGATGCATACCATACTCTCATACCCCTGAATAGAAAGTCCTGGATTACCTGGATAGCAATCCAGGTCTTACCTGCACCAGTGGGAGCAGAGACCAGAAGATCAGAGTTCTTTATCTTAGAGAGGGCCTCAAGCTGAAATGGATCAGGAATAAACTCTCTTTTCTCTGGAACTCCAATCTTATTAAAGATCTTCTTAAGTGAAGGATCAATTCTGGGATTAGAATAGGATTCCCTATCTCTCTTGAGGACTTTCTTCCTTCTCATCTATGTGTAATGCTCCAATATATATGAACAGACCCTGTCCATATCATCAAGATATCCTTCTATTAAATAGGATATATCAAGCTGAAAGAGCATGTCTTTAAGTTCCTTTGAATCTTTTCCTGCTGATATGATCTTTAATCCATTTACAAAGTTTATCTCTGCCACCTCCCTTAAAAATAGCCTAAAGCATGCATTCAGATAATTTCCATATTCTGAATCTGTATCAGAGCTTCTCACTTTTTGAAGCAGGGCCTCTCCTACCTCTGTCCATGTTATCATATCAGCGAGCAGAAACATCAGATGCTGTTGCCTTGTTAGCTTATTCCTTCTTATAAAGCCAATGATTTCACCTATAATTTCCAATGAAAGAGCAAGCTTTTGAGAGTATCTATCTCCAGGCTTCATCGCCTTATTAGCCTTTTCCATATAAAACCCGCCTTTGGTCTTAACGTTTTCTCTCATCCTGAATGTGGCAATAATGTTTCGCTGTATTTCACTGGTTCCCTCAAATATGGTAGTGATCTTAATATCCCTCTTTATCTTTTCCATCTCATATTCCCTGATGTATCCGTATCCTCCCAGTGCCTGGATGCCATCATTTGCCATCCTGTCTCCAGCCTCTGTAGCAAAATACTTGGCAATGGAGCCTTCTACCTGAAGTCCTTTCTCTCCACTGTCAAGTCTTGTGGCGGTCTGCTCAATATATGCCCTTGCTGCTTCAAGCCGAACTGCATTTGGAACCAATAGCCTGTGGGTATATCCCTGTTTTTCTGAAAGGGTGGTTCCAAACTGGACCCTCTCTTTAGAATAACGAATTGCCCTCTCTAAGGAGGCCATTCCACCTCCAAGCCCAAATGTTGCAACCATAAGCCTTGTGTAACCGAACACCTCATTTGCCTGTTTAAGTCCTCTGCCTTCCTCTTCTCCCACCAGATCCTCTGAGGGGACATAGAGATCTTCTAAGGTCAGTGGACAGGTATCAGAGCCCCTGATACCGTGTTTATCCTCATGTCTTCCAGGAATTAGCCCTGGAGCGCCTCTTTCAACAATAAAGAAGGAAGGGCCCTCTGGAGTATTAGCAAGTATGGTGTAGAGATCAGCCACACCCCCATTGGTTATAAACTGCTTTTGTCCATTAAGCCTATAACCTTTAATATTACCCTTTTCGTCAAAGACCCGCTCGGCCCTTGTCTTTATGGCCTGGACATTGGACCCAGCATTGGGTTCAGTTACAGCATATGCAACTATTAGGCCTTCCTCTGCAATTCTCTTCATATATCTCTCTTTCTGCCTTTCAGTTGCCCCAACCCTTAAAGGATCCATTCCTAAGCATATGGCTAAAAAAGAGGTGGCAATTGCCAGATCCATCTTTGCCATTCTCTCAGATATCACCGCTATCTCCGTTGCCCCTGCTCCAAGCCCTCCATATTCTTCAGGGATAAATACTAAATGCAAAGCCACCTCAGGCCCTAACATAAATCGGATCAGCTCCTCAGGAAATTTACCAGAGCTATCTATCTCAAGCTTTTTTTCCAAGGGAAGCCTATCCTTCTCTATCCTGTCTATGGTATCCATGATCATATTAAGGGTCTCTTTATCCATCTTTCCCATGATTAATAACTCCTTATATCAATCTAAAACCAATTGTATACCTATCTTCACCTAATCCCTCACTCTTAAAGGGCTCCATCTTTACTCTTTTTCCAATTACTGAAATATCTATATTATCAGGATCAACCTCTAAAAGTCTCCCTACCGCCCATGGTCCTTCCTTTAACTCAACCATTACGACCACATAGGACGGCTTGATACCCTCCGGAGGAACTCTAATTACAGTAAATGTCTTAACATTTCCTTCACCACTTAGCTCAATCTTTTCAAAATCTATACCTCTACACCTTGAGCAGGTCCCCTTAGGGGGAAAAATAATCTCCCCACAATCTCTGCACCTTAAACCCACAAGCCTTCCCTTTTTTAACTCATGTTGAAATTCCTCAAATATAATTGGATATTTCATATCTATACCCTCAAAATTAGATTACACACTGTGCCAAGATCACCTCCCAAAGTATCTACAAGACCCACTCTGGCTCCTTCAACCTGCCTCTTTTCGCATTCTTCTCTCAATTGCTTTACAATCTCTACCACCTGAGCAGCTCCCGTTGCACCTATAGGATGTCCTTTTGCCTTTAGACCTCCTGAAGGATTTACCACAACCTCCCCTCCAAAAGTGGTCTTCCCCTTAGTAGCTGCATCATAGGCCTTTCCCCAGTCATAAAATCCCATTGCCTCTAAAGCCAAGATCTCTGCAATAGTGAAGCAATCATGAAGCTCCACTATATCAATATCCTTAGGCCCCATATTGGCCTCTGAATATGCCTGCTTTATAGACTCCTGCCGTGCAATTACTTTACAAAGATCCCTCTGTTCATACAGAGGTCCTGCAGATGCCTGACCAGTTCCTGCGATAAAGGCCGGCTTTTTAATAAGATCTTTAGCTTTTTTAGAATCAGCTATTACCACAGCAGCTGCTCCATCTGAAAATGGACAACAGTCATAGAGCTGCAGAGGATCGGCAACCATAATACTTGCGAGTACAGTATCCACATCAATCTCCTTTTGAAAATGGGCCTTGGGGTTCAGCATAGCATGTCTATGATTCTTCACTGCCACCTCTGCCATATGCCTTTTAAGCTCCTTTAAAGGAATACCATATTTAACCGAATATTGATGTGCTGCCATAGCAAATACCCCAGGAAAGGTAAGGCCGCTCATTGCCTCATAATATGCATGTAAAGCCATGGCAAAGGTGCGGGTTGCAAGAGGGGTTCCCATCTTTGCAGCCCTCTCTGTTCCTCCTGCAAGCACCATATCATATACACCAGCACCCACTAAAAGCACCGCATGCCTTATTGCCACCGTAGAAGTGGCACACGCACACTCAAATCTGACTGAAGGAGTGGAAACAGGCATTGATAGCTCAGAAACCACAAATGGGCCCATATGTGCCTGGGCCTCTTCAAAATCTCCTAAGCAATTGCCTATAAAGACCGCCTCAATATCCTCGGGTTCAATGCCAGAAGTATTAATAGCCTCGGTTGCAGCTTCAGTAAAAAGCTCTAAATTGGTCTTCTCTGATATTCCAAATTTTGTCATTCCCACTCCCAATATGGCAACCTCTCTCATATCCCAATCCTTTCATTAAATCATAATAATTTAGTAATAATTGTTATCAAAATTGTATCCCCCTGATCAAGCCATTTAAGTCAGTTAAATATAAGCTCATTTGACAACAGGTTTTAAATCCAGATTATGCACAAGATAGAAGATTTTTAAAGAAAAGCGCCTCCAGATGTAGTATAGATGGACATACAAATAAAACTACAGATTTGTGGGAACATATGGATTATCCGATGAATATAATATTGAATATAATTCAGACTTTTTTCCTGATTTAGGTGAATATGATAAAAAAGAAATTTTCGGTTCTGTTCCTGTCAATATTTGCCTCCATGCTTGGAATTGGTATTGTGGTTCCACTACTGCCTCTTTACGCAGAGAATATGGGTGCATCCGGTATATGGATCGGCATGATCTTTGCTGGTTTTTCTATTTCAAGAACTGTTGTCATGCCAATAGCTGGTAAGCTATCCGATATCAGAGGACGGAAAGTATTCCTTGCAAGTGCGCTTTTCGTCTATGCCCTGCTTTCCTTAGGATATATAATGGCTAGAAATACATATGAACTCACACTGGTTCGATTTATTCATGGCATACCAGCAGGAATGCTCATCCCCATTGCCCAGGCCTATGTGGGAGATCTATCCCCTGAGGCAGAAGAAGGCAAATGGCAGGGCTATTTTAATGCTTCCTTTTTTGGAGGCTTTGGTTTTGGTCCTCTCATGGGAGGAATCCTTACGGATCACTATGGGATGGATGCTGCATTTATAACCATGGGAGCCTTGAATATGCTGGGCTTCATTCTTGTCACCTCATTCCTTCAGGAACCTGAAAAGATCAGGTCAAAGGGCTCCATAAATCCTTCCTTTAAAAACATCAGAAAAAGCAATGTCATGAAGGGACTCATGGGATTCCGTCTGGCATTTTCCATAGGAAGGGGGATATTTGCGGGTTTCCTGCCGGTATTTGCAGGAATGTATATCGGCCTCAGCGCCACACAGATTGGCATACTGGTTGCCGCCAATATCCTCATCATGAGCTTGCTACAACCACTTGGTGGTTTAATAGCTGACAGGATGAACCGAAGCGTTTTGATCATCTTAGGGAGCATGGGGAATATAACATTCCTTGCACTCATCCCATCAGGGAGGAACTTTCTGGAATTACTTCTGATCTGTCTGCTTGGAAGCCTTGGAGGTAGCGTTTCCATGCCCGCTGCATCCGCAATGATAGTTGAAGAGGGCAGGAGATTTGGTATGGGATCCACCATGGCGCTCTTTGGTATGGTCTTTAGTATAGGTATGGGCATTGGCCCACTGCTTGGAGGAGTTATTGTGGATGTATTGAATATAGGATCGGTATTCTACTTAGGTGCCCTCATGGGCGTTGTAGGTACATCCATTCTACTCTATTACATCAGGGAAGAGTCATTATCAACAAATCTATAGTCTTTCCAACACCGGTGGCCATGGCCAATTTGAGAAGATTAAGGGAATCATTGTAAAAGAACGTATCAGCAAAGGTGGTAATTCCTGCTCGGATCATCTCACAACAACCAAGCAGGCTTGACCAATAAAAGTCTTCAGGTGTCAACTGTTCCAACAGAGATGTGCCAAATTCCAGCCACTCTTTTAATTTCATGGCCTCTGTTGTTCCCCTGAATATGGTTGCACCCACATGAGTGTGACAATTTACAAGACCTGGCAAAAGTACTTGATGGGTGCCTGTGATTATATGCTGTGCCTCAGAGTCGATTGTGCCAGATGGTCCCATGTCAACAATGTGCTGACCTTTAATGGCAACATCGTAAAGTTCAAGCACACTATTTTGTTCAGTCATGGGTAACACAGTAATGTCTCTGATCAATATGTCATACATCCTCTTTGTCCTTTCCTTTTAAGATGCTTTATCCCAGATAATGCACAAAATGAAAGATTTTTAAAGAAAATTGCTCTCAAATTTAGTAATATAAGGAGAGCTTTGATTTTTCAAAGCTCTCAGAAAGAAGCTGTAAATTGAATCTGTTATTGCGAGGGTCTTAAAAGACCCGAAGCAATCTATAAAAGGTATGAGATTGCTTCGCTTCGCTCGCAATGACAGGGG
>CBFDUE010000049.1:0-18044 GCA_965613025.1 uncultured bacterium
TATGCCTTCGTCGGCAGCGTCAGATGTGTATAAGAGACAGTCCATGTCATATAAATTGTTTTTTAATCTTCTTGTCTGTACCCTTAGTTGGTCTGTAACCATAAAGACTGATAATACCCCAATGCCAAATTCCGAAATAGGTCGGAAATCTAGATTGGCCTTAGCTCTTTCTTGAAAAAATCTTGATGAGCGATAGTAACTCTTACCAATTCGTGCAAAGTGTTCACGTACAATCTCCTCATCCATACCCATCCCGTTGTCTTCAATAGTAAGAAGCCACTTGCCGTTTTCTTCATATAGCTTAAGGGTTATCTCTGGAACATATTCGGGCGCATTTGGAACAGCCTTATGAAGTGCTTGCTTATGCCGACAAGTGTCTACAGCATTTTGTAGGAGTTCACGAAGAAAGAGAAGTCGATTTCCATACAAATTCATACCCATAACAAGAGAAATGATGCTCTCTTCATCCAGATGAAATCCCAGATCAACATAATTATAGATTGGCCCTTCTGGACCCATCTTCGGCCCAACATTGCGGATATCAATAATAGATGGGAGATCGAGATAGTATCTCTTTTGCAGGTCTGGACATGCAGGATCATGCATGCCACCTAAAATTCCACGAGCAAATGACAACTCTCGTTCTATTATCTGGATGAAGTCTCGAACACACTTTTCAATAATTGGATCAGGACACCTTGCGGTGAAAGCTATTCTTCCTGGTCTGATATCCCAAGCTCGTATAGATCGGTGTTTTTTCCATTCTTGGAGACTAACTTTGTCTCTGATACCGAGATGCTCGAATAATACAGCTGGCGTCCGCTTTCCATCGAAATCAAGAATATCTGCCAGTCTTAGCAATACTGCGATGAAACGCCAGTTAACGTATTCCCCTGGTGCCCGAACGAGCTCCCAGCATGGAATTTGTTCAAGGAAAGAAGGATTTTGGGTATGACTATAGCACACTTCTGCAAGCCTACTGGCAAAATTAAAGTTTGAGTAAATAAATTTTTCATGGTATTTATCAAAGATAAACCGCTTTGTTCTATCTCCATGAGTTCGCCTTAAATATTCACTCAGTAAATAGGCTTCAAGCTCTTGAGCTTCAAAAAAACGGTTCTCCAGACGGAGTTCGTGTTGTCTTCTTAATATTGCTGGATAGCCTTTCCGAAATGATTGATATAGAAGGCGATTCGGATCCTCATTCATTGCACTCCTTGATTTTGAAAGGAGTCCGCGAACCTCATTCTCGGAAGGAGCCATACCTATGTCATGCAAAGCAACAGATAGTATTAATCCCGCCAGTTCTAAAGGAGTGAGATTCTGTAGGGTAGGTGTCGGAAGGAGTCTATCCATTAATTCCATTGTTCTTATAAGGTGTTCCTCATCATGCAGCGTATACTCCCGCATATGACGAAGTACTGTCTTGTGGATCTGCCTGCATTCCTCAAATACTTCATCTACCAAGGATATCAAATCCCTGGTGATCGCATCAACATTAGCAAGTTTATGCAATTCTTTATAAATTCGTGTCATTTTCACGGCTTTAATTATCCACGTTCACTCCACATACTCTTTCTAAAGCAGGAAATTGCAGATAACTTGTTCATATATGCATTGAGTATATCTTTCTCTATTTTGGGAGAATATACGCGGTATGACAGAGTTCGTTTCATTAAATAGCCCCTTACTTTTTATTCTTTCAAGCCATTGATTTGACTAACTTTATACACCTTTTTATTTTAAAATTTTTATACCTTCCTGTTTTAAAGTCAATACATACCCCACCTTGCGTCTGGTTTTAATAAGGTTCCGTAGCTCATTAGGGTTGGGAGGAGGGTTTAAGGCCTTTTTTATCTGGGTGAGGATCTTCCGTTTGTGGTCTGAGATCTGGCGGTCATAGGGTCTGGAAGTATTCGGGGAGTCTGGATAAAGACTGGAATATATCTCATCTCTGGTAATGACCTCTCCTGGTCTTTTGGATAAAAGGAGCATGAGCTTGAAGGTAGTGGGGGGAAGCTGCACAGGGTATCCCTTGTAAAACAGGAGCATCTGTTTTTCATCAATGAGTATCAGAGGGGGATCATGGATTAGCTCAGAGAGATTATTTACCTGGGTTAGCCTTGACCTTAGTATGGATAGAAGCTCTTGACTGCTTAGGATTTCAGAAAGTGGTCTCTTTTCCCATTTATCTTCTGGTATCTCTTGAGGGTGAGGTTCCTCCTTTTTTCCAAAGTGGATTTTGCAATATCTTGATAGCCTCTCTGCAAGCCTCTTAGGTATGATCCTTTCAAGTTCACTTTGGGGTATCTCTGCTATTGCTTCAGGGGTATCATACCCATTCATGACAAGCTGAGTTATATAGGTTCTACCTAAGCCTCTGAGCCTTATTCTGGAAAGAGGCAACCCCTCTTTCCCTACCCCGTAGATGAGCCTCTCTGATAATTCCTCAATCTTTTCAACTGCTCTCAAGTTCAAGGCTCCCAAAAGGTATAAAAAGCAAAGGCAAGATATCATTATTTTTAAATTTTTTCAAAAAATTTCTAAAACCCATGTCCCCTTCTGATATCCAGATGACATAATTAAATGAAGATCACAGGGCATAAGACCATGAGCATGTTTGAAAGGTATAACACGGTGGATAGCACTGATGCCCAGGATGCACTAAAAAGGCTTGGTGAATTCCTCACCAAGCCTGCGAGTGGTAGGGAAATTACTTCATTATTACTTCAAGACCCTGCCCACTCAACCCCCGATAATGTAAGTTATTGAAATTACTATGGGCCGTGGAGGACTCGAACCTCCGGCCAACGGATTAAAAGTCCGCTGCTCTACCGCCTGAGCTAACGGCCCGTTAAATTATCTATCTATTATTTTTGAAAATAGATGTCAATTGTAATTGGAATCTAAGAGCTCCTTTTTTATAAGTTCAATCTCTTCCTCATTGGGTCTATATGGATAGTTCCATTGTTTTGGGCCTGGAAGGCAGTTACCAAAGGGTCTGTTACAGGCAACTTGGCCGTCGTCACCCAGGCAACCTGTTGTCATAAAGGGGATGCCAGTTGATATTATCTCTTCCAGCTCTTTAAAATTTATACCAAAATCCACAATTCTCCCATTTTGATCAAATTGCATCCCTTTATAATCTGAAATTCCTTCTTCAATTAGGAATCTGGCAAGCTGAATCCTAAGATACACATCCCATGGAGGTTGATCTCTGTGGCTTAACACTGAACCTTGTTCAGGAAAGAAAGAGAACAGGTGATTACACACCTTCATGTTCCAGAGTCTATCCATTAAATTAACCATGTCCTGCTCACTTTCTCCCATACCTACCATCAGATGCACTCCTACATGATAGGGTTTAAATATCTCTATTGCATCTTCAAGCACATCCCAATATCTCTTCCATCTATGAGGCCCTTTCACTCCCTTGCCCCTATAAAGATCAAAGAGATCAGGCCTTGCAAGGTCAATGGCAACGCCTATCATATCCACCCCAATATCTTTAAGCTCTTCCAGGTATTCTCTTTTTATAATTGAAGGGGATATCAGGATGGATAGGGGAAGATGGGTCTCATCTATTAATCTTTCAGAGATATACAAAGTGTCATCAAGGCATTTCTTATTTGTTATCATTGAGATACATGTCCTCTTTACATAAGAGGGGGCCTCTTTAATTTTTGCTATTATCTGCTCCAATGGATAGATAGGCCAATTGACACTTATAAAGCTCTTTTTTTCATAGCTTCCGGGTCTTTTCCTTGAAAGTCCACAATAGGCACAACATGCCTTACAGCCTTCTGGATATTGAACCAGGAGATTTATGCATCTATTCTTTGCCCCTCTATACATCCAGGTCCTAATCAGCCCAAGAGATACAGCTGATGAATGACTTATCTTAATGAATTCCGGACTTGATCTATCTTCTTTAAGCCTCATAATCTTACCTGTGATTCCTTAGCCTTAAGAATTGCCTCTGTGAGAATATCTGGGTCTATACCATAAATCATATCCTTATACCAGATGGAGTCTATGGTCTTTTTTATGTTTTCTTTAAATACAGGTGTCCATTTCAAGGTGCTTTCAAGTCTATTTATATCTTTGGTGGTTGAAAAGAAATCCCCCGTAATCACTATATCCTGAATGGATGCCCCTGAAAGGGACAGATAGATCTCTAAAAGGCCTCCTTTGGTCTTTACTCTGCCTATTCCCATCCTAAAACGGGGATGCCTTTTAGAGAAGATCCAATCCTTCTTTGTGTATCTCTCTCTGATGAGTTCCTGAATCTTTATGACCTCTTCCTCAGTTGGATTCCCCTCTTTAAATTCAATATTAAAATGTCTTTTAAAGGACTCTTCAATTGACTCCATCACATCCCATATTGTAACATCACTCTTAGCTTCCCATTTAACTGCTGTCATCCTCTGACTGAAACAGCTATAACCCTTATCACTCAATTTGATAAGGGGGGTATTGATGATATCCTGCATTAGCTCTATATCAAAGTCCACAATAAGACTTGTATGAAATAGAATACTCTTTGCATCCTCTGCTGCAGCAGAAAGACCTGCAATCTTTCTCCCCCGAACTTCCAGATCATTTTTGGGTCTAAAAGAGGCCTCAATACCAAAGGCAGTTAATGCATCAGATAGCACTTGTGCAAATATTTCAAATATCTTTCCCATACTTGCACCTTTTAGTGCGGGATTTTCCAGATTGATTCCTAAGCCCAGTGCTACCACCTCTGGTCCCATAATTACGGTTCCACCACCTGTGCTTCTCCTATTATATTCCACACCCCTTTCCCTACATCTATCAAGTCTAAGTGCTGCTTCTATATCCTGATATCTTCCTACAATTGCAGATGGAACAAACCTATAGAGATGTAGTATGGGAGGAGAGGAGAGATGGGAGACAGAAAAACTCAATGTATCATCAATGGAAAGTCCCTCTGCGGTGCTTAGAAGCCTCTCTGTCTCTTTAAAGAGTCTCCATCTCTCCATATTTTTTACAGTTATGTCTTTTTTCTCTCTTCCTCTGCCTTTTTGATCTGGCTTTCTATAAACTGTTCTACCTTTTCCTTTCCATAAATCAGGTTATCCAGTTCCTCATCCAGATTACTGGCTTCTATCACCAAGATCCATCCCTTTCCATAAGGATCCTTATTTATCAAGGTGGTATCATCTTCAAGCTCCTCGTTAATCTCCACTATCTCTCCAGATACAGGAGCTACCAGATTTCCTATCCATTTCCTTGACTGAATCTTTCCACATACCTCTCCCTGACTTACTTCGTCCTCAAGATCTGGTAAGTCCACAAAGACAATATCTCCTGCCTCTTTCTGAAAGAAATCTGTCATCCCCACAGTTACTTTTGTGCCATCAACCCTTGCCCAGCTATGTTCTTCATGATAATAGAGATCATCTGGCATCTCATAACCTTTTATCTGTGCCATATGAAACCTCCTTAACCTTTATTATTTACCCTACATCTTACTGCCTCTCCGTGAAGTGGCAGCCCTTCAATCTTTGAAAGAGTAATAACAGTGTCTTTAAGATTTTCAAGCCCTTTTTTGCTCAGATATTGATAGGTGATACATTTCTGAAACTCATAGATGCTAAGGCCAGAAAATGCCTTTGCACACTGGGCTGTTGGAAGTACATGGTTTGTCCCAGAGGCATAGTCTCCCACCGGAACACATGACCATGGCCCTAAAAATACAGACCCTGCATTGTCTATCATTGATAGTGTCATAAAAGGCTCTTTTGTATGTATTTCAAGATGCTCAGGTGCGTATTCATTTACAAACTCAACTGCCTCATCCATATCCTTTGCAATAAGAATATGGGTGTATTTTTTTAAACTTTCATTTAATAATTCCTGATTTTCCATCTCCTTAAAGATGTGATCCATTATTTTAGCAGTCTCTACTGCCACCTCCTCAGAGGTGGTAACCAGGATGGAGGCACTATCTGGGTCGTGTTCTGCCTGAGAAAGTAGATCCATAGCAATTAATTTAGGATCTGCTTCACCATCTGCAAGGATAAGCACTTCACTTGGCCCTGCAGGAGAGTCAATATCCACATCTCCAAATACCACCATCTTAGCTGCTGTTACATAGCGGTTGCCAGGGCCAACGATCTTAAATACCTTGGGAATGCTCTCTGTGCCATAGGCAAGACTTGCTATAGCCCATGGACCTCCAATTTTAAAGATCCTGTGACAGCCAGAAAGCCTCAAGGCCACAAGCACACTTGGAGGGACTTTCATATCCTCCCTCGGAGGTGTTACCGCAACTATCTCTTTAACCCCTGCAATCCGGGCAGGGATAACCGTCATAAGTGCTGTGCTTGGATAGGAGGCCCTGCCCCCTGGAATATAACATCCTACTTTCTCAATTGGTCTTCTCATCATTCCTGCAATAATGCCATCTGATATCTCAACCTGCCACATGTTCTTCTCTAACTGTTCCATATGAAAACGCTCAATATTTTTAGATGCAACTTCTAATGCTCTGAGAACCTCTCTGTCTAATTCCTTAAATGCCCTATCTATCTCCTCCTCTTGCACTTCTAAAGGGCCAGGGGATATCCCCTCTCTCTTTAATTGTTCGTAATATACCCTATCCCCTTTTTCTTTTACTCTGGTAACTATCTCCTTTACGTATTCATATATGGACCATATATCCTGGGATGATCTCTTAATTATCTTTTCTTTATCCCTGTTATCTAATTTTGATATCTCACTTATCTGAATCATAACTCCCTCTCTTAAAAAAGTCATTTAATGCATCCTTAGTGCTTTGAAATGCAAGTTCATTCCATGGTATTGAATCTCTATTGAATATATCTACCTCTATCGCCTCATCTTGTGCCTCTAAGATCCCCTTTAAATATTTAGCAACATATACAACTACTACCTCTGCTCTACCTCTATAGGAGTAGATACCCAATAACTCATCTATCTTAACCTCAATTCCACATTCTTCCCTTGTCTCTCTAATTGCTGCCTCTTCTACTACTTCGCCCCTATCCACATATCCACCAGGTATAACCCATTTCCCTCTTTGTGGCTCTATTGCACGCCTTAAAAGCACCACTCCCCCATTCATCCAGACCACCGTGCATGCAACCAGTTTGGGGTCCAGGTAGAAGACAAAGTCGCACCCCTTACACCATAGTCTCTCTGGCTCATCCCTCTTTAATCTTTTAAGATTTAGACCTCCTCCACATACTGGACAAAATCTATATGTATAATTATGCTTCATTTATCAATCCTTGACTTAGCCCTTTCCTATCACTTAACCTAAGAGTGTTCAACCCTTTAAAGGTTAGGAAGATGGATAAAGCAGACTTCAAAGAGCAGTATCCTAAGGAGATAATATTAAAAGATGGAACCGGTGTAAGTATCAGACCCTTAGATATTAACAGGGATAAGGCTGAATTAAAGAAGCTATATATGAGGTTTACAAGAGAAGAGAGATGGTTTCTCAAGTTTGACTTAAGTGAGGAAAGAAGGCTAAATGAATTTTTCAAAAATTATGACGAAGAAAATATCTACTCCCTTATATCTAAATTAGAGAACAGAATTATTGCACATGCAACAGTAGAGATAGGGAAGAATCTTAGCAGAAGACATATTGGGGAGGTAGAAATCAGTGTAGATCCAGCATTTAGGGAGAGATATCTGGGAACCTGGATCCTCTTTGATATAATAAACTATGCCATATATCGGGGTCTTGAAATCCTTTATATGGAGCTTATTCAAGGAAAAGATCAGATACTAATTAGTGGAGTTGAAAAGCTTGGATTTAAAAAAGAAGGGGTTATTATGGGGATCTTAAAAGATATGGAGGGTAGCTTTAGAGATCTCTATATTATGGTAAAGAGACTCAAAATAATTGACTAAGAGATGGAAAAGGATACTCTCCTCAACCTGAACATTGAATCCATTCCCAAGAGCCCCGGTATATATCTGTTTAAGGACTCAAAAGGAAAGATCCTCTATATTGGAAAGGCAAAGGAGCTAAGAAAGAGGCTCTCTTATTATCTTAAAGGAGACCTTTCTTATAAGACCCTCCTTATGCTAAAAAAGGCTTATGAGATTGAATATATAATAACCAATACTGAAAATGAGGCCTTTCTCTTAGAGAGAAACCTCATAAAACAATATATGCCAAGATATAATGTGGTATTGAGGGATGACAAGCAATATCCATCCCTTAGATTAGATCCTACAGATCCTTATCCCAGACTTGAGGTGGTAAGAAAGATAAAGAAGGATGGAGCAATATACTTTGGCCCTTTTTCATCTTCTTCTGCACTTCGTAGCACTCTAAGCTTTATTGATAAGACATTTAGGCTCAGAAAATGCAGGCAAAAGAGACCTCCTAAGAGGGCAAGGCCTTGTATAAATTATCAATTAAATAGATGCTTGGCACCCTGTGTTAATCAGATATCTCCTTCGCAATATGCTGAAATAGTTAAAGAGGTCAGACTCTTTTTTGAAGGAAAGAGAAAGGAATTGATTGAAGAGCTAAGGATAAAGATGAAGGAGGCATCTGAAAGTCTTGAATTTGAAAGGGCAGCTCTTATTAGAGATCAGATAAGAGCAATAGAGAGGACTGTGCAGAGGCAATCGGTTACTGCATCAAAGCTCAATAATGCTGATATAATAGGAATTAGAGGGGCAGATGATACCTTCCTGATTTATATGCTATTTATAAGAGGAGGCTCAATTCTGGGTTCCAGACACTATAGATTAAAGGCAAAAGGGAGTAGTGAAAGAGAGGTGCTTGAATCCTTTATAAAACAATTTTATCTTCAGGATGTCTTTATTTCTCCGCATATCCTCATATCAGAACCTTTAGAAGAAACAGATGCCATAGAGAGATGGCTTAGTGAGGTTTCGGGTAGATCGGTGAAGATAGAAAATCCCAAACGAGGTATTAAATTTTCAATGGTTGAGATGGCAAAAGAAAATGCCAAAGAGCTGCTCTTTTCAGCAAAAAAAGAGATCTCACTATTAGAGCTGCTTCAAAAAAGGCTCTCTTTAAGATCGTATCCCAGAAAGATTGAGGTGGTGGATATATCCAATCTCTTTGGAACAGAGGCGGTGGGATCTACGGTCTGTTTCGTGGATGGCAAGGAGTGGAAGAAAGGGTATAGAAACTACCGAATTAAAGAGGTTGAAAATATTGATGATTATTCAATGATTAAAGAGGTATTGAGGAGAAGATTAAGGAAAGGAGAGCTTCCGGAGCTACTTATAATTGATGGGGGAAGGGGGCACCTGTCTGTGGCAGAAGATGTGATAGATGAGATGGCCTTAAAGGATCAAATTGAGCTTATCTCTATTGCTAAGGCAGATAAAAGCAGGGGTGAAAAGTTGGATAAGATCTATATATTGGGAAAAGAGAAGCCCATTGAATTTTCAGAGACGGATCCTGTGTTACTCTTTATTATGAAGATGAGAGATGAGGCCCACAGGAGGGCCATAACCTACCATAAGAAATTAAGATTTAAGGCATTTAAAATGTCTGCACTTGATACCATTAAAGGGCTTGGCCCTAAGAAGAAGGCTGAATTACTTAAAAAATTTGGAAGCATAGAGGCTATACGAAATGCATCTGTTTTGGAGATTATGCAGGTTAAGGGGATTGGAAAAAGGCTTGCAGAGGAGATACTATCCAGCTTAAAGGGTCTTTCTGCTTAACATATTGACATCCTTAGATCTTATATGATAGAAAAGATAAAAATTTTAGGTTGAATACCATTGAAAGGTAAGGTCCATCTTCTCATATTTTCGGATAAATCCAAGGGTGTTAGATCTATCTATCTTTCAAAGGGATTTATATTATCAATCTCTATAATATCAGTCTTTTTAGCCCTTGCTCTATTTCATATCCTTAAAGAATATCGGGATCTGAAACTAAATTCAGCATCAATTCCCTATCTAAGGACTGAGCTGGCCTTTAAGACCTTTCAGATACAGTTACTCTCAGAGCGGCTTTCAACTATAAGGAGGGAGCTTTCAGAGCTTAAAAAGTTAGACAAAAAGCTAAGGGTTATGATGAACTTAGAGACAAAAGAGGACGGTAAAGGGTTTTATGCAGTGGGGGGTGAAGATCTCAAAGGAGATAACATCCTTAGGCTCTATAGATTGGAAAATGAAGTCATATCAGAGATTCAGGAAAAGACAGATCTACTTGCCTATCTTCAGGATAAAAAGAGAAGGTTTGAACACACCCCTTCCATACGACCCACCAAGGGATGGATAAGTTCTCCATTTGGGTATAGGATATCTCCCTTTACAGGAAAGAGGGAGTTCCATTCAGGTATTGACATATGCACCCGCACAGGGTCCCCCGTTGTCGCGCCTGCAAGTGGAAAGGTTACCAATATAAGGAGAGATTATATAAATGGGCTGATCCTTACAATAAGGCATGGATATGGATTTACCACAAAATATGCACATCTATCCAAGGTGCTTGTGAAGAAGGGAGAGAGGGTAAAGAGGGGTCAAAAGATTGCCTTGGTAGGGGCAACGGGTAAGACCACAGGTCCTCACCTACACTACGAAGTGCATATTAATGGCCGACCTGTTAATCCCATGAGATATATACTTGACTAAGAACTCATAGATATAAAAACGCAAGGGTTTACTTGGCCTATCTATTGTATTATCTTTTATGGGTAAAGGGAGAGAAGAGATGTTAGGGAAGATATTAAGAAACATATTTGGAAACAAAAATGAAAGAGAGCTTAAGGCCCTAAGGCCCATTGTGGATAGGATAAATCGGTTAGAGCCAGAATTTCAAAAGCTCTCTGATGAAAGGCTTAGGGCCAAGACAGAGGAGTTTAAAAAGAGATTGTCTGATGGAGAGACCCTGGATGATCTGCTTCCAGAGGCATTTGCAGCGGTAAGAGAGGCATCTGTTAGGGTATTGGGAATGAGGCATTTTGATGTGCAGCTCATCGGTGGTATTGTATTACATCGTGGTAAGATAGCAGAGATGAAGACAGGAGAGGGAAAGACTCTGGTTGCCACACTTCCTCTCTATCTAAATGCATTGACCGGCAAAGGAGTGCACCTTGTAACCGTAAATGACTATCTTGCAAGAAGGGATGCAAACTGGATGGGAGGCATATATAATCTGCTGGGGATGAGTGTGGGAGTGATTGTTCATGGTATGAGTGATGAAGAGAGAAGGGAGGCATACCTGTGTGATATAACATATGGCACAAATAATGAATTTGGGTTTGATTATCTAAGAGATAACATGAAGTATGAGCTGAGTGAGCTGGTTCAGAGGGGATTTTATTATGCAATAGTAGATGAGGTGGATAGCATCCTGATTGATGAAGCAAGGACCCCGCTTATCATAAGTGGCCCTGTTGAAAGGCAGGAAGAGAAGATATACCAGCAGGTAAAGCCACTTGTAATAAATCTCAAAAAGCATCAGGCAAAGGTGATAGGATCGCTTCTGCGGGAAGTGAAAAAGAGGCTTGAGGAGGGGAGGGATGGGGATAGGACAATTGAGCTCCTCTTAAAGATAAAGAGGGGTGATCCAAAGAATCCCATATTTTTGGATATCCTTGCCAAGAATCAGCGATTCAGGAAAGAGATAGACCGCTTAGAAAGCATTATGAGTGCTCAGAAGATGCTTCCTGAAATTGATCAGGATCTTTACTGCGTTATTGATGAGAGGGGAAACTCAGTGGAACTTACTGATAAGGGAATAAAGCTTCTATCTAGCAGCGGACTTGGGGATTTTGTGCTACCAGATCTGGATGAGGAAAGCTACAGGATAAGGGAGGATCCTGAGCTAAATGAAAGGCAGAAACAGGATGCATTGAGGGAGCTTGAAGAGAGGTATATGTACACCTCTCAGCTATTGCATGCCACCCATCAGCTTATTAAGGCCTACTGGCTTTTTGAAAAGGATGTCCACTATGTGGTTAAGGATAATCAGGTGGTTATTGTGGACGAATTTACAGGCAGGATGATGCCAGGAAGACGCTGGAGTGATGGGCTTCACCAGGCAGTTGAGGCAAAGGAGGGGGTAAAGATAGCAGAGGAAAATGTCACTCTGGCTACCATAACATTTCAGAATTTCTTCAGGATGTATGAAAAGCTGGCAGGTATGACAGGAACAGCAGAGACCGAGGCAGAAGAGTTCCGTAGCACATATAATCTGGATGTGGTGGTTATCCCAACGCACAGAAAGATGATCCGTAAAGATTATCCTGATGTTATATATAAGACAGAGAGAGAAAAGTTTAAGGCAGTGGTTCAAGAGATAAAGGAATGTTACGAGCGAGGACAGCCTGTGCTTGTGGGAACCATCTCCATAGAAAAGTCAGAGAGACTGAGCAGGATGCTTAAAAGGGCAGGGATTCCACACTCTGTATTAAATGCCAAGCATCATGAAAGGGAGGCAGAGATAGTTGCAAAGGCAGGTCAGAAAAAGACGGTTACCATATCCACCAATATGGCAGGAAGGGGGACAGATATTGTATTGGGTGAAGGGGTAGTGGAGCTGGGAGGACTTCATATTGTAGGGACAGAAAGGCATGAAAGCAGACGCATCGACAACCAGCTTCGGGGAAGAGCAGGAAGACAGGGAGACCCAGGCTCATCCAGATTTTATCTCTCCTTAGAGGACGATCTATTGAGAATCTTTGGCTCAGAGAGAATCGCATCCATAATGGAAAAGATCGGAATGGAAGAGGGGCAACCTATAGAGCATCCCCTGATCTCTAAGGCCATTGAAAATGCCCAGAAAAAGGTTGAAATGCATCACTTTGATATCAGAAAGCACCTGCTGGAATATGATGATGTCATGAATAGACACAGGGACATAGTGTATGGGCTTAGGAAGGAGCTGCTGTCAGGAGAAGATGTGTTGGGGATCCTAAGGGAGATGATGGATGCCCTGATTGATGGGGTTGTGGAAGGTAGTGCAGATCCTAAAAAGAGGCCTGATCAGTGGGATATTGAAAAGATAAAGAGAGAGATAGGCAGGGTCTTTGGAATTATTCCTGGAGTGGGCCCACAGGATATGGATGAAGACGAATTTTATTCCATGGATATGGATGATCTCAAAGAGAGGATTCAACATCAGCTCTGGGATCAATTGAAACGAAAGATAGGAGAGCTTGAATCCCCAGAAATTCAAAGAATGATACGATATCTGATGCTGAATATAATTGATAACCAATGGATCCAGCATCTTCAGGATATGGAACACATGAAAGAGGGAATAGGGCTCAGGGGTTACGGCCAGTTGGACCCTCTGAGGGAATATCAGAAAGAGGCCTATATCCTCTTTGAGGAGTTGATGCAGAGGATCAGAGAAGAGACATTTATGATGCTATCCAGACTGAGGATCAAGAGGGATATAATGGTTCCCCAGAGAAGACAGCCTAAGAGGCTGAATCTAATTCACGGAGATCAGGCAGAGAAACCCACCACTTTCAGAAGAAAGGAGAAAAAGATAGGAAGAAATGATCCATGCCCTTGTGGAAGCGGAAAGAAATATAAGAAATGCTGTGGAAGAAATATATGAAAGGGAAATTGATAGTTAAAGGATTTAAGGCAGGAGCGGTAAGTGCCGGGCTTAAAAAGGGGGAAGCCCTTGACCTTGGTCTTATCTATTCTGAAAAAGATACAGTAAGTTTTGCTGTCTTTACCAAAAATAGGGTTAAGGCAGCTCCTGTCAGACTGAGTATGGAACATATAAAAAGTGGAAATATCAGGGCAGTTATCTGTAATTCTGGAAACGCAAATGCATGCACAGGCGCACAAGGCTTAAGGAATGCAAGGAAAAGCGCAGATCTCGTTGCAAAGGCCTTAGGATTGAGAGACAGAGAGGTGGTAGTGGCATCTACTGGAGTTATTGGTGTTCAGCTGGATATGGAAAGGATAGAGAGAAAGATCCCAGAGCTTGTAAGATCTCTTAGAAACGATGGATTAAGTGATTTTTCAAAGGCCATTATGACAACTGATACATTTCCAAAGGTATCCATAGCGGAAGACATGATAGGAGAGAGTCCTTATAGGATAGTGGGTATTGCTAAGGGAGCTGGAATGATAATGCCCCATATGGCCACCATGCTCTGTTTTATCCTATCGGATATATCCATCCCATTTGAATCCTTAAAGGAGTCACTTTTGAGGTGTGTGGATAGGACCTTTAATAGGATCTCAGTGGATGGGGATACCAGCACCAATGACATGGTTCTGTGCATGACAAATGGGATGGCAAAAAATAGGGATTTAAAGAGGGATGACTTAGAGAGGTTTGAGACCAATCTGTGCCATGTAATGAAAGAGCTTTCAAAGATGATCATAGAAGATGGTGAAGGGGCTACAAAAGCTGTTGAGCTTCACCTAAGGGGGATAAGGACAGAAGAGGAGGGAAGACGGATAGCTGAGGCAATCCTAAACTCCCTACTTGTTAAATGTGCCATGTTTGGAGAAGATCCCAATTGGGGAAGAATAATGGCTGCAATAGGAAGAAGTGGTGTGGATATTGAACCTGAAAGCATTGATCTTTGGATAGGAGATGTGAAGGTTGCAGAAGATGGCACAGGGACAGGGAGAGAGGTTCAGGCTCATAAGGAGATGAGGCAGAGAGATATAAGGGTTGTGGTGGATCTAAAGATGGGAGATAAGGAATACAGCATGTGGGGATGTGATCTCAGCTATGACTATGTAAAGATAAATTCAGAATATACCACATAGCCACTTTAAAGGAGCAGATCATGCACTTTGTCATTATGGCAGGAGGATCTGGAACCCGTTTTTGGCCACTTAGTAGAAAAGGCAGGCCCAAACAGTTCTTAAATATAATTGGGAAATCTCCCATGATATATGAGACCTATGAAAGAATTGCCCCCCTCTCTATTGGAAAAGAGGTGCTCATAGTTGGAAGTGAAATGCATTCTTCACTCTTAGAGGAGATATTTAAAGGAAAGTCCATTCATATTATAAAGGAGCCTATAGGAAGAAATACTGCTCCATGTATTGCACTGGCCTCTCTGTATGCAAAGATTAGAGGCTGGGATGAACCTATAGCCTTTCTACCTGCAGATCACTTTATAGAGCATAGGGATAGATTTTTAAAGGCCTTGAAGATTGCAGAAGAAGTGGCCTTAAAAGATTCCATTGTAACACTCGGCATTATGCCCAATAGGCCAGAGACAGGGTATGGCTATATCAGAATAGGCGATGGGAAAGGAGATATTATTGAGGGTAGAGTATATAGTGTGGATAGCTTTGTGGAAAAGCCTGATATAAAGAGGGCAGAGGAATTTATAAGGACAAAGAGGTATCTATGGAATGCGGGTATCTTTGTAATTAGGGCAGAGGTGGTGCTGGATGAGATAAGATCGCACCTTCCAGATCTTTTTCAGGGTATGGTAGAGATTGAAGACTATATCAGGAGAGATAGATTGGAGGAGGGATTAAGAAGGATATGGCCAGAGCTTCCATCTATCTCCTTTGACTATGGGGTTATGGAAAAGACCCAGAGAGATGTCTTTGTGATTCCCACAGACTGTGGATGGACAGATGTGGGATCATGGCTATCTGTGTATGAGCTTAAAAGGGACAGATGGGATAATGAGCAGAACCTCATTGAAGCAGAGGCTGAGCTCATTGATTGTAAGAGGTGTTTTATATCTTCAACTGAGTCTAAGATCATAACATGTATAGGTGTTGAAGATATACTGGTTGTAGACACCCATGATGCCCTTTTGATATGCAGACTCTCACGGAGTCAGGATATCCGAAAGGCGGTTGAGCTATTTCAAAAGAGGGGAAAGGAGGAGATTCTATGAATCCAAATATCTTTAGGGAATATGACATAAGGGGCAGGGTTCCAGAGGATCTAAATAAGGATACGGTCTATGAGCTTGGTCGCGCTATGGGGGCCTATTTTGTAAAGAACGGGATTAAGAGGATAAGTTTGGGAAGGGATTGCAGACTGAGCTCTTCAGAGATAAGGGATATCTTAGCAGATGCATTGACCAGAAGTGGAGTTGATATAATAGATATTGGGCTTGTTCCCACACCTGTGCTCTATTTTTCTCTCTTTAATCTGGAAGTGCAGGGAGGGGTTCAGATTACAGCAAGTCATAATCCCCCTGAATATAATGGCTTTAAGGTATGTGTTGGAAAGACTACTATCTATGGGGAAGAGATTCAGAAGATAAGGAAGATAGGAGAAGAAGGGAGCTTTGTAGAAGGGCAGGGGAGTTATGAAACAGAGGATATCGTTTCCACCTATATCTCATATGTGGTTGAAAATATGAGATTGGGTAAAAACCGGGTTAAGGTGGTTGTGGATGGAGGAAATGGAGTAGGGGGGCAGGTAGCCATTGAGATCTATAGCAGGATGGGTATTGAGGTGGTAGATCTCTTCTGTAATCCAGATGGGAGATTCCCCAATCATCACCCTGATCCCACAGTGGTTGAAAATCTGAAATATCTGATCTCAAAGGTAAAGGAGTTGAATGCAGATCTGGGCATTGGATTTGATGGGGATGCAGACAGGATCGGAGTTATTGATAGCAGCGGTGAGATAATCTGGGGTGACCAGCTAATGATTATATTTTCAAGGGATCTCTTAGAGGAAAGGCCACAGAGTAAGATCATTGCAGAGGTAAAATGCTCCCAGGTGTTATTTGATGATATAAAGAGGCACAATGGAATACCCATTATGTGGAAGGTGGGACATTCCCTTATAAAGTCAAAGATGAAAGAAGAAGGGGCACTGCTTGCTGGTGAGATGAGTGGGCATATGTTTTTTAATGACAGATACTATGGCTATGACGATGCCATATATGCGGGGGCAAGGCTGCTTGAGATACTTACACGAAAAGAGAAGGATATCAGAGAGCATCTTAAAGATGTCCCCAAGATGGTAAACACGCCAGAGATCAGGATAGACTGCCCTGATGAGATAAAGTTCAATTTAGTAAAGGAACTTGCAGAGGAGTTTAAAAAGGATTATGAGGTGATTGATATTGATGGGGCAAGGGTTCTATTTAGGGATGGATGGGGGCTGGTCAGGGCATCCAATACTCAACCTGTGCTGGTTTTAAGATTTGAGGCTGAAAGTGAAGATGCCTTAGAGAGAATAAAGAGACTATTTATGGATAAGATAGAAAGGAGACTATCTAAATGAGAGCTTTGAATTTTTCAAAGCTCTCATAAAAAAGGGCGTAGGAGACAGATCATTAGATTTAGCTCTTTCTTCTGTGAAGATAAACGTTTTTTGTGAATCTTTATATGGAATTCGTCTTTTATATTATGCAAAAAATCAAAGACTGAACACCTGTACTCACAGGCCATTACGATCTGGCCATTCTGATTTAGATAGTTTTTCATTATTCTCCTCAGTGGGTCAAAATCGCTGTCTTTATATATAATCTCTGATCCGATTATCATATCAAACCTTCCCTTTAAGCCTGGGTTTTTCCAGTCCATTGCAAGTATCTGAAGATGGGAATTATCTCCCAGATTTGCAATGGCATTTGCCTTTGCAAATTCAAGGGCATACCTATTATAGTCAGTCATTATGATCTTGTGTCCAAAGTATGCACCAATAACCCCCACCATTCCCAGGCCACATCCTACCTCAAGAATCTTTCTATGGGGGACAGGATCAAGATTGGATATATAATCGGAAAGGACTATGGATGCCTCCCATATCTTGGCCCACAAGGGAAATCCAGAAATGGGATTTTCAGGGTCAATAAAGTCTTCAATATCTGTTGGAACAAAAAATCTAAATTCCCTGTTCTTTATCTTTAATTTAATGGAATCATGCTCATATCGTTCTTTAAATTTCTCTAAGAAGCCCATATCTTATCTTCTCCTTATTCTATCAAATGATTCATATCATTTTATATTATATCAACTTAAATTTGACAGTTGGTAGTGCAAAAAAACAGATAAATATCCTGTAAGATCATATAGTTAGAGGAAAATTTGTGTAAAAGGTATTTTAACTACACTCTATGTCTCTAATA
>CBFDUE010000050.1:0-17622 GCA_965613025.1 uncultured bacterium
TTAATGATACGGCGACCACCGAGATCTACACCTAAGCCTTCGTCGGCAGCGTCAGATGTGTATAAGAGACAGGACAGTAAGTGTATCGGGTGATGAGGTTCTTAGTGATACCATCTCCCTTTCTGAAGGATGGAATCTTAAAGGTCTTCAATCCCATGATCCCATTGATGTTGAAGATGTATTTTCAGGAAAACAGTGGACTGTATGGAAATGGGCTGAAGATGATAATAATTGGGCAGTATATATAGCATATTTGGAAGATGGTGGTGCAGCATATGCAGAGGCAAAGGGGTTCAATCTACTTAAGACCATATCTCCTGGTGAAGGTTTTTGGGTAAATACTCAACAAAATCCAGAGAATGTGATTATTCAACCTCCAGTAATTGCAGGAACAGTTACATATCCAACACAGGAAACCTTACAGAAGCTTGCCCTATATAAATTGGGACTTCTTGCAGAGATTCCAGAAGTAGAGATGCCCCCTATGCCAGGAGTGCCTGTAAAGGTATATAAAGCAGATGATAAAGAGATGAAGAAGCCTCTTGCTGAGACAAAGACAGATGAAGATGGAAATTATTCTTTTTCCAAGAAGGATTTTGACAATCCAGATACTCCAGAGGTGGAAGAACCTCCTCAGGTTCCTCTTATGGTAAAGGCAGAGTTTAAGAGCCCTATTAATAAGAAGAAGAAGGTGGCAGTAACAGCCCTTGTAGATCCCACTGATAAGGAAAAGAAGACAAAGGTAAAGGTTAATCCCCTTACAACTGCAATTGCACAGAAGATAAAGGAATTTGTGGAAGAGACCTTTAAGGTTGAAATTACAAAGGAGATAATGGAAGCTGCCAAACCCTTTATCAATATGATTGCTCAACAGATGGAGGAAAAGGGACTTACCTATTTTGAAGAGGATGATCTGGTTGTTGGAGAATATGTAGATGAAGAATCTTATGAAGAGAAAGAGGATTTTACCCCACCTGAAGAGCAGAATGTTGCAGACAAGGTAATTGATAAGGGTACAGCAGGTATATTTGAAAGTATGGAAAGTACTCTTATTGAGAAGGCCGAAAAGGAACCTTCTGCATTAGGCGGAAATGTTCAGTTAGATCAACAGAAAAAGATCGAACATTTTATGAAATTCTTAGCTGGGTTAGGTTTTCTGGTCCAGGCAGGAGAAGAGGGGGATGATGCAGAAAAATTTATCGTGTTTCTATCTATCCCTCCAGAGATCTCTGATGATGAGTTGCCGGGAGTAAAGATGTTCAACGACAGGGCATTTAGAAAGGTAGGTCCTCAGGATCTGGCCAATATAGATGTGTCTGATCCTGATTTCCAGTTCTATCTATTTGATAAGCTTGATAATAGTCCCCCACTTTCATATGCCGCACTGGAAGCCATAATGCAGGCCGCTGCATCTGGTAAGACCACAGATCTAACCAAGATGGCCGCTGTAATTAAGGATAAGTTTGAATGGAAAGCTGAACCTGTAAAGGTAGTTAATGGAATCCCAATTTTTGGAGAAGGAGACTTCTGGGTAACCCCTTCTACAGGATCAGAGGTAAAGCCCAGTGAATTAATAGCCCATGTTACCGGCAAGTTAGGTGATACTCCTAAGGAGATCGCTGAGGATATAGCCTCTAAGCCTTATAATATCATGAAGATGGCAGATAATGTGATAAATAGAAAGATAAAAGAGATAATGGAGGATGATAGTATCCAAATTAAACAGAAGGCCATTGATGAATTCTTTAAGGGAATTAAGAGCCTTAAAGATCTTAAAAATTTAGTGCTTCAGAGTGAGACATACAAAAGGGTTGTGGAAGAGATGAGCCATGCTATTTTTGCAGCGTTTGAACCTGAGCTTTATGGAAAGGTGCTAAGTGCATCTACTCCCCTTAAAGTTAAAAGTGGTTTGGTACTATTTAACCTTATAGTTGATAGACCTTATCTGATAGATAAGAAAGCAGGTTGGTTTAATATCCATAAAGAGGGGGATATGACATGGATCAATCCCAATTTTGAAAATATTAAGCATCTGATCCCTAAGGATGAGAAAGACCCTCATATTGTAAGCGATATCTTAAGTGCTCTAATTGGTGAAAAGATAGACGATGGTACATCCTTTGAAATATTAGTAGCTCAGTTTAAACAGGGTCTTTTTAATATTCCTGAGCCTGAAGAGTTTGAACTGGGTGAAGATATGATTCAAGCAGTTGCAGGTGTCCAAAAGAATGAAAACATTGATATAAGCGGTATTGTAAAGGGATTTGATGGTGAAATACTGAAGAATCTGGAAGTTATACTAAAATCCTTCCAGGCAGATGGAACCATATATACTGTGGATACCACAAATACAGATCAAAGCGGTGAATTTTCATTCGATGATTTAGAGACAGGGAAGCCCTATGAACTCTGGTTTACAGGTTATGACTTTGTAATGCCATTCTTTGCAGATGGCTTCACTCCGGAGATAGACTTTGGTGAGATTGTGCTTCCACCTCCTCCTGGAATGGGAGGCGGTCCTGGTGTAATTCCTGGTGTGAGCCTCTGGGTGGATCAGACATTCTTTAATCCTGTAAATCCTGACGATGAAAATAACGGAAAACCTGAAGGAATCGACTTTTCGAATTTCAATACACCTAATCCTTTTATAGTATTTGAAGGGGATCAAGGTTCACCTGATCTATTCTGGACATCTGATAAAGGGCTCTTGACCAGTGAAGGAGCAAAGATTGCAAGTCTTGGAAAAGATAAAAATCATCAGCATGGATTAAATTCTGGCCCTGTATTGAATCATCAATTCACAAAAGAGGAGCTTGAAGGTGACTCTCTAATTACAATGGATGGTGCCACATTCACCCTGGATTGGGTTGATAATATTCCAAAACCTGAGGAAGATAATGCCGTATATGTTATAAAAGATAAGGATGGTAATTACTTCTTCATTGAGGTGAGATTCTGGGACAAAGATGAAAATGGAAATCCAAATGGTCTTATTGATATGGGATTTGTAAAGCTTGGACCATCTGGGAAGATCGAGGTTCCCAGTGAATCCTTTATTGGTGGACCTCCTATGGGGATGCCTGAGGTTCCAACCAATTTCTATTCCATGATGGTGGGCGATTTTCTGGATCTGGATACTGGTGGCTGGAGTGCTCCTGAAGGTGAGATTTTTGGATATGATGAGAATGTAGCTACTAATGCAGATATCCGCTGGATGGGGCAGTTCTATGACACCTATTGGGCAAATGAAAAAGATTGGGAGAAGAGACAGGCTCTGCTTTCAAAATCCAAGAGGACCCTTTCTGTCGTAAATGGTGCTCAGATGAGTAAACTGGTTATACAGAATGGGAATGTGAACATTGAACCTGTAGCTGAAGGAAAGATTGAGAACATTCTTCCAGGGACCCTACTTCTTATTACCACAGCTAATCAGAAGGCCTTCATCATCGGTGTTAAGTGGGTTGAGATTGATCACATAGACCTTGTGGTCTTTCCAAAGGAAAATTTCCTGGATGCCAATAATAATTTGATTGTGGAAATCAAAGATGAAGATGGTGATGGAATTCCGAATATGCTGGATGATAATGACTTTGTTAAAGAATTTGAAAATATGCAGGAATGGGCAGAGGAGGAATTTAAGATGGAGGATAAGGACGGAGACGGAGTGCCAGCTGAATTCGATCCCAATGACAATGATCCCAGTGTCCCATTTGCAGGTGGCATAAAATTCAATGAATAAGATAATTGACTATTGACCCATAGACATACCCACCTCAGAAAGGGGTGGGTATGTTTTTATTATACAATTGAAGTGAAAGGAGAGGATAATATATGAGAAAAAAGATATTTTTAGTGCCTTTCCTTTGTATCTTTCTTTTATTCTTTATCATTGAAAGAAGCGGAGCTTTTACATTGACGCTGTCTAATGGATGGAACTTGGTCAGTTCAACAGTGGAAATTGATGTATCAAATTTATTTTCAGATAAAACTAAATTTATAAGCATTTGGAAGTGGTTTACAGATGGAGATAAAAAGACATGGGCGGTATATCTGCCTGGAATGGATACCCAGGCCTATGCAGATGCAAAAGGATTCAGCGTGTTGACCACTATCTCTCCTGGTGAGGGGTTTTGGATAAATAGCAAAGGCTCTTATTCAGTTGAGATTCAGGGTGAGGAGGTAGATGATGGAAAGATTATCCTTACAGAGGGGTGGAATCTAAAGGGATTGAGATCTGGGAATACCATAACTGTATCAGAAGTATTCTCTGATAAGAGCAAATTTATAAGTGTTTGGAAATGGGTAATTGAAGATTCCACCTCCACCTGGGCAGTATATCTTCCAGGTTTTGAAGATGGTGGAGCTCAGTATGCACAGGCAAAGGACTTTAAACTTCTTACTGCCATAGAGCCAGGTGAAGGCTTCTGGGTAAATGCAGGAACAGCAACCGAACTTACTGTGGAGCTTCCTCCTATTGTGGGAAAGGTATCTGAAGTACTTGGGAAAGGGGATAAGAATTCCTATAAACCCCTTGCAGGTGCAACCGTATATGTAGATGGAAAAGAAGTAGGAAAGACAGACAGCCTGGGTAAATTTGAAACAAAGGAATATGGTGGTGAAAGCGTGGAGATCAAGGTGGAGCTTTCAGGATACATAACATTTGATGAGACAGTAACACTTCCAGAGAGTAAACAGATATATATCTTTTTGCAAAAGGAGGATACAAAAAGCACCACTTTGGAGAAGACCTCTCTCTCTAAGATAGCATTTGGCCCACAAAAGCCAACCCCTAAGGTAATTACCTCATCTGATGGATCCACCTCACTTCAGATCACAAATATGAAGCTTGAAAAGGATATTACCGTAAGTGTCACCCCTTATAAGGCCCTTAATCTCATCGTGGGAACAAAGAAGTTAAGTGAGTTAAATTTAGGTAAGAGCCTAACCATCTTGGGTGGCGGATTTGTAAATATGGTTGACTCTGAAGGAAATCCCATTACTAATGAACAGTGTGGATTTTCAGGTCAGGTAACCCCATCTACAAATAAGATTCTTGGAAAATGGACAATTGAGCAGGTAGAAAAGAAGCTTTCAGATGAAGAAGATATCCAATTATATCTTGTTTCTAAGCAGAAAGATGGCTGGAAAAAGGTGGGAAAGGCAGAAGTAAAGAAGAGCACCACAGGCACCACTAAATATCTCTCAGCATCTGATGGGGTATATATGAATAGATTGGAGCCATTTCTGTTTGTGATGGTATCAAGTGAGGAGGCTGAGGTTAAAGATCTAATAACAGGTAAGGTGGTTAAAAGTGGAACCACAGAAGGGATCCCTGGTGTCTATGTGGGGGTAGATGGATTTTCAGCAGAGACCATCACAGATAAGGATGGAAACTTCAGCCTTGATATTGCCATCATGGATATAAAGGCTCTTAATATTCCCTATATATTCCTATATACCTGGAAAGATGGTTATTATGCGGAATACAAAGAGATACCTATAACAGGAATTAAATCCTTAAAGGATATCACTATTGGAATGAAACCCTTTGATGAGATGATCTCTATTAGTGGGTATGTAAAGGATGCCTCAGATGAAAACCCAATAAGTGATGCGAAGGTTATTTTAAAGACACCATCCGTGCTGGATGAGATCCACTTTGAAAAGGATGCCATATATGTCGCAAAATCACCATCATCTCTATATAAATGGACCATTATGGAGGAGACAGAGTCTGTTGAAAATCCACTAAAGGTTGTAAAGGTAA
The DNA here is from genome assembly GCA_965613025.1 of uncultured bacterium. Classification (GTDB taxonomy): domain Bacteria; phylum Desulfobacterota; class DSM-4660; order Desulfatiglandales; family JALVMZ01; genus CAYTXJ01. The sequence continues at coordinate 5,768 of CBFDUE010000050.1, forward strand.
TTGAGGCAAAAGGAAAGAATTTTCTAAACAGAGACGATTTTAAAGGGTTGATAACTGCTGATACCGAGGAAAAGAATTTCATTATTGAGCTTGAAGTAACCCATATAAGTGCAGATAAAAAATTGAACTTCAAGGAATCTGCCTCAGGCTCCATATATTACTACAAAATCGGAGAAGAAGCCGAGGTATATCTGGATCTTGTGCCTGACTTTACCAATTTCTCATACTTTGAGGCCTGGAGCGATGAAACCGGAAAATATGAATTCTATGGAATTGACAAAGGCATACTTCCGTTTTTAAAGATATCCGCAAAGGCATGGGGATATAAACCATATCCATTTGAATTTCTTGGTCAATTGCAGGGTAATACCATAACAAAAGATCTTCTACTTCAAGAGCAGCCTGAACCCAAACCCTATTCCGAGACATTTGAAACCGATACCGCTAACAAATGGAATGCTGTAGTATTATCAGAAGGCAAGGAGATAACTGAAACCACCATAGGTTGGCACCTTCTATCTGAGCCTGAAAATGTGAAACTAACAAGCACTATTCTTACAAATGCAGTATTTTCAGATGTAGGCTGGGTGGATACTGAAGGGACTATTGGATCGATCACGGTTGATGAGGAATTGAGTGATGAATTTCAGACAGTCGGTAAATCCCAGGTCACTTTTACACAGAATGGTGAGGAAAAGAGCCTAAATGTTATCCTCTATGACTATGATAAAGACGGTCTCTATGACTTTATTGAACTGGAAAATGAGGAGGATAAATTGGACTATGATCTCTGGTATGACTACTCCAATCTGGGGGCTGAGGAATCCTGGTCCATGAATCTTGAAGAGGGTGACACCATCATGGTCTCATATCAGGGAGTCTCTGAAAGCGAACAGATAACTCTGCTCCCTGCATTCTCTGAGTCTCATGTCTTCTGGGTGGGGAATCTGTCTAATTCATCAAAATACAATGGAACCTATTATGATCCAGATCTTCAGACCGGCAATAAGATAGTTAATGCTATCCTGATATCTCCTATCATAGATCTTACGGATTTTTCATACCCAACCCTTAATCTACATACATGGTTTGAGGTAAATGCAGAGAGCTATGCCAGTATGGCACTTGAAGTAGCTATATTTGACGATGAGCTTGAAGATGGTGAAAGTGTTACAATTGAGACAGAAGAGGGGGAAATCACAGTTAAAAAAGGGCAGTTTCTTCCGTTATTTCAATTTAACCCCTATGCAATACTAAATGTGGGTGCATTTGCATCTGAAGAGACAAATGTAGCCCCCCTTGAAAAGATCGGTTCACTATATCAGCAGGAGATAGTGGATGAGGATAGTGACGGAATGGATGATTCTTGGGAGGAGCAATGGACAGATTGTGATCTTGATGGAGATCTGGATCCTGATGAAGACCTGGATCAGGATGGATTTTCCAATTTAGAAGAATATCAGAATGGCACAGATCCATGCGTTGCTGATCAGCCGGAGGGGGAAGGAACAGAGCCTGATGGAGAATTTGAAGGTGAAGAAGTGAGTCAGGCTATCCCCTTGACCTCTGGTGGCGAGTTTAATCCTGTGCAATGGACACCCTTTGAATTTAACCTTAATCCATTGGGTGGCCATAAGATTAGATTGAGATTCAAGTTCAGTTTTATAAATAACAAAGGAAATCTCTTTAGAGGATGGGCAATAGATGATCTAAGCATTATAAATGAGGAATCAGAAATTCCATTTGAATTAAAGACGCCTGAATTTGGCTACTTTAGTGATCTCCATTTTGAGGAACTTGAAGAGGGTGAGAGTTGGGCTGGCACATATACTTTATCACTTAGCAATATCAGTTATTATGATACAACAGGAGAGGAATTTGAATATGAACAGGACAATCAGACCATTGAACTCACTCAAGATGAAACATATGTAACATTTGAATTCACTTTTAAGGATGAAGAGGTGACTCTTGAAGGTAATTTTGATGACATCACTTATGATTATCTTAATTTTTGGTTCTATGATAAAGAAACGTATGGGGAAAAGATATCTGGATGGGGATCAATCAGCCTTATAGATGGAGAAAAGAGTGGCCAATTTGAGGCAGAAGATTCTGATGGAAATATATATTCAGGCGATATTAGTTTAATAAAGCAATAAAATTATGGGGGAGAGTTTTTATTGCTCTTCCCCATAATTTTTAACTACTCTTTTGGTCTTTTTCTGGCAGGGATGAGACCTTCCTTAGAGAGCTGGCTTTGTATCTGCAAGGGACTGAATTTACTCATATCTTTTTGAACTTCTACAATGGCTAATCCCTTCATTTTAGTATATTCCAGCTCCTCCCTTAAAAAGCCAAGCATTTTGGGAGGGGATACCAAGATTATCTTTTTAGGATTCATCTTTTTAAAAAGTGCTCTTATCTCATCTGAAATCCTCTTAACAAATCTTCTATCCGATTCATCATGATGCTGATCCCTATGGTCATCATATCCGTGAGATGGACCTCCCATTGGAGCCCTTCCCCTGCCAGTCTTTAGATCTGTATAGAGCTCACGCCCCCTCAATCCTTTCTCTGGGTTTCCAATCTTATGGATTTCCATAAGATTGGGGCCAGATTCTAATTCAGGAAACTCCGCTTCTTTGAGATCAAAAAAACGGGCAATTGCTCCACCCATAACTACTATGAGGAGATCTCCCATTACTTTCCTCCAGAAAATGGTTATCCATATTTATAAACAGAATGCAGAAGATAGATCAATCTTTTAATTTTTCTCCCTTTCTATATACAAGTGCCTGGCATGAGGCAACTAAGGTGCCATCCTCTTTTTTAACACTTATCAAATAGGTGGCTGTGCGTTTAGTCTTATGGATCTCCTTAGCCTCTGATATTAAGGTATCTCCTTTTGAGGTAGCTGAATGAAAGGTCACATTCATATTTAGTGCAACTGCAATAGTCCCATGAGAGTTGGATGCAAGCTCAAATGCCTCATCTAAAAGAGCAAAAAGGGCTCCTCCATGGGTTATCCCATGAATATTTAACATCCTTTCATCAATCTCACCCTCAACCCTCGCATACCCCATTCCTATCTCTTTTATCTTAAAACCCAATAGCTTACAAAATGGTTCATCTTTTGCTCTGCTTTTGAGACTTTCAATAATATCCATAGCTTAGATCTCCTCTTTTATAACCTGCTCTAAAAAGAGTAATCTCTTCTTCTCAAAATCTACCCTAATCTTTATACCCAAAGGAAACGGTATATTCTCTTTCCCGTGTCCTGCTGGAAAACCACTTATTATCCCTATATCTTGGCTATCAAATATATCCATGATCAGATCTTCTATCTCCTCAGAATTACCACATCCTATAAAATCACCCAGAATAAGCCCGGATATCTGGCTAAATATCCCTGAAAGCCTTAACTGGGTAAACATTCTATCTATACGGTATAGGGGTTCATCTTTTTCCTCGATAAAGAGGATCTTTCCCTTAAAAGAAGGAAGATAGGGGGTTCCTAGAAGGGAAAGTATCATGCTGAGATTCCCTCCTATTATCTCTCCTTCAATCCTGCCTTTTCTAAGTATGTTACAGTGGGATATGTCTATAATGTATCTATTCCTTTTCATTAATATGTCAAAAAAATGGGAGAAATTTTCCCTATTACCCCCTTTTAACATAGGACCATGAAAGGTGACTATATGAGCGCGGCTTATAAAAGAGATAAGCAATACTGTTATATCGCTATAGCCCATAAATATCTTAGGATTATCCCTAATTATTGAATAATCAATCTTATCAATAATCCTCAGACTCCCATACCCACCTCTTGCACAAAGAATTGCTTTAATATCTTTTCTCAAAAACATAGAATGAATATCCTCTACCCTGATAGAGTCGGGGGCTGATAGGTATCCCTTAAAAGTAGAAAACAGGCTATTTCCTAAAACTATATTAAAATTCCCCTTCAAAAATTCCAATGAATCACGGATCTCTTCTTCCCTTACAGGGCCAGCAGGTGCAATTATCCCAATTTTGTCGCCTTTCTTTAAAAGAGTCGGTATTCCCAAGGAGGAAGAAGAGGGCATCTATATCCTTTTGTTGCGTCTAAAGAGTATCAATAGACCTTCAAGGGTCAGGAGATCTTCAACGTATTGAATGGTTTCTGACTCTTCCTTTATTATGTGTGCCAGCCCCCCTGTTGCAATCACAGTCATATCATTCCCCTGCTCGGCCTGGATCTTTCTTACAATCCCATCCACCAACCCTGCATATCCATATATAATACCGGCGTTCATGGCTCCGATTGTATCTTTTGCTACCACCTTTTCAGGTCTTGCAAATATCTCTACCCTGGGAAGTTTGGATGCCTTCTGAAACAAGGCCTCACAAGATATTATGATTCCAGGTGCAATTACCCCACCAACATATGCCCCTTCTGAAGTAACACAGTCAAAGGTAGTAGCTGTTCCAAAATCAACAACTATCAATGAAGACCTATATTTTTCATATGCAGCTACTGCATTTACTATTCTATCTGCACCTATCTCTTTAGGATTTTCATAATATATGGGCATTCCTGTCCTGATTCCTGGCCCGACCACTAAGGGGGCAGAATGAAGATATTTTTTAGAAAACTCCTCAAAGCTATTAAGCAATGGGGGGACTACGCAGGATATTATGACATCTTTTATGCTTTCCATAGATAGTCCATATGAATCAAACAGATTCTTTACCACTATACCTATCTCATCGGCTGTAATATCCCTATCTGTTCTGATTCTCCAATGGTATAAGATCGCTTTGTAGTCTGAAACACCAATTACAATATTGGTATTACCTATATCAATGCAGAGAAGCATCTATATTTGTCCTATTTGGAAAGGCTCTTCTTTAGAGCATCTGTTACCTTTACCACATCTTTTGCCATCTTAACATTATGCACCCTTACAATATTTGCCCCATTTAAGATAGCAGCTGTCACTGTAGCCATAGTTCCCATATCTCTTTCCAAAGGCTCTTTATTTAATATCTCACCTATAAATCTCTTTCTGGAGGTGCCAATAAGTATGGGATACCCAAGCTCCTGTAAAAGGCCCAATCTGTTTATTATCTCCAGGTTATGTTCAAATGTCTTTCCAAAGCCTATTCCAGGGTCAATAATAATCTTTTCTTCACTTATACCCATGGATATGGCATATTGAGCCCGCTCTTTTAAAAATAAGGATATCTCCTCCATCAGATTATCATAAGTGGGATTATCCTGCATATTGGATGGATCACCCTTCATATGCATAAGGACCAAGGGAACTTGTGTATCCTTTACAACTTCTGCCATTACAGGGTCACCCCTAAGAGCAGTTACATCATTTACGATACTGGCTCCCACATCAATCGCCTTTTTTGCCACCTCAGCCTTGTAGGTATCAATACTGATTGGAATATCAGAGTATCTTCTAATACCCTTTATTACAGGTATAACCCTTTTAAGCTCCTCTTCCAAGGAAACCCTTTGGGAATATGGCCTTGTGGATTCTCCACCTACATCAATAATATCAGCACCATCATCTGCGAGTTTAAGTGCATGTTCCACTGCCTTTTCTGTATCCAGATAATGGCCTCCATCAGAAAATGAATCTGGAGTTACATTTAAGATACCCATGATATGGGTTCTACTTAAAAGATCTAAATGATGTCCATCTGTCTCTATTACATATTTCATGAAATGGCTACCTTTTCTTCTCCTTTAATATCAATACCTGCATCTTTTAAGATCTTGTCTATCTCTGCTCCATCTAAGGTCTCTTTTTCAAGCAGGGTCTTTGCAAGCATATTTAGGGCATTCATATTCTCTTCTAAAAGCCTCTTTGCCCTATTATATGCATCCATCACTATCCTCTTTACCTCTTCATCTATCCTCTGGGCAGTCCTCTCACTATAGTCTCTGTGCTGAGCTATCTCTCTTCCAAGAAATATCTGCTCTTCCTTTTTTCCAAAGGTAAGTGGCCCAAGCTCTTCACTCATACCATAGTCGCATACCATCTTTCTTGCAAGCTCAGAGGCCTTTTCAATATCGTTTCCTGCACCTGTGGTCTGAGTATTCAGGACGAGCTCTTCAGCCACCCTTCCTCCCAAGAGAATGGTAATATTATTAAATAGATATTCCCTTGAATATGTATGTCTTTCATCCATAGGAAGCTGTTGAGTTACTCCTAATGCCCTACCCCTAGGTATTATGGTTACCTTATGGATAGGATCGGAATGGGGAAGAAGCTTTGCAACCAAGGCATGACCTGCCTCATGGTATGCAGTTGTCCTCTTTTCTTCTTCACTAATTATCATACTCCTTCGTTCAGCTCCCATTAATACCTTATCCTTTGCATCCTCAAAATCCACCATCTCCACCTTATCCTTTTTCCTTCTTGCAGCCATCAGTGCCGCTTCATTTACCATATTTTCAAGATCAGCACCGGTAAAGCCAGGAGTCCCCCTTGCAAGCACAGATATGTCCACATCATCTGCAAGGATTGTCTTTTTTACATGCACCTTTAAGATCTCCTCCCTCCCCTTCACATCAGGGACAGGCACAACCACTTGCCTATCAAATCTACCGGGTCTAAGGAGTGCAGGATCCAACACATCAGGCCTATTGGTGGCGGCAATGAGTATTACCCCTTCATTTGCCTCAAATCCATCCATCTCAACTAAGAGCTGATTTAGTGTCTGTTCCCTCTCATCATGACCTCCTCCAAGCCCTGCCCCCCTATGTCTTCCAACCGCATCTATCTCATCAATAAAGATTATACATGGTGCATTCTTTTTCCCCTGATTAAACAGGTCTCTTACCCTTGCAGCTCCAACTCCTACAAACATCTCTACAAAATCAGAGCCACTGATACTAAAAAAGGGAACACCTGCCTCTCCTGCAATTGCCCTTGCAAGCAAGGTCTTCCCTGTGCCTGGAGCACCCACAAGCAAGACCCCCTTCGGTATTCTGCCACCTAATCTGGTAAATCTCTTTGGATCTTTTAAAAACTCAATAATCTCCATCAGCTCTTCTTTTGCCTCATCAATACCTGCCACATCTTCAAAGGTAACTTTGGGGGATGACTCTGACAGAAGCCTTGCCCTACTCTTTCCAAAAGAGAGTGCCTTACCACCTCCTACCTGCATCTGCCTCATAAAGAAAATCCATACACCGATAAGGATTAACATGGGAACCCAGGAAAGAAATACCTGAAACCAGGATGAATCATCCTTTGGCCTTACCGTGATCTTAACCCCTCTTTCCCTCAGCAATTTAATTAATTCAGGATCTTGTGGCACATAGGTCTTAAAAGGACCATTTACAGAGCTTCCAGAAACATATTCTCCCTTAATGGTAACCTCAAGCACAGAACCAGATTCCACCATATCTAAGAATTCACTATAGCTTATTCTCGCTCTACCCTTTTGAGGTTCTCTAAAGAATTGAAACATCACAAGCATCATAAGGGAAATTAGAATCCATATGGAGAGATTTTTATAAAACTGATTCAATTAATTTTCCTCCTCAAATTTTCCAAACTTATATTATACTAATTTTATAAGGCTATTCCACTAAAATTTATGACCTGAGTCAATTATTATAAAATGGATTGTGGCATAAATTTTGCTGTTTTAATCTACGGAATCTATGATGAAGGAGTAGATTATGCGGATAGAAGAGTATGGAAGGATAGGAAAGATAATTGAATCCCAAAGGGGCATGAAAGATAAAAAGGTAGATACCCCTTTTAAAGATATATTGAAAAGCAAAATAGGATCTGCAGAAACACTTTCAGCCCATAAGGCCTATTCAATTGGAAAGACCCTTCCCCTTTTGGTGGGAAAAAAATTCCTACCTCCTAAGGAGCAAATTGTATCAAAGGTTGAGGAGCTGATTAATGTTTTAGAGAGGTATCAGGCAAGATTAAGCGATCCCTTGTATAATATGAAGGATCTTCATCCCTTAATAGAAAAGATAGAAAAGGGTGTGGATGAACTCACCGATCTTTTAGATCTGATTCCTCCAGAGGATAGGCTTTATCCCATCCTTAGTGAAGCTATCATAATTGGCACCACTGAGCTTGGAAGGTATAAGAGAGGAGAATATATCTAAAAAGTATGAAGAAACTAATTGTTCCTACAGGGCAATTTATTATCAAAGAGAGGGATGTTAATACCCAAGTAGAGGCCCTACTTGGTGTCTGTCTGGGAGTGAGCCTTGTAGATAAGAAAAGTGGAATCGGAGGGTTGTCACACTTTCTGCTTCCATTCCCACCTGAATCCAGATCTTCCTTAGCTCCACAATATTTTGTATCAACGGGCCTACCCCTGTTTGTTGAAGAGATGCTCCAAAAGGGAGCAAAAAAGCATAATCTGGAGGCAACTGTTGCAGGAGGTGCCATGTTAGATCCCCAGGAAGACTTAGAACTGAACTTAGGGGAAAAGAGCAAAGATATAGCATTTTCCTATCTAAGGGATATGGAGATACCCATAAGATTTTCAGAAACCGGGGGATATAATGGGTGGAAGTTAGTTCTCAGATTGAGGGATCTTCAAAGTAAGATAATTCCTCTGCTGGATCTTTCTAAAAACAAAGATCTTATGGATACAGATCATATCCCAAAACCCAGTGGAGATGAAATTAATACAAGGCTTGGAAAGATATCCTCAATCCCTCAAATTACATTAAAGGTCATACATATGCTAAGTGATGAAAAATATGATTTTAAACAGATAACAAAAGAGCTAAAACAGGATCAGGTATTAGTTGCAAGGGTGTTGAGATTTTGTAATTCAACCTATATGGGAATACCCAGAAGGATTGACTCCATTGAAAGGGCAATCTTAATAATTGGAGAAAGATTATTACTTAAGGTCATACTTATGGCATCCCTTGAACCCATTATGCAGAAAAATGATGGATACTCCTTATGTGAAGGAGGGCTTTTCCATCACTCTATAAAGACAGGAAAAGCAGCAGAGATATTATCCCATCTTCTGGGATCTGTAAGAGCAGATGTGGCATACACAGCCGGCCTATTACATGATATTGGAAAGGTGGTTCTGGATCAATACATGGGCAGGTATAGACCCCAATTCTACAGGGAGCTTGAAAATAGAAAGCCCGATCTATCCTCCATTGAGCAGGATATCTTTGGTATAGATCATGCACAGGCTGGAAAGATCTTGGCTAAGAGATGGAACTTAAGTCCAAATATTATAGATGTAATTGAAAACCATCACTTTCCTGAAAATGCAAGAGTGGATTCCTATCTTGCTCATCTGATATATCTTTCAGATCTCCTGGTAAATAGGCTAAATCCCCATTTAGAACTGGATCATATAAATACAACAGATCTACCTCAAAGATTAGAAAGATTGGGATTAGAGAAGGGAGATCTTATAAGGCTGTTAGAGCATCTTCATTTACATATAGATTCTTAGAGTCTCACTCTTTAAATACATTTAAGAATATCCCTACTATTTCAGGATCAAATTGTGTGCCTGCTTTTTCAGTAATGATCTTTACAGCCTCCTCATGAGTCATCTTAGAACGATATGCCCTATCAGAGGTCAGCGCATCATAAACATCTGCAACCGATAATATCCTGGACAGCAGCGGTATATCAGATCCTACAAGTCCATCTGGATATCCCTTTCCATCCCATCTTTCATGATGCGATCTAATTATTCCCTTCTCTTTTTCCCACATGCTTATGTGTCTTAAGATATCATCGGCAATTACAGGATGCCTCTTAATCACCTCATATTCCTCTTTTGTCAAGGATGCGGGTTTGAGTAAGATTGAATCTGGAATCCCAATCTTTCCAATATCATGTAGATACCCAGCCACTTTCAGGCAATCAATCTCTGCCCGGCCCAATTGCATCCTCTTGGCTATCTTAACTGCATAGGCAGTGGTTCTTGAGGAGTGTTTCTTAGTATAGGGATCTCTTGCCTCTATGAGCCTTACAAAGGCATAGAGAGTGGAAAGCAGATTCTCATATATGTTCTCGTATAGTGCTATATTTTCGATCATTGAAGATGCCTGTTTTGAAATGAGATCTAAAAAATATAGATCCTTACTTTCAAAGGTTCTCTTTGAATTTTTCTTACTTCCTACAATGACCCCAAATGTATTATTTCTAATCCTGATTGGAATTCCGATATAACAGCCTTGATCTTCCGCCTTTTTTATAATGGGAAGATTATCTTCCAACACCTTTTCAATTACCTGTTTGCTAATTGTGGATGTAGATTCATGGTTATTTTCGGTAGTAGAAATCAGGGTGTGATCTTTATCTTTATGGTCAAGAATATAAAAATTGGCTGTATCTCCGTGAATAATCTCTTTTGTAAGATATACAAGCTGATTAAAAAGCTCTGAGCTGTTTGTGATATTATTGAGCCTTTGAAGAATAAGATTTACCTTTTCCAGATTCTTGATCTTTTCTTCAAGTTCCCTATTTATCTCTTTAAGCTCCTCTGCCTTCTCTGAACTCTTCTTTAAAAGCATATTTTCAACAAGTAGCTCTCTATCTTTAATGATCTTTTCAATAGTTGGAATTATATCCTCTAATTTGATGGGCTTTATAAGAAAGTCAGATATCCCCTGTTTAAGAGTTGCACATAGATTTTCCACAGATGGATAACCTGTCATAACCACAATTGGAATGGTATTATCATATTCATGTATCCTTTTTGAAAGCTCAATACCGTCCATCCCTGGCATAGATATATCAGTAAAACAGCAGTCAATATCTTCTCTTTTAATTATCTCTAAGGCCTCTTTTCCATCTTGAGCAGAAAAGACCTTATGGGAGGTATTAGTTGTAATGTATTCCTTTAAAAGCTCTCTGATGAAATATTCATCATCTACCACAAGTATATTTAAGGAATCTTTCATAGCCTAACATCCTCTAAGCCCATCTTTTTAAGTATCCTGTCTCTGAGCGTAATAAATTCCTTCTCCGTAATAATATCTATCTCCCTAAGTTTCTTTAATATAAAGAGTCTTTGTGTGAAATCATCTAAGCTCTTTTTAGTATCTCTAAGTATAGGGACATTGGATGGGAAAAAGACCAGATCCTTATCCCTTTCTTCATAAAGATCATGCTCTCTTCTTATATCATTTAACTCTCTATAAAACTTTTTTAGCTTTTCAACCAGCATCTTGTTTTCTCTGTTTAACTTTATCTTTTCAATGGCATTCTGTATTGTAATTCCAATTTCATCCAATCTGCAGGGCTTTTTTATATAGTCATAGGCGCCCTCCTTTATCGCCATTATGGCAGATTCTACCGAGGCATGTCCTGTCAAGATTATAACCACAATATCAGGATATCTCCTCTTTGCAAATTTTAATACCTCCTCCCCACCTATATCTGGCATTACAAGATCAACTATTATTATGTCAAATGGCTCTTTTTTAAGGAGATCAATAGCGGATTTGCCGTTATAACAGGCTCTTACATATCTTCCATCAGTGGATAGAAATTCTTTTAAAATATCTGCTATTGTAGAATCATCATCAATTACAAGGATCCTTATTGCATCTTCCATCTTAACCTTTTTTATCAAAAAGGATACCCATCATCTGATCTATCTTGGCAGCAAGATTTAGTATCTCAGAAGGGGGTATCTCTCTTATAACCTTACCGCTTTCAGAATCAATAACTGTAACCATTGTCTTACCTGTGGCTTCGTGGACTTTAAATCGTATATCAATATTGTGAAGTATCTTAAGATCATTCTTTATATCCTGTCTCTTATACACATCTCCGAGCCCACGAGACTAGGCATGATCTCGTATGCCGTCTTCTGCTTGA